>JAGBTP010000069.1 GCA_017631255.1 Alistipes sp.
AAGACCCTTCTTGTTAATTGTTTTGATACCCGCTGCTGATACCTTCAAAGTGATCCAGCGGTTCTCCTCCTCAGACCAAAAACGCTTTGTTCTCAAGTTTGGCGAGAACTTACGCTTGGTGCGGATGTGCGAGTGAGAAACATTGTTACCCACCATCGCTACCTTGCCAGTGATTTCACAAACTTTCATTGTACTTAATTTTTAACTTAGTGCCACCGCGGCACAAAAGCGCACAAAGATACACAAATTTTCTCAATCTGCAATACCTCTGTGTGTATTTATAAATATATTTATTTATTAAGGCTCGAAAACCGAAGTCTCGAGCCCTAAAAATGCGTTGTTTACGCCTTGCTTATTACTTCCTCACACCTTGATTGCGGAGCAAGTAGCGATATACGCGTACCTCATCTGGATCGCCCATCTCCTTACCCTCGACATCCGAAAGTTTGACGCACAACTCCTTAGGTTTGCGTGAGTTAATCTGGCACGACGATAGCTTCATTACGATGTTGCATGATGCGTGACCTGTGTCGCAGGTGAGGTTGGTGCCGATGCCGAACATACATCTGATGCGGCCCTCGCACGCGTTCTTAATCTTAACGGCCTTCTCGAAGTTGAGCGAGTCGCTAAAGACGATGCACTTGGTCATTGGGTCGATACCCAGCTCCTTGTATCGTGCGATTGCCATATCGATGAAGGCGATAGGATCGCCCGAATCGTGACGCACACCGTCGAAGAGGCTGGCGTGCTTCTTCGAGAAGTTATTGAAGAATACCTCCGAACCAAAGCTATCGGTAAGTGCTGTGCCAAGGTAACCGTCGTAAACCTTAACCCAGTCCTCCATAGTTAGGTAGTTGGCGTTACGAGGGCCACCATTTACCGCTGCGATGAACATTGGCAGCTCGTGAGGATATGCGCCTATCATCTTCATATCGAGCTCCATAGCGAGGTGGCAGTTCGATGTTCCGGTGCAGCCACAAGGATTATTCTTGAGGTGCTTTACGACCATTCGTTGTACATCGTACGAGAAGCGGCGACGCGTACCAAAGTCCGAGAAGATAAGGCCATTCTCGCGCGCTATCTGCTCCTTCTGCTCAAGACGCTCGATCATTGCCTCAGCGTCGTAGCTATTCCTCAGGTGGAACATCTCCGATACGGTGGCAAGAATAGGAATCTCGTAGAGCGTAACCTTGTACATATAGTCCGTAACATTGATCTGCAAGTGCTGCTCCTCGTCGAGCCATACATTAATTTTTGAGGCGTCGAAGTGGAAGCCCTTGAGCCACTCAAAGTAGTTCTGAGGGATGTACTTGCAGTTGTTGATCATATAGTTGAACTCATCCTCCGAGAGCGATATGCGCTCCAGGGCCTTGAACTCTGCCATAAGGTCCTCGAGGAAGTCCTTGTCGAACTGTGTCTTAGCACGGTCGTTGAAGGTGAATGTACCTATCGCCTGTGGGTAGAGTTTGAAGTAGGCGTACGATGTGGTGAACTTGTAAAGGTCGGTGTCTAATATAGATCGTATCATAGCTTAGTAGTTTGTGTCCTAATATGTTAAGCCTTGAGTTCGTTGTATAGCATCTCAATGGCATATGCCGAGGCGCGACTTATAATCTGACCACGGTCGGTGCCCGAATTACGCATCTGTGCAATAGTGCCCGTAGGTGTCGCTACGGCAATCCATACCGTGCCGACGGGCTTAAGCTCGCTGCCTCCCGTAGGGCCTGCGATGCCGGTTGTGGCTATGGCGTAGTCCGCCCCTGCAACGCGCCTTGCCCCTTCTGCCATCTGTCGTGCTACGCACTCGCTGACGGCACCCTCACGCTCGATGTCCTCCATTCTTACGCCGAGGATGTCGCACTTCGAGGCGTTGGAGTAGGATACTATGCCAGCCATAAAGTACTGCGAGGCACCTGCTATGGCGGTGAACTTCGCGGCTATGGTGCCTCCCGTGCAGCTCTCAGCTACGGCGAGCGTCGCACCTCGCTGGAGGAGCATATCGTGAACGAGCTTCTCGATAGTTGCACCCTCGATGCCGACAATGTTGTCGCCAATGATGGCGCGTAGCTTCTCGATCTCGATGTTTATAGCGCTCTCGGCCTCAGCCTTGTCTATGTCGTACGCCGATAGGCGCAGACGCACGATGTTGGGTGCTGGGAGATAGGCAAGGTGCAGATAGTCGGGTAGGGCATCCTCCCACGCAGCGATGCGCTCGGCAAGTATCGACTCTGGTATGCCTCGCGTGATGATGGTGGTATGCACGATGCTGCGCAGCTGGAAGCGGCTCTCGAGGCGTGGTACCACGATGTCGTCCATTAGGTGCTCCATCTCGAAGGGTACGCCTGGTAGCGATACCACAACGCCACCCGTAGGTGTGTCGAACCACATTCCTGGGGCTGTGCCGTGGGCATTGTGTAGCACCGTACAGCACTCTGGCACAAGGGCTTGGTTGCGGTTAAGCTCCGTGAAGGCTATACCGCGTCGCGCAAGGAGTGTGCGTATGTGCTCACCCTCGGTCTCATCGTAGCGCATTGCCGAGTTGAACATCTCGGCAAGTGTGCTCTTGGTGATGTCGTCCTTAGTAGGGCCAAGGCCGCCGGTGATGATTACCACCTCGGAACTCTGCATCGCCCTCTTTACGGTGGTGACAATAGCCTCCTTAGTGTCGCCAATCGATATCTTCTCGCTGATGGCTATGCCTATGGCATTTAGTTTACGCGATATCGAGGCGCTGTTGGTGTCTACAATCTGGCCGATGAGAATCTCATCGCCAATGGTTATTATCGTTGCGTTCATCTCTTATTCACGCTTAATGTTTGCAATCTCCTTCGCTGCGCGCTTTAGCAGCCTAAGTCCATTCTCTCTGATGCCCGTATTTAGTGCCACAAGCGAGGCTCCCGCCTCCATCATACGGCGCACATCCTCGGCCTCCATCATACCTCCTGAGCCGATGATGGGGTAGTTGTGCTCGGTCTTGTTGGCGATGTATCGCACCACCTCTATTGCCCTCTTGGTGAGTTTTGCTCCCGTAAGCGCACCCTTGTGCTCGGTAGCCATATCGAGTGAGCCAGCTACGGCCTCGATGCCATCAAGAGGCGTCTCGATAAGTACATCAACCACGGTGTCAATCTCCTCATTCGTTAGGTCTGGCGATATCTTGAGGAGTATAGGTCGGTAGTCGAGTTGTCCGCGACGGAACTCGAAGAGTGGCTCAAGGAGGGCTAATAATTCCTCGCGTGTGCGGGGTACATAGCGCTTCGAGGCGGTGTTGCACGCTGCGTTGATGACGAAGAAGTCGACATATTGGTACATATTGCGGAATACGCGCAGGTACTCCTTGACCGTATCTTCGGCGTGCGATGCTGTGAGGCGGCCGATGTTGCAGCCTATGACAAGGTTGCTCGTGTAGCTGCTGCGCTCTCGCACATTGTTGAGCACATACTCCAGTCCGAGGCTCGGATATCCCGAGTTGTCGATGAGCGAGTCGATGCTACGCATACGGTGCAGTCGTGGTCGGGGTGTGCCAGGCTGTGGGCGTGGTACCACGGAGCCTATCTCTACGAAGCCAAAGCCCGTGGCAGCGAGCTCGTTGAGCCTGTCGCCATTGGGGTCGAAGCCCGCAGCTACGCCAATAGGGTTACGGAAGTGGATGCCGAAGACCTCGCGCTCGAGATTTTCGCGTCGTGGTGCGTGACATAGCCTTAGCCACCACTTGCCCGTAGGTATCTTACCCACGAGGCCCATAAGTGCCATTCGTATGTTGTGCGCCGCCTCGGCAGGCAGTAACCACAATATGTTTTGAAATAGTGACCTTCTCATACCCATCGTCTTGGGTGAATAAATTATACAAAGATAATACATTATCTTAATTATGGCAAAATTACTCGCAAAAAAGATACTCCCAGCCAAAACATAGACCGTCTTGGTTGGGAGTATGGAGCTTTATGAGTAAAACTCAGCGCGCGAGTTAGTCTATTGCCGAGACATCTGCGCCACCTGTCTTGTTGATGCTCTTGTTTGCAGGGTTACCACCATAGTAGACATCGGCACCGCCTGAGGCGTTGACCTCGAGGCTCTTTGTGGCATAGACGATGACATCAGCACCGCCCGAAGCTGCTGCGCTGACGCTCTCAGCGATGAGCTCCTCAAAGTCGGCATCGGCACCGCCTGAGGCTGCTACGACGAGGTTGGTGCATCTGCCGCTTATCTCGATGTCTGCACCGCCCGATACTGCTACGGTGAGGTCGTTGGCGTTGCAGCCTTTCCACTCGAGGTCGCTGCCGCCAGAAAGTGCCGCCACATTGTAGTTGTATGCAGGCACGCGCACCTCGAAGGTCTTGGCGCGTAGCTGGCTTGACTTAAGGCCGATGCCCAGCGTTGAGTCCTCGACCTCAATCTTTAGGTTGTCGAAGATGTCGGTGTGGGTGAGTACGCGTACCTCACCTCGAGCTACGGTGCTGTCGACGATGACATCGGCACCGCTCGATACGGCCATGGCGGTAATCTCCTCCTCGCCGATGGTTATGGTGCGCTCCTCAACGGGGCCAACGGCGCTCTCGCCGATGGAGATGGTGATGCACGAAGTGAGTGTTGCAAGTGCAAAAAGACTGAATATTAGCAATGTGCGTTTCATAGTTGTGTGGTTTTAAGTGTTTTACGATTCGTTACTGTCCTGTGCTGATACGGCCTCTATCCTCTGCTGAGCCGCTCTCGACGCTCCTTGCGCGGAACTGCTTGCCGGTGTTGAAGTTGTACGACACCTGGAACTTTATGGCGAGCCTGCTCCAAGGCTGCGACGCCTCCATCACGCGGCTAAAGCTCTCCTCCTCGATGTAGATGCGCTGCACGGGAGAGAGAAGATTGGTGGCACCGAGCGTGAGGGTTAATTTATTGTCGAACATTCGCTTCTTGAGAGAGATGTTCATATTGCCATTGTCACCGATGCGTGTGTTGCCCGCCTGTGCTCCGTGCATATAGAAGCCGTCGACATCGATAAAGAAGTTCTTAGGTAGCGAGAACGACATCTGGGCGTTGGCATAGACCATAAAGTTGCGGCGTATAGGCTCGTCGGGGTGGATGCGCTGACCGAGGTACATTGCCGTGGTGTTGAGGTTTGCCGACCACCACTTAGTAATCTGGAATGGCAGGTTCACCGACGCGAAGAAGTTGTTGAGCGTAGGGTAGTTGATGTGTTGCAAAATAAGTAGCTCAGGGTTCTCATCGTCGACCAGTGTCGCTTGCTGAATACCGTTCTGCTTGATGCCCATACCAATGGTGATGGTGTACTTGTACTTGAGCACCGCAGTCACCGATAGGGAGTTGTCGTACGAGGGCTTAAGGTTGGGGTTTCCTCGCTGAATCATATACTCCGATATCTTGGTCTCGTTGGGTGATAGGGCCCAGAACGAGGGTCGTGATATGGTGCGGGCATACTGTGCGACGAGCGAGTAGGCGCCATCCTTGGTCAAGGCGTACGAGATGTTGGCATTAGGGAAGAGGTCAAAGTAGTTCTGCTTCACCGAGCCATCCTTCGAGTGGAACCAAGTCTGCTCACCTCTTAGGCCTCCGACAAGGTTCAGGCGGCCGAGGCGTGCGGTGACGATGGCGTATGCTGCGCCGATGTTCTCGCTGTAACCGATGTCGTAGCTCTGCACGGTGTTAAGATTCCAAACACCATCCTTAAGATACTCGTATATTGCGTTGTTGGCGTTATTATTATAGGTGTACTTAACGCCAGCCTTAAGGCTAACCTTGGGTGTTAACACCTTCTCGAGGGCTACCGTGGCGGTGGCAAGCTGGTAGATGCTCTGCGAGTCGTAGCGATATGTCGAGTCGCGCACGATGGTAGGTGTTGCGGGGCTGAAGTTGATGTCGTGGAAGTCGTTGTTGTTGGGCGAGCTTGAGCGGGTATAGTCGCCTATGACCTTGAGGAGTGAACCCTTGTCGTCGAGCTTGTAGATGTAGTTGAGTGTTGCGGTGGTCATATTGCTCACCGACTTACTCTTGTAGTCACCCTCGCTACGCTCCACCGCCTCGGCAAGCGAACGCTCTGTCCAGGTGTCGGTGAGGCTCTTGTTCGCCCAATAGTTATGCTGGATCTCTGCTCCGATGCTGTGCTTTGGTGTGATGTCGTAGACAACGCCCACATTTGCACCCGCCCAAGTGGAGCTGTCGTCCATATCGGTTGCGGCGTCAATCACCGAGCCAGAGGTGTAGTCGGTGTGCTCCGTGGTCTTGTACTCCTGTCCATTTGTGCCTGCCCACACACGACCATAGGCGTTCACCTTGCCCTGATTGTAGTTGAGTGATAACGACGGCATTACATTATACATACTCTTGGCGCCATTTACCACGAGCGATGCTGAGCCCATAAGACCCATATCGAGGTTGCGCTTAGTGGTAATCTTGATGATACCGCCCGATGTTGAGGCGTCGTAGTCGGCACCCGACTGAGGTATCACCTCGATGCGCTGAATGTCGGCGGCACGCAACGAGCGCAGATAGGCCATAAGCTGCGCATCTTCGAGCTTGACCTCGCGGTCGTTGAGATATATCTTCGAGCCAGATGAACCATTGATTGAGACCTTGTCGTCCTGAATCCATACGCCTGGGGCTGTCTTGAGAAGCTCCTCGCCATCCTTGCCTATGGCTACCGGTGAGTTGGCAATGTCGACCACAAAGCGATCGGCCTCGCGTCGTATGAGCTGAGCCTCGACCACTACCTCATCGATGCGCTCCGAATCCTCTTCGAGGGTAGTGTCGTCAAGCGATAGATCCTCGCTAATGGCTACCTCGCGTACTACGCTCTTGTATCCGAGGAAGCTGAAATTAATAGTGTAGTCGCCTACGGGGAGGGAAAGGGTGAACTCACCCTCGCTGTTGGTTGTTGAGCCCGACGCCTGCTCGCCGTTCTTGAGTGCCACGACGGTGGCGTAGGCGATAGGTTCTGCGGTGGTAGATACCACACGACCCGTTACGGCGTACCTCTGTGCCGCTGCACTGCCCATTGATGCTGCAACTGCCACGATGGTGGCGATGATTGCAAATGCAAATCTTTTCATATTACTTGTTTTTAGTTATTACCAGCGCAGGGTGGGGAGCTCGTCTGTTTAGGTAACCGTTATACAAATGTACTACAAATTTACCCCCCCCCACAAATTTTCCAAATTTTTCTGCAACTTTTTTCTGCTGCGAGTCCTGATTTTTACAAGCCTTGCGTTGCGGTGTTGCTTGTAGGTTATTGGTGTATTATATGACTAATACACTGCAAATATATTTTCTATTTTCTGCAATTCCAAATTTTCGCCGCACTTTTTTATCGGAATTTTTCGTACCTATATCTATAAAATCGCGTGTATGCGTGTGTATAGGATGGGGTGCTGGGAGGCGAATGTGAAAAATATTTGCGAAAAAATTTGCAAAGAAGAAAATAATCTCTACCTTTGTGGTGTATTAGTTGCGTAATACACTAAACAGATAACTTGTCAAACATTAAAAACATAGTGAAGTTATGATTAAGGTAGAGTCGTTAAATTTCGGTTATGCTCCATTTCGCTCGGTGCTGAGTAACATATCGCTCACGCTCGAGCGTGGACATATTCACGGTCTGCTCGGTTGTAATGGCATCGGCAAGACCACACTTCTTAAACTCATTTGCGGCATCATCCGCCCAAATAGTGGCTCGGTAAGGGTCGACGGTATGAACCCCTTTGACCGCAAGGTGGAGATGTTTCGTGAGCTGATGATTATCCCTGAGGAGTTCGACCTGCCAAACATCTCGCTCGAGAAGTATGCCCGCATCACAGCGCCATTCTATCCCCGCTTCGATATGGGTCAGATGCTCGGATACTGTCAGGAACTTGGTGTAAGGCCTGAGGAGCGCCTCCACTCAATGTCTATGGGTCAGCGCAAGAAGGCATACATCGCCTTTGCCTTGGCGTGCAATGTCGAGATGCTGCTTATGGATGAGCCTACCAACGGCCTCGATATCCCATCGAAGAGCGTGTTCCGTCGTTTATTGGCCGGTTATGTAGACGAGAGGCGTATGGTTGTGATTTCGACTCACCAGGTGGCCGAGGTTGAGCAGCTCCTCGATAATATCGTTATCCTCGACACGCAGGGCGTAGCGCTCAATGCCACAACGGCAGAGATTTGCTCGAAACTCAAGTTTGGCAAGGTGTCGGAGGGCGATAAGGTGATATATTCGGAGAGTACGATAGCTGGCGATATGGCGGTTATGCACAACGACAACGATGCGGAGACGCAGCTCAACATCGAGCTCCTCTTCAATGCCACCACCACCAACCGCAACGAGATAGCCTATGTATTTAATAAAAAGTAGTGGTTATGAATAGCTTTTCATTTGGTCGCTTTGGGGCTTTTGCTCGCCACCATTATATGGTGCAGTTGAAGCAGTATGCTTTCAATATATTGTCGATGTTTGGCATCCCTGCGCTCTTCGGTGTACTTAATAGCGATGTGACGGCGTGGGCATTGATGGTGGGTCTTATCTACTTTTTTGCTACTTTCGCCTTTTCAAGACTTGCGGTGCAGCCATTGCGTGATGCTAAGATGCGAACACTCGCTATGACGATTCCTGTGTCGAACTTCGAGCGCTGGCTCTTTATGGTACTCAACAATGCGGTGGTGATGCCTGTGTTGGTGTATGCGATGTCGGTGCTGTCGCTACTCGTAGTGGGTGTGTTCGATGTCGAGGGTGCGGGCTTTAAGTCTATGCTTACCGACTTGGGCTGGGATATCTTTGCCGTAGGCCCTTATGTCGGTGTGCAGATTGTGGCGGCGTTGGCCCTCTTTATGAATATCGTCTCGCGCAGAAGCATCCTCCTCTCATATGTCATTGCCTTTGTGGGCTTCTTGCTCCTTATGCAGGTGTTTGTAGGCTCGTTGGAGATCGCTGAGGAACTGCATCTTGTCTACGATAACACCATTAATATAACTATCGAGGACGAGGAGATGGTGCTTAAGGTGCTCAAGGGTATCTATTGTGCGATACCTGTGGCGATGTACGGATTGTGTTATGTGGCGCTGCGCCGCAGACAGGTAAAATGGTAGGCTTATGAAGGAGTTTAGTTTTAATAGAGTGTGGTGGCTCTTCCGTAAGAGCTACACCGAGTATCGCAGGCACTACGCTGCGCTGCTACTCTGGTCCTTTGGCTTTCCACTGCTTCTGGCCTTCATCTCGCGTGCGGCAGTGACGGCACTTACGGTGGGTAGCACCGTGGCACTTACGGCGATACTCTTTAGTCTCTACATCTCGTTCAAGAGCATCAACGACAAGGGTTCGGCCATCGTTGGCCTTACGCTGCCCGTGTCGCTTGCGGAGCGTTACTGCTTCATACTGCTCAACACCACGGTGGTGCTGGCGGTGTGGGTAGTGGCGGTATATTCGCTGTCGGCGTTCATCGCTATGAAGCTACTGCCGTTCGGTGGCGATGGCTATATCGATACCGAGATGATGATGACACTCATATATAAGAATAAGTATCTCTACATCGGCTTCCTTGGTACGCACGCCGGTATGCTACTTATCAATGTCATAAGGCGCAAGAGTGTCGTAATGCCATATGTGGTGGCTATGGTGGCGGTGGCGGTGGCGCAGCTCGTTATCGTCGAGTTCTCGCCTGCGGATATGGTGCAGGATGTGAAGATGTGGTGCAATATTGCGTTGGCGGCAGTGGTGTGGCCCTTGGGTTACTACCTGCTCCGCAAGCGCGAAATAAAGATATAGAAGGTTATGCAGTTTTCAGAGGATAAGCCTATATGGCGACAGATTTACGAGCTGATATCTATGCGCGTGCTTGCGGGTGAGTGGCTCGAGGGCGAGAGGGTGGTGTCGGTAAGGGAGATGGCCACCTCGGTGGGTGTCAACCCCAATACGGTGATGCGTAGCTACGAGCACTTGGAGGCAGACGGCATCATCTTCAACCGTCGTGGCATAGGTTTCTTTGTCGCCGAAGGTGCGAAGGATCATATCAAGCAGCTCGAGCGCAAGAAGTTTATGGACGAGGAGCTGCCAAAGCTCAAGGAGCGATTGGCGCATATCGGCCTTACGATCGAGGTACGAGTGAAGGACTAATATCTCTTATTTTTATAAATTGAAGGGGAGGGGGCAATTCCCCTCCCCTTTGCTATTTAAGTTTTTATTTATATCGTTGCTCTCCGATTGAAAAACGACACACAAATAACATTAACTAAACACATTATAAGAAAACTTTACTTACTACTAAGCAAAAAAAATAGGGGTGTTCGACTTTGGTCGGACATCCCTATTTTTGTAGCACACAAGTGCTATCGTTACTTCTTGAGGAAGCAGGTCTTGAGGACGATGCTGCTGCCATCAATCTTACAATCAACCTCCTCTGGGTTGTCGGTAAGCTTGATGCTCTTTACCTTTGTGCCTCGCTTGATAACCATCGACGAGCCCTTAACCTTGAGGTCCTTGATAACTGTCACAGCGTCGCCATCGCAGAGCTCTGCGCCGTTGCTGTCGCGTGCAACAGTGTCTGCCTCAGTGCTCTCCTCGCCTGGGTTGAACTCGTGACCGCAGTCAGGACATACATTTAGTGAGCCATCGAAATAGGTGTTTTCGCCACCGCACTTGGGGCATGAAGGTGTGTTTGTCATCTCTTTATAAGTTTAGAATTTGGTGCAAAAGTACACAAATTTTGCAAACTATCCACCCCGATACGCGAAATAGTTGTTCGTGCGCGCCTCCATTGCCGAGGTGTGAAGGTCATCGTCGGTGATGATTATCGAGCTTCGCTGGTGATAGATTCCTCGCTTTGGCACCCTCCATTGTTGAAAACTTTTCATATTGCGTGCGTTGTAAATCCATAAAAAATTGCTACATTTGCACGATTTGAACTATTTGTACGATTCTAACAGCGTTTATTATGTTAACTATCCTCTATTACCTCGTTTGTTTGCTCGTTGCCCTCGTGTTGTATGTGGCATCGTTCATCGCCCTTGTGGTGTGCTATCCATTTGATAAAAAGCGCTTTGTGGTGCATCGACTCTCAAAGTGGATCACAGATGTGGTCTTCGGTCTTGCGCCTAAGATGAAGCGTGAGGTGGTCGGTATGGAGAATATCGACCCGACGAAGGCTTATGTTATGGTGCTTAACCATAACTCGATGGTCGACATCCTCAGCATCTATAACTTGCCGCTCGTCTTTAAGTGGGTGTCGAAGAAGGAGGTATATAGAATCCCTATCGTTGGCCGTCTGCTCTTTGCACATGGCGATATCGTCATTAACCGTGCAAGTGCCAAGGAGGCGATGCAGCTCGTTCACACACGAGGTAAGGAGTGGCTCGCTAAGGGTGCTTCGGTATCTATCTTCCCTGAGGGCACACGCTCGAAGGATGGACAGATTCATAACTTTAAGGCTGGTGCCTTCATCTTGGCCAAGGATGCTGAGGTGCCAATCCTGCCTATCGTCCTCGACGGCACCAATACTATGACTCGCAAGGGCTGGTTGATTAATTGGAGCAATAAGATAACCATTAAGGTATTGCCTCCAATCCCAGCGGAGGAGGTGCGCAGCCGTGATATCAAGGATGTGATGACTCAGGTGCGTGAGGATATGGTAGAGGTGTTGGCTGAGATACGCGCTGCGAAGTAGTTGCAGTGGTTGCAGGAGTGAGGAGATTGTAGTTTAGAAGGAAAGAGTTGAAAATATAGTATGGCAGAACAGCAGAGTTTGGAAAATCAGGTGGCGTCGTATGACAAAGATGCGATTATCACGCTATCGCCTCGTGAACATATACGCCTCCGACCAGGTATGTACATCGGAAAGCTCGGTGACGGAACGCAGTCCGACGACGGTATCTATGTGCTTATCAAGGAGATCGTAGATAACTCCATCGATGAGTTTATTATGGGCGCTGGTAAGCGCATCGAGATAACCATCGAGGGCGATAAGGTCACGGTTAGGGACTATGGTCGTGGTATTCCGTTGGAGGCGCTTGCCGATGCGGTGAGCAAGATGAATACGGGTGGTAAGTATGGCGGCGATGCTTTCAAGAAGACCGTGGGTCTGAATGGCGTCGGCGTCAAGGCTGTTAATATGCTGTCGAGTCACTTCCTCGCCCGCTCGGTGCGTAATGGCGAGGCGCGTACGGTAACCTTTTCAAAGGGCTTGGAGCTCACCGATAGAAGGGAGAGTGGCGTTGCGGAGGCTAATGGTACATATGTGGAGTTCGTGGTCGACACCGAGGTCTTTGGCTCGTATAGCTATAACCTCGAGTTTGTCGAGCAGATGGTTAAGAACTACACCTACCTCAACCTCGGCCTTACGGTTGTGCTCAACGGCAAGCCATACCTCTCGAAGAATGGCCTTTTGGACCTTGTGAACGACAACCTTTCGAGTGAGCCTCTCTACGCCCCTGTGCATATTTCGGGCGAGGATGTCGAGGTGGTTATCACGCACGGCAATGGCTATGGCGAGACATACTACTCCTTTGTCAATGGCCAGTACACACCTCAGGGCGGTACGCATCAGGCGGCCTTTCGTGAGGCTATTGCTAAGACTATCAAGGAGTTCTATCATAAGGACTATGAGCCTGCCGACATCCGTACTTCGATTATTGCCGCTATTTCGGTAAGAGTCGACGACCCTGTATTTGAGTCGCAGACTAAGACTAAACTCGGCTCGAGAGATAAGGAGGAGGGCGTTACGATGCGTCAGTTTGTGGGTGACTTCCTTGCTACGAACTTGGATAACTACCTACATAAGCACCCCGATGCTGCGCAGGCATTGCAGCGCAAGATTGTGGAGAATGAGAAGGAGCGCAAGGCTATTTCGGGCGTGCAAAAGAAGGCGCGTGAGGCGGCAAAGAAGGTGTCGCTCAATAATAAGAAACTGCGCGACTGTAAGGTACACTATACCGATAAGCACGAACTTGCTGAGCAGACGATGATATTCATCACCGAGGGTAACTCTGCGTCGGGCTCTATCACCTCGTCACGCGACCCTCGCACGCAGGCGGTATTCTCGCTCCGAGGTAAGCCGCTCAACTGCTACGGCCTCACTAAGCGCGTGGTCTACGAGAATGAGGAGTTTAACCTCTTGCAGGCGGCGCTCAACATCGAGGAGGATATGGAGAACTTGCGTTACAACAAGGTCATCATCGCAACCGATGCCGATGTCGACGGTATGCACATCCGTCTGCTGCTCACTTCGTTCTTCTTGCAGTTCTTCCCCGATGTGATTCGCAAGGGTCACCTCTACATCTTGCAGACGCCTCTATTCCGTGTCCGCAATAAGAAGGAGACGCACTACTGCTATACCGACGAGGAGCGTGTTGCGGCGATTAAGAAGTGCGGCGCTCAGGCTGAGATTACGCGATTCAAGGGTCTTGGTGAGATATCGGCAGCGGAGTTCAAGGAGTTCATCGGCGATGGTATGCGCCTCGATAGGGTGCGCCTGACCAAGGATGATCCTATTGGTGACTTGCTCGCCTTCTATATGGGTAAGAATACGCCCGATAGAAAGGACTTCATCGTGGATAACCTACGCGTGGAGGAGGATATTGTCGAAAACCTGAAAATGCTTGACTAATGGAGGATAAGAGAGATATTATTGAGGCCGAAGAGTCTCAGGTTGAGGGTGATGTTGTCGCTCAGGAGGAGACAGACCTCGATGTTGCGGACGATGCGCCTAAGGGTAAGTACGATGCGCTGACCTCGGCAGAGGATAGCTCGCGTCGTCTTACGGGTATGTATAAGAATTGGTTTTTGGACTACGCGTCGTATGTTATCCTCGAGCGTGCTGTGCCGCACTTGGCAGATGGCCTTAAGCCCGTACAGCGTCGTATCCTTCACGCAATGAAGTGCGTCGAGGATGGACGCTACAATAAGGTGGCAAATGTCGTGGGTCAGGCTATGCAGTACCACCCTCACGGTGATGCCTCTATCAAGGATGCGCTGGTGCAGCTCGGTCAGAAGGGCTTGCTCATCGATATGCAGGGTAACTGGGGTAATATCCTTACGGGTGACGAGGCTGCTGCGGCCCGATATATCGAGGCGCGTCTGTCGAAGTTTGCGCTCGATGTGGTCTATAACAAGAAGACCACGGAGTGGATGCTCGCCTACGACGGTCGTAAGGAGGAGCCTGTGACGCTGCCCGTTAAGTTCCCGCTGCTTCTGGCGCAGGGCGCTGATGGTATCGCCGTAGGTCTGGCGTCGAAGATTCTGCCACACAACTTTGTAGAGCTTATTAACGCATCCATCGCCTACCTTCGTGGCGAGGAGTTTATGCTCCTGCCAGACTTCCCAACGGGCGGTATTATGGATGCAACGAACTATAACGATGGCCTTCGTGGTGGCTCGGTGCGTGTTCGTGCCCGCATCTCGAAGATTGACAAGCGCACGCTCGCCATCACCGAGATTCCATATACCACGACCTCGGAGTCGATTAAGGAGTCGATTATCAAGGCCAACGACAAGGGTAAGATTAAGATTAAGAAGGTTGATGACAATACGGCCGAAAAGGTGGAGATTGTCATCCAGGTGGCAGCCGACGAGTCGTCGGATAAGACCATCGACGCATTGTACGCCTTTACGGATTGCGAGGTGTCGATATCGCCAAATGCCTGCGTAATTGTCGACAATAAGCCTGTGTTTATGGGCGTTAGCGACATCTTGCGCCACTCGACCGACCACACCAAGGAGTTGCTTCGTAGGGAGCTTGAGATTAAGCTCAATGAGCTAAACGAGGCTTGGCACGCAGCGTCGCTCGAGCGTATTTTCATCGAGAATAAACTCTATCAGCTCATCGAGGGTTGCCGCACACGCGAGGCGGCGTACGAGGCGGTGGATAAGGGACTTGAGCCATTCAAGTCGAGCCTTCGTCGTGAGGTGACAATCGAGGATGTGCAGCGACTCACGGAGCTTAAGTTCATCCGTATCTCGCGCTACGACTCGGATAAGGCCGATAATGAGATTAAGCAGATTGAGGCCGACATCAAGCACACAAAGCACGACCTTGCGCACCTCGTGGAGTACACCATTGCCTACTTCGAGCGCATCAAGGCTAAGTATGGCGAGGGCAAGGAGCGCCGCACGGAGATTCGTGCCTTCGACGCTATCGAGGCGTGGAAGGTGGCATCGTCGAACGCAAAGCTCTATGTCGATAGGGCGGAGGGCTTCTTCGGTATGGGTAAGAGTATGAAGGATGCGGAGTTTGTATGCGACTGCTCGAACCTCGACGATGTGATTATCATCCTCAAGGATGGCCGCTATAAGATTACCAAGATTTCCGAAAAGGCCTTCTTCGACAAGGGTATCTACTACATAGGCATCTACAAGCGCAACGACGAGCGTACTATATATAATATGCTCTATCGTGACGGTAGGGGTGGTGCGATAATGATGAAGCGCTGTGCCATTAAGTCGGTAACGCGCGACAAGGAGTACGACCTTACAAAGGGCACACCCAAGAGCGAACTGTTATACCTCTCGGTTAACCCTAATGGTGAGGCTGAGGTGCTCCGCTTGTACCTGCGCCCAAGGGCAAGGCTTAAGAAGTGCATCATCGATGTGGATCTTGCAACGCTCGCAATTAAGGGTCGCCAGAGTGTTGGTAACCTTGTTACGCGCTACTCGATAAACAAGATTGTGGTCAAGGAGCGTGGTGCCTCGACCCTCGGTGGCCAAAATATCTGGTACGACGAGGATGTGCGCCGTCTCAATGCCGATGGCAGAGGTATCCTGCTCGGTGAGTTCAAGGGCGATGATAAGATTGTGGTGTGGACTGCCAAGAATCAGTACTACATTACGGGTTACGACATCCAGCAGCACTTCCCTGATGATGCTATCCGTGTGGAGCGATATGTGGCGGGTAGGGTATATGCCCTCTGCTACTACGACGGCGAGCAGAACTACTACTATATGAAGCGCTTCCAGCTGGAGGCCAGCGATAAGATTCAGGCGTTCCTCGAGGAGGGTGCTCCTATGCGCTTCGTGGCTATGTGCTACCGCAAGGGTGCCACTCTGGAGGTTGTCTTTGGCGGTCAGCACGCGCAGCGCCCCGTTGAGATGGTCGATGTCGATGAGTTTATCGGCATCAAGAGCCATAGGGCCAAGGGTAAGCGCATTACGACATACGAAGTGGAGTCGCTCCGCTTCATCGAACCAGAGATTGAGGATGAGGAGATTGAGGATGAGGCAGCAGAACTTGTTGAGGGCGAGGATGATGGCCTCGATATCGGCGATATCGTCGGTGACGAGATTACGGCGCAGCCCGATGTCGATTACAGCTCACGCCTCGAGGGTGAGGATGTCGGCTTTTCGGCATCACAGCTCGACCTCTTTTAAGATATAAAGTTTTAGGCTATGCTCATCTTCTTGGTTGGATACGCAGGTTCTGGTAAGAGTTCTATGGGTAAGCGCCTTGCGCGTATGCTCGGTGTAAGGTATGTCGATACCGATAGGCTTATCGAGGAGAGTGTCGGCGCCTCGGTTGCCGATATCTTCTACTACGAGGGCGAGGAGTACTTCCGTCGTTCGGAGAGGGAGGTCATCGAGAGACTCGTGGAGGAGAGGTTTGAGGGCGTTGTAGCTACGGGTGGCGGCCTTGCTGCCTGGGGTGACAATATGGAGCGTATGAACAAGGTGGGAGAGACCATCTACCTGCGTCGCACGCCGGAGCAGATAATGTCGCGCCTCTCGGACTACGGTAGGGAGAAGAGACCTATGTTTCGTGGTAAGAGCGACGAGGAGCTCGTTGCCTTTATGCGTGAACATATGGCAGAGCGTGAACCACACTACCTGAAGGCTAAGATGGTGGTGGAGTGTAGTAGTATGAGTGATAGCGAGGCCCTCGATGTTATTGCGGAGGGCGTAAAGCGAGATTAGGTATATGGATAATAGGGCGATAGGAGTCTACGACTCGGGCTTTGGTGGCCTGTCGGTGTGGGATGAGTTGCGCAGGCGACTCCCGCACGAGTCGCTCGTGTACCTGGGTGATGGCAAGAATTGCCCCTATGGTGGTAGGGCGAAGGAGGAGATTGCAGCCTTTGCCTTCGAGGCTGTTGAGAGACTTGTAGCTGAGGGAGTTAAGATGGTTGTTGTAGGGTGCAATACCGCCACTACGGCAGCTATTGCTGAGCTTCGTGAGCGCTGGCCCGATATGCCTATCGTGGGCCTTGAGCCTGCCGTTAAGCCTGCCTGCATAGGTTCGCGCACACGCCGCATTGCAGTGCTCGCTACGGAGCATAGTCTTCGCAGTGATATGTTCCTTGCTACGGCATCACGCTATGCCTCGGATGTTGAGGTGCTTAAGGTCGTGGGCGAGGACTTTGTCGAACTTGTCGAGGAGGGTATGGAGCAGAGCGAGGCGGCAACGATAGCTGTCGATAGGGTTGTGCGACCACTCCTTAATGAGGGCGTTGATAAGATTGTGCTTGGCTGCACGCACTACCCATTTTTGCGTCCGCTCATCGAGCGCGTGGTGGCGGGGTGTGGCATAGATGTCATCGACTCGGGAGAGGCCGTTGCGAGGCGTGTGGAGTGGCTCTTGGAGCGCTATGATATAGCCGCAAGTGGTGATAATGAGGCATATTATAGCTTTATAAGCTTTGCGGATGAGGCCTATCGTGAGCGCCTGGAGCGCAGGGCGAAGGTGCTGATGCAGAGGTAACGGTATGTGCAAATGATGGAATATAGTGTCGAGGGTGCTCGTTAGTAGAGTGGCTTAGGCGGCGGAAAGTGATATAAAAGATTAACCTCAATTTAGAATTGGTTATGGCAAACAATAAACAAACTAAGGGTAAAAAGACGAAGAAGCGTGCGACGATGGATGTCACCACGCTCGATAATATACGACTTGTGTCGGGCTTTGTGCTGATGCTTTTTGGTGCCTTCTTGTTCTTCTCGGTGCTCTCGTATTTCTTCTATTGGAAGGAGGATATGAGCGCTCTTGCCGAGCTTGGCAAGCCTATGGCTAACCCTGAGTTTAATAACATATGTGGCGAGTGGGGTGCTAAGGTGGCAAGTGGTGTTGTCGGAGGGGGCTTTGGTCTCTTCTCGATAATATTCCCTATCGTGTTGTGCACCATTGGCTGGCGTCTGTTCCGCTATCAGCCGCTGCGATTGCATAAGTTCCTACTCATTTACGGCATCGTGCTTGTACTTGGCTCACTGACCTTTGGCTTCTTCTTCGGCACAAGCTGGGGTGTCTTTGGTTCGGGCCTCGGTGGTGAGTACGGTATCGCCTTGGATAACTACTTCTGTGGTGTTATGGGCTCGGTGGGTACGCTGCTGCTTATCATCGCAGCGTGGATTCTTACGGGTCTGCTCATCAATCGCAACTTCCTGCTTGTTGTCGATAGCGCTGGCGAGCAGGTAGCGGGTGGTATCACCAAGGTTACGCGTAAGGTAATCAAGATTTTACACCGCAAAGATGGTAGCATTGAGGAGGTAGTTGAGGAGGTCGAAGAGATTGAGGACGAGGCCTCGGAAGAGGATGATACACACGACGATGCACCTGAGACAGAGGAGGATGTAGCGCCTGAACAGCCTACTACGGGCGGAGGTGTGCCTAAGGAGGATGAGTCGCCATTTATTGTGGTGCCTAACGATGAGGATGATGAGGAGGTCTGTCCAACGCCTCAGGGCGAGGATAAGCCAAAGGAGGATGATAAGCCATTTACAACCGAGGAGTCAACCGAGATTCTCAACCCAGAGGGTAAGGCGGAGGAGGGTAGTGACGAGGGTGACACCGAGGAGACTACTGAGGTTGATGCCGAAGGCAATATCGTCATTCGTGTGGTGCACAAGAGGCCTAAGACCCTGCCAGAGGAGGATATTGAGATGCCTACCTATGACCCTACGCTCGACATTGCGCATTACACAGCCCCAACGGCACAGTTGCTCACCGATTATAGGGCTGATAATCCGATAGATGAGGAGGAGATTTTCCGCAACAAGGAGCGTATTCGCGAGACACTGCTCCACTTCCATGTGCCGATTGTGAGTATGACCGCAACGGTGGGTCCTACCGTCACACTCTATGAGATTGTTCAGGAGCCTGGTGTTAAGATTTCGCGTATTCAGGGCTTGGAGGATGACCTTGCGCAGAACCTCAAGGCGCAGAGCGTGCGTATCATCGCGCCGATACCTGGTAAGGGTACTGTCGGCATCGAGGTGCCTAACAAGATTAAGCAGACGGTGTCGATGCGTTCGGCGATATGTTCGGCAGAGTTCCAGAACTCGAAGGCGGAGTTGCCTGTGGTTATTGGTCGTACCATTCAGAACGATAACTTCGTGTTCGACCTTGCCAAGTTACCTCACCTCCTTGTGGCTGGTGCTACGGGTCAGGGTAAGTCGGTTGGTTTGAACGCCATCATCACCTCGTTGCTCTATCGCAAGCACCCTGCTGAGCTTAAGTTCGTGCTTATCGACCCTAAGATGGTTGAGTTCTCGCTCTACACCAAGCTCGAGAAGCACTTCTTGGCAAAGATGGAGTCGGAGGATGACGCCATCGTGACCGACTCAAAGAAGGCCGTAAATACGCTTAACTCGCTCTGTACGGAGATGGCCAACCGTCTCGATTTGTGTAAGCAGGCGCAGGCAAAGAACATCATCGAGTATAACGAGAAGTTCAAGAATAGGATGCTTAACCCCGAAAAGGGACATCGCTATCTACCATATATCGTGGTTGTTATCGACGAGTTTGCCGACCTTATTATGACGGCTAAGGAGGTTGAGTTCCCCGTTATGCGACTTGCGCAGAAGGCGCGTGCCGTGGGTATTCACCTTATCGTCGCAACGCAGCGACCCGATGTTAAGGTTATTACGGGTGGTATCAAGGCCAACTTCCCAGCGCGTATCGCCTTTCGAGTTATGCAGATGACCGACTCGCGTACGATTATCGACCAGCCAGGTGCTAATCAGCTTATCGGTCGAGGCGATATGCTCTTCCTCAATGGTGGTGAGCCTGTGCGTATCCAGTGTGCCTTTGTCGACACGCCAGAGGTGGAGAGCATCGTGAAGCATATTGGTGACCAGCAGGGCTACGAGTCGGCATATAACCTACCAGACTACTCGCCTGAGTCGGGTGCTGATGTGGGTGTTGGCTTTGGCAGCGAGGAGAGCGGCCAGCCGCAGAAGTACGACCCTAAGTTTGCGGAGATTGCACGCGAGGCGGTGACAAGTGGTATGATTTCGACCTCGATGATTCAGCGTAACTTCGAGGTGGGTTTCAACCGTGCGGGTCGCATTATGTTGCAGCTCGAGAGGGCGGGTATCGTTGGCCCACAGATTGGCGCTAAGCCTCGTGAGATTAAGTTCTACGACTTGCAGTCACTCGAGGCCAAGTTGCAGGATTTGGGTGTATTCTAATGGTCAATGGCTCGCAATGCGGGCCTTTGCCGTTGATGTATATAACTATAAGTGAATTGATTATGAGAGGATTGATTATATCGGTTGTGGCGATGCTCAGTGCCGTTGCTGCTATGGCGCAGGATGGTGCTGCGTGGTGGGTCGAGCGACTCGACGCTACGCTTGGTGAGCGCTATGCTATGAAGATAGAGGTTGAGATGATGGGCGAGGAGCCTATCGAGGGTCTCTTTATGGTCGATGGCGAGGACTACTACATCACTATCGGCATTATGGAGGTATATGGCGATGGTAGCCGCCGCTACGAGGTTAACAACGAGCGCAAGGAGGTGACTATCGACAGTGTCGATTTGGGAAGTGTTGACCTTCTTACCAATCCAACACACGCCTTCGATTTTGTGGATGAGGAGTTTCGCTCGGAGCTTGTGTCGTATAGTGCTACGGCGGGTGTTTTGCGCCTTGTGCCGAGGGATAGTGCGCTTGGCATCTCGGAGATTGAGGTGGCTATGCGTCGTGATGGAGAGAGGGTAGTGCCTACGAGGGTGACATACGACTATGGTGGTGATAGCATCTCGATTGAGCTTTCCGCGGTGGTGTGGAGCGAGCGTGGATTGCCAAGGTGGGATAAGAATGAGTATCGAGCATACGATATCGTGTCGTTTTTATAATTCATTTATTAACAGTTAATTATTAGTCGAAGAGATGAGAAAATTTTTGTTTGCAACACTTGTGTGCGTGGGCTTGGTAGCTTGCAGTAAGCCAAGCACATTTATCGACCCGCAGCCTCAGAAGGGGGCGTGCGTTGAGAATTTCGATGCGGCTATTAGCAGTGGTAATTATGTGTATGGCTATGTCGGTGAGCATCTGAGATTTAGACACTTCTACAATGAGGAGTACGCCTATTGGGGTGGTTTTGCGCAGTCTAAGTGCTTCGACACAGATCTTGCAAACGGTACATTCGAGAATCAGTATAGCGTATATAACGAGGCGGCAGCATCGGGTGATGGCTTTCTGCTCTACTACTACGATGCCTATAACGAGCCTTGCGACATAGAGTTCCGCCGTTCGGGAGAGTACGCCTTTGCAAGCGTTAAGCTAAATTTGTCGACCTACACGCTTGCCTCTATCACCAATGAGGATATCAACGCGTTCGCTCGTGCCTTCATCGATGGCGACTACCTCAAGGTGGTGTTCACACCTATCGACGACGAGAAGCAGGAGGTTGTGGCGCAGCGTGTGGAGTGTTATGTGGTGGACTATCGTGATGGCAAGCGCTTTGTGGCAGATAGCTGGAATGAGTTTGATCTTTCGGCTATCAAGGGCGATCACTTTGGTATTCGTGTAGTTGTGGAGACTACCGATGTGGGCGAGTGGGGTGCTAATACGCCACTATACATCTGCCTCGATGACCTGAAGTATAGCATCGACGAGTAGTGCTAAGTAGATAGTTAAGTATGATGGGGTTGTTCGAAGTGGGACAACCCCTCATTTTATCTATAATATTTGGCAATCTAACTTTTTTTTTATACCTTTGATACGCTGTATATAGATATAACAAAAACAATGGGACTTAGAAGAATTCAAGAGCGACTTGCGCGTCTAAACTCACTCGTCAAGGGTTGGGAGGATGGCGCAGCAGTATCACAAATAGAGCGCGATATAGCCCTCGAGGAGCTACGCCGAATCTACGATGCCATCCTTGACTACGACCTGGGCGATCGAGAGGCTTTGCCAACTGCAAAGGTGGAGAGCAAGGAGGAGAGTAGGAGGGTTGTGATCCCTGCGGCGGAGGTTGTCGTTGATCACTTCCAGGCTACGGCGGTTGATGATTTCGACGATGCACTCGATATTGACGCCTTGCTCGGAATCTCCGTTGAGGAGGAGGCTGAGGCGGCGGAAGAGAGTGTAGAGATAGAGGTCGCAGTAATCGAGGAGACGCCTGCAAAGGAGGAGGCTCCTATTGAGGAGACTATGTCAGTGAAGGGCGAGGAGACTGTTGAGGTGGCTACTACGGAGGCTGCTGAGACCCCAACCGCGGTGTTATCGGATTCTGCTGAGGATGTGCACGAGGATGCTGCGGCAGGAGGTGCTCTCTTCAACCTTGAGGATATTCCTGTCAGGGCTAAGTCGGGTCGAAGGATGGTGCAGCTATACAGCGACGGCTATAAGGGTCGCACCTCGGAGCCAGAGGTGGCAGAGCCTAAGCCACAACCACGCACCGAGACCCC
The DNA here is from genome assembly GCA_017631255.1 of Alistipes sp. GTDB lineage: Bacteria > Bacteroidota > Bacteroidia > Bacteroidales > Rikenellaceae > Alistipes. The sequence continues at coordinate 22,588 of JAGBTP010000069.1, forward strand.
TGCGCCAGCACCTAAGCCTGAGCCAAAACCACAGCCAGTACCTGAGGTAAGAGCGCAGAGTGTGGCGGAGGCGACGGTCGAGGAGCAGACCGTGCGCTTGGGCGATGTGCTCGGTGGCGGTGTTACGACGCTGGCAGATAAGATGGCTGCAGATGATGCCCCAACGATGCCGTTCAACAAGATTAAGTCGCTGCGCGAGGCTATCGGCCTAAATGATAAGTTCCTGATGATACGCGACCTCTTTGCGGGCGATGCACCACGCTACGAGGCGACGATAGATACCCTTGATGAGTTCGAGGATTTGGGCGAATGTATGATATACATCGTCGAGAATTTCCGTTGGAATCCCGACTCGGAGGGAGCTAAACTTCTTGTCTCACTCATTGAGAGAAAACTTGCATAGCTATGGCAAAACTATATATTGTCCCTACGCCTATTGGTAACCTCGAGGACATCACGCTGCGTGCGATTAATGTTCTCAAGGAGGTAGATTTCATCCTCGCTGAGGATACCCGAACAACATCATTCTTGTTACGCCATCTGGGCATCGAGAAGCCTATGCACTCACACCATAAGTTCAATGAGCACGCTACGGTAGGTCGTGTGGCGGAGGCTATTGCCAATGGTCGTGATGTGGCTTTGGTGTCGGATGCTGGTACGCCTGGTATCTCCGACCCAGGTTTTCTCCTTGTGCGCCGATGCGTCGAGGAGGGTATCGATGTGGTGACGCTGCCAGGTGCTACGGCACTCATCCCCGCCGTTGTGCAGAGTGGCTTTCCCTGCGATAGGTTCTGCTTTGAGGGCTTCCTGCCACAGAAGAAGGGTCGTATGAAGCGCCTTGAGGAGCTGTCGACCGAGCCTCGCACGCTGGTGCTTTACGAGTCGCCCTATCGTGTTGTTAAGTGCCTCGAGCAGCTTGCTGCTACATTTGGCGCGGAGCGCCGTGTGGCCGTTGTGAGGGAGATAACCAAGAAGTTCGAGGAGTGCGTGCGTGGTAGTGTCGCAGAGGCGCTCGACCACTTCCGTGCTCACGAGCCTAAGGGCGAGTTCGTCATCGTTGTCGAGGGCTACGACCCCAAACGCGCTCAGCAGAGCGTAGATGATGACGAGGAGGATGAGCAGTAGTGGTGCCGCCCGATGAGGGTGGTGTTGATATAAAGAGTTAAGAGTATGGCAAAGCTAAGTGTGGTAATTCTCAACTGGAACGGACGCCGACACCTCGAGCGTTACCTTCCAAGCGTCGTGGAGCATACGACGGGCGATGCCGAGGTTATCGTGGCCGACAATGGCTCCACGGATGACTCGCTGGCGTGGCTGAGGCTCACATATCCCGAGGTGCGCGTGGTGCGCCTCGATAGGAACTATGGCTTTGCAGGTGGATATAACCGTGCGCTGAGGGAGGTTGATAGCCCATATTACCTGCTCCTAAACTCCGATGTGGAGGTTACGGCGGGGTGGTGGCAACCCCTTGTCGAGGTGCTCGATAGCGAGGCAGATGTGGCTGCTGTGGCACCAAAGATTCTTGCGGATGCGGAGCGCGATATGTTCGAGTATGCGGGTGCTGCGGGAGGCTTCATCGACTACTTGGGCTACCCTTTCTGTCGTGGTCGCATAATGTCGACGGTGGAGCGTGATGCGGGTCAGTACGACACCAAGCGCGATATCTTCTGGGCAAGTGGTGCGGCGATGTGTTGCCGTAGCGAGGTGTTTCACGCCCTCGGTGGCTTCGACGACGACTTCTTTGCCCATATGGAGGAGATAGACCTCCAGTGGCGTATGCAGCTTGCGGGCTGGCGCATTGTTGCAGAGCCTAAGGCTGTGGTATACCACCTCGGTGGTGGCACGCTGCCGCCCTCGTCGCGTAAGGTCTACCTCAATCACCGAAATAACTTGGCGATGCTATATAAGTGCGCTACGCCGTTGCAGCGCTTGGTGGTTGCCGTAGTGCGACCCTTCACCGATGGTGCCGAGGCGCTTGGTTATCTGCTTACGCTTCACCCACATAAGGCGTGGGCCATTGCGCGTGCGTGGGGTGCCTTCCTCAAATGGCACAAGGTGCTTGCTCAGAAGCGTAGTGCGGTGGTGCGCAAGAAAAAGGTCAAGGGCATATACCGCTTCTCTATCGTTGTGCGTTACCTCTTTGGCGCACGCCACTTCAAAAATATATTGTGATGAGACGACTGATAATCATACCTACCTACAATGAGAGGGAGAATGTCGTAAGGATGATACGACGCCTTATGTCTATGTCGGAGGGTTTCGACCTCCTTATCGTCGACGACGGCTCACCCGATGGTACTGCCGCCCTTGTGCGTGAGGAGCAGCAGAGTTTTGGAGGACGCCTCCACCTGCTTGAGCGTGCTGGTAAACTGGGCCTCGGTACGGCGTATATCGCAGGCTTCAAGTTCGCCCTTGAGCACGACTACGACCGCATCTTCGAGATGGACTGCGACTTCTCGCACAACCCCGATGACCTGTCGAGACTCGATGCAATGCTCAACGAGAGGGATGTTGCCATTGGCTCGCGCTACTCGCGTGGCGTGAATGTCGTAAATTGGCCTATGGGGCGTCTATTGATGTCCTACTTCGCGTCGAAGTATGTGCGCATCGTGACGCGTATGCCTGTCTGCGATGCTACGGCGGGCTTTGTGGCCTATCGTCGTGAGGTGCTGGAGGCCATCGACCTCAAAGCTATTCAGATGAACGGCTACGGCTTCCAGATAGAGATGAAGTATAGCGCGTGGAAGCTCGGCTTTAGCATCGGCGAGGTGTCGATTATCTTCATTGATCGTGAGGAGGGAACATCGAAGATGTCGTCAGGCATCTTTGGCGAGGCATTCTTTGGCGTCTTGAAGCTACCGCTCAGGCGCATAAATCGTAAAAATTAAAGTATATAACATATGAATATGACTGATGCCGAGAAGGCAACCGCTCGTCTGCTCGAAGTAATGGATACCCTGCGTAGGGAGTGCCCTTGGGATAGGGAGCAGACATTCGACACACTGCGAAATAATACAATCGAAGAGACATACGAACTTGTTGATGCCATCAATGACAAGAATATGGAGGGTATCAAGGAGGAACTTGGCGACCTGTTGCTCCATGTGGCTTTCTACTCGAAGCTTGGCGAGGAGGTGGGTGCCTTCGACTATACGGATGTGGCTAATGGCGTGTGTGACAAGTTGATATACCGCCACCCACATGTCTATGGCGATATCCACGCCGACACCCCTGAGGCTGTTAAGGAGAATTGGGAGGCGCTCAAGCTACGCAAGAAGAAGCGCAAGAGCGGCACTCTTGGTGGCGTTCCTGTTTCGCTACCCGCAATGGTCAAGGCCTTCCGCATCGGCGAGAAGGCGGCATCGGTGGGCTTCGATTGGGGCCATAAGGAGGATGTGTGGAGCAAGGTTAGCGAGGAACTCGCTGAGGTTGATACCGAGATTAAGGCTGGCGACAAGGAGCGCCTCACCGACGAGATGGGAGACCTCTTCTTTGCTCTTATCAACGCCTGCCGCCTCTATGGCATCGACCCAGAGGGCGCACTTGAGCGTACCAATAAGAAGTTTATCCGCCGCTTCGGCTATGTCGAGGAGCAGGCGGAGCGCACAGGTCGTGTACTCAAGGAGATGAGCCTCGAGGAGATGGATGGCTATTGGAACGAGGCTAAGAGATTGGAAAACAAATAATAACATAAACTATGGCACTTATTAGAAGCGTACGAGGCTACGAGCCTGAGATTGGTAACGACACTTGGTTGGCTGAGAATGCCACCATCATTGGTAATGTAAAGATTGGTGAGAACTGCTCGATTTGGTACAACGCAGTGCTCCGTGGCGATGTCAACGCCATCACCATCGGTAATAACACCAACATCCAGGACGGCGTGGTTATCCACACCCTCTTCGATGGCTCTAAGCACCCCTCACAAACTCATATTGGCGACTATGTATCCGTAGGTCACAATGCCGTTATCCACGGTGCTATCATCGAGAACGACTGCCTCATCGGTATGGGCGCAACCATCCTCGACAACGCAGTTGTCGGCACCGGCTGTATCGTTGCTGCCAACGCCCTTGTTCTCTCAAACCAGAAGCTTGAGCCTAACTCTGTATATGCTGGCGTCCCTGCTAAGAAGGTTAAGGATGTCACTCCCGAGCAGCGAGAGGAGATCATCAAACGCACGGCACGAGATTATCGTACATATGCCTCTTGGTACGAGTAATTTCTTGTGGTAAGGGGCATCTGCCGCCCTTCTAACAAGAAATTAGGATCTCGCGCTGAGGAGCGGGGTGGTGGTCTGCTGCTACCTATTAAAAATAAGAGCGACAAAAGTTAATATAGACTAACGATGGCCTATGAAACTGAAAAACTACATTATCCTACACGCGCTGATAGCCATAGGACTGAGTCTTGTGGTTAACTTCTCATACTTGCTGCTGCCAATCATAACCGAGCAGGGCATCGATAGGCGAGGAGATGATGTCGCCACGGGTGAGCACAGCTCTGGCGTGCTGCATATCGATCGTGATATGCACGGTTACATCATCTGCGACTGCGAGCAGCGCGATAGCGTATATGTATCGGCGTGGCAGGTGCATAGGCAAAAACTTCTCGATGGTGATCATCTGGTCTTTAGCTCGCACAAGCTCGATACTACGGCCTATGATGCCAAGCAGGTGGAGCGTGCACATCCGCGTCTGGACATCGTCTTTATGCGCAACGGCGAGAGGTTCGATTTCGACAGCCTCTACGACCGCCCAAGTCGCACGGTTGAGTTTGTATGGCAGATTGCATATTATGCCATCATTGCCTTCATTATGTTGCTGTCGCTCAGCTGGATGCCACGCAGTGGCAACTACACCAATAGGCTCTTTGTGCGTAGGGTGCTAATCGTTGTGCTAATCTCGATAATCGGCATATACTTCGCCCCTGTTGTGGCGTTCAAGGATGGCGTTATGCGCATCGTCTTCTTCTTTCAGGATACGCCGCACAACAATACCTACTTCATCGTGCTCACCAAGTGCCTCTTTATGCTCGTGACAACGGTGCTCTTTGCGCGCATCTATCTGTTGATGCAGCAGAAGCAGACGATGGTGGTGGAGAACGAGAGACTCAAAAATGAGAACCTTTCGACGCGCTACAATATGCTGGTGGGTCAGATAAATCCACACTTCTTCTTCAACTCGCTCAACTCATTGGCGATGCTCGTTCGTGAGCACGACGAGGCGCGCGCACTGGAGTATATCGACCAGCTATCCTACACCTTCCGCTACATCATCCAGAGTGGTCAGGCAAGCATCACCACACTCAAGGAGGAGATGGAGTTTGCCGAGGCCTATGCCTACCTATTTAAGATACGCTATGCCGACAAGCTATTCTTCGATATCGACATCGACGAGAAGTACTACGCTTGGACGCTGCCTGCCCTATCGCTCCAGCCACTCATTGGCAATGCCGTGAAGCATAACACCATAACCACGAAGAACCCGTTGCGTGTGGCTATTCGTGTGGTGGACGGTGTGCTCGAGGTGGAGAATAGGAGGCGCCCGAAGCTCGATGTTGAGCCATCGACGGGCATAGGACTTGCCAACCTTAGCAGTCGCTGGCAGATAGTCACCGGTAGAGATATAGAGATCATTGACGAGGCGGAGCGTTTTATGGTGCGCTTACCGCTGAATAACCCCGCTAAGTAGTGATGAAGAGAGTGATTATTGTCGAGGATGAGACCGCTGCTGCGGTGAATCTTCGTAGTATGCTTGCGACGATAGCTCCCGGTGCCGAGGTGGTGGCTGTGCTGGAGTCGGTGGAGGAGTCGGTGGACTACTTCTCGAAGGGTGCTGATGCTGATGTGGTATTTATGGATATACACCTTGCCGATGGCGACTCGTTCCGCATCTTCAAGAGCGTCGATATAGATATACCTATTATATTTACTACCGCCTACGACGAGTATGCTCTCGAGGCGTTCAAGGTAAATAGCATCGACTACCTCCTAAAGCCATTCAAGGAGGAGGACCTTCAGCGCGCACTCAGCAAGCTGCACCGCCTTACCGAGGGTGAGCGCACGGAGCAGCGTGATAGGCGTAATCGTATGGCCGAGGAGGTGCAGATGCCGTCGGTGCAGACGATGTTGCTAAGGTATAAGGATAAGATTATCCCCGTAGCGGTGGAGGATGTCGCCTTCTTCTACACCTCTGCTGAGCGTGTGACGCTCACGACGCTTACGGGTGAGAGCTATGCCGTGGATAAGACCCTCGAGGCACTTGGTCAGCAGCTGCCGTTACAAATGTTCTTCCGTGCAAATAGGCAGTTTATCATCTCGCGTCGTGCGGTCAAGGAGATAGCCGTGTGGTTCGGAAGCCGCCTTTCGCTCAACCTTACGGTCGATATTCCCGAGAAAATCATCATATCTAAGGCGCGCGTGCCTGAGTTTAAGCTCTGGTTGCAGTCAGTTTAACGGCGCCTGCGGTCACTTCACCCTGCGAGAATGGCGTTTGACAGACTCGGCAGGCACAAATCGTAGTTTTGGGTTGTACCTTTGTACTAAGAAAACAGAGGTATAACCCTTAAATTTTACGAGTATGAAAAAGATGATGTTTTTAGCCCTTCTGCTCTCGGTGATTGCAGTGGGTAGTGTATCAGCAAACGATGCAGAGCGTAACCCCTCTAACTTTAGCTTGGCTGTTAAGTGTGGCGGTAATGCGTTGGTTATCAGTAATAGAGTCCCAGGTGCGCCTGTTCCTCCTCCTTGCAACTGCATCCCTAACTTCGGCGGCAAGCGACCACCTAAGGAGGTGCACCGCCCAGGATGTCACCACCACAAGCCAAAGGGTCACCACCCAAAGCCTCACGGTGCGAAGTGCGAGTGTAAGAGGCATAACTGCAAGCCTCACGGTGGCAAGCCTAATGGCCGCCCAAATGTAAAGCCAGGTGACTGCCCAGGTGGTAAGCCACACGGTGATGGCAATCGCCCACCGATGCCGCCTAAGGGACACAACCCTCGCAAGTAGAAAAGTAACTCAAATGGGAGGTTTGCTTGAGGACTCCTCGGCAGGCCTCCCATAATTTGTCAGTTGACCTGCGATTTTTGTCGTTTCACCCCGTAGGAGTTTTATTTATCAATAAAAAGTGTTACTTTCGCGGAGCGAAATGGTGGGGTTGGTTCACAGGCTGCTCAGGCTGTGCAAACAATAGTTTGAGTGCAGCGGAGAGGGTTTAAGCGAAGGCCCCAAACAGAAGCGAAAATTAGAAACAGAAAATATATGACTAAGAGATTACTTACATTGGTGGCTATGCTCTGCATAGCATTGCCTACTATGGCACAGTCGTCGAAGATTGTTGCTAAGGTCATAGATGCCGAGACCAAGGAGGGCATCATTGGCGCTATTATGGAGGTCGTAAACCCCGTTACCGACAAGCGTTACCACTCAGTGTCGGGTGCTATGGGTGCTGTGACCGTATCGGGTCTTCAGCCTGGTGACTATAATGTTAACATCACCTTCATTGGCTATGCTACTCATTCGCAGGGTGTTAAGGTTGAGGGCTCAGCACTTAACATCGGTACCATTGAGCTTAAGCCTGAGGCTGTGGCTATCGAGGCTGTGGTGAAGGAGGTGCAGGCATTGCGTACCTCGCAGAATGGCGACACGGTGGCCTACAACGCTGCGGCGTTTAAGGTGGCGGCTGATGCCGATGTGGAGGGTCTCTTGAAGAAGATGCCAGGTATCACCATCTCGAACGGCTCGGTGGAGGCTCAGGGTGAGCAGGTTAAGAAGATTTTTGTCGATGGCAAGGAGTTCTTCGGCGAGGATGTATCTACGGCGCTCAACTCACTCCCAGCGCAGGCAGTAGACCGCATCGAGGTGTTCAACAAACTCTCGGATAATGCAGAGTTTTCGGGTATGGACGATGGCGAGGGCTATAAGGCTATCAACATCGTAACGCACGAGAATATGCGTCAGGGTGTCTTCGGTAAGGTGTATGCTGGCTATGGATATCAGCCTGATACTGACGGCGGTGCACCAGACTTTAACTTCCAGAATGATAGCTACTACGAGCCTACTATCGACGGCGTTACCTCGCACCATAAGTATAACTTCGGTGGTAATGTCAATATCTTCCACGGCTCGAGCCGCGTGTCTATTATTGGTATGCTCAATAATGTCAACCAGCAGAACTTCTCGTTCGAGGATATCCTTGGCGTAACCGGTGGCGGTGGCGGTATGGGTCACGGTCGTGGTGTTGGTCGCTATATGGTACGCCCACAGAGCGGTGTTGCACGCGTAGGTTCTATCGGTGTGCAGTACTCTGATGCGTGGGGTGAGGACGACAAGGTTAAGCTCAACGGCTCGTACTTCTATAACGATACTAAGACCAAGAATAAGAGCTACTTGCAGAAGTGGTATGAGATGCCATCGCCTGAGGACTACCTCGAGCAGGAGGGTGAGTCGGAGACGCATAACTTCAACCATCGTCTCAATGCGCGTCTCGACTGGACCATCAACAAGAATATGTCGCTTATGTCGCGCACAAACTTCAGCTTCCAGGGCAACGACCCTTATAGCCAGCAGTATGGCGAGATGACGGGTGAGAGTGCTGAGTTGAAGGATCTGCCTTACGAGATGCTCTACAACGGCTCAACAGCATCGTCACGCGCATTCCGCTTTAGCGAGTTCTTGCAGTATCGCGTTAAACTTGGTAAGGATGGCCGTACTATCACCGTGGATGGTCGCTACTCAATCCGCAACACGCCAAAATCGGAGACTAATAGCTACTCAACGCTCTCGACTATGGTCGACCCTGAGACGGGTGAGGTGGAGCCTGTGCTCCGCTATGTATCGTCATTTGCGCCACAGACACAGACAGATATTTCGGCTAACTTGACATATACCGAACCAGTGGCTAAGAATGCGCAGGTGAGCCTCCAGTACCGCTTCGACTTCGAGGATCAGGATATCAACAAGGATGCATATGTGGTGCCAGACAACAGCTACAACATTGCGGGTCTTGTGCCAGATAAGTCGCTATCGTCATATACTGATAGCCGCAATACGGAGCACCGTGTAGGTCCTGGTTTCCGCTGGGCTAAGGCGCGTAATACATTCATTGCCAATGTTTACTACCAGCACTCGATTCTCGATGGCTTGGTTAAGGACGAGCGTATCAAGCGAGGTTATGACCATATCACATACTTCGTGATGGGTAACATCGCGTTCAACCCTCAGAACTCTATCCGCGTGTTCATCAACTCGTACACGCAGAACCCCGATGTGCGCAACTTGCAGAATATCTACGATGTGTCGAATGCGCAGTATATTTCGAAGGGTAATCCAAATCTTAAGTCGGCCTACAACCACCGCATCAACTTCCACTATGTGCGCTCGAACATCGAGAAAGGTCGCACCTTTATGTGGATGTTCTCAGGTAACATCACACAGGACTATGTTGGTCAGTCGATTGTCTACAACCCTGAGACTATCACCATCGACGGAGCAGAGTACAACCCATTGCAGTACTCGACATACGAGAATATGAACGGCTCGACATCATTGCGTACACACATCAGCTATGGCTTCCCAATCGCACCTATCAAGTGTAACCTCAACCTTATGGCCGGTTATAGCTGGACACGCACACCTTCGATGATCGACAACCAGCTCAACATCACCAGCACTATGGGCTACGACGCTATGTTCTCGCTCGGTAGTAACATCTCGGAGAATGTCGACTTCACAATACAGTGGAATGGTGCATATTATGATGCTAAGCAGTCGCTCAGCGCTGGCCTCAAGAATAGCTACTTCAACCACACCGCTTCGGGTACCTTGAAGTGGGTGTTCTGGAAGGGCTTTACCCTCACCGCTGCGGTTAACTACAACCAGTATGTGGGCTTTACTGATAAGTACAACGAGGACTACCTCATCTGCAATGTCTACCTCGGTAAGAAGCTCTTTAAGAATCAGCAGGGCGAGGTGCTTATTGGTGTTAACGACTTGCTCAACGAGAATACATCCTTTGCGCGTAGCGTAGGTAGCGGTTACTCGCAGAATATGTGGAATAGTACCGTAGGTCGCTACTTCACCATCCAGTTCAACTACAACCTCCGCTTCTTCGGTAAGAAGGGTACGAAGGATATCTCGAAGTATGAGGGTATGGGCGGACACTCTTCAATGCCACCATTTGCCGGTGGTCGTCCACCTATGATGCGCCCACATTAATAGCTTCGTGCGCTTGAATCATCACCCTCGGCACTATGTGTCGGGGGTGATGATTTTGTGTAGGAGTAGATATTTCCTAATTACGGCTCATATGTGGCTAAAAAAGTGCTCGTTGCCTTGCTCTTAAATGAATAATTTTGTATCTTTGCGCGTTATACGCGCTCAGACGAAATGCCGAGGCGGGGAGCCTTGCTCGCAGGCGCGCTGTGAAAGTGAAAAAATATAGTACTATTATGGATATTTTATCAAAGGTTATCAAACTCTTTTTCGGCTCAAAGGCCGACAAAGATCGAAAGGAGATCATCCCCTATGTTGAGAAGATTAAGGCTATCTATCCCTCTATCGCGAAGCTCTCGAACGACGAGTTGCGTGCGCGCTCTGCTGCTCTGAGCAAGGCTATCGCTGACGCCATCGCTGAGGATGAGGCCAGCATCTTGAAGAATAAGGAACTCTTGGAGCGCCCTGAGACATCGCTCAAGGACAAGGAGCGCATCTCGAAGGATATCGACGACACCACAAAGCGCATCGACGATAAGATTGAGGCTAAGCTCGAGGAGATTTTGCCTGAGGCCTTCGCTATTATGAAGGACACAGCACGCCGCTTTGCCGAGAACGATGAGGTGGTGGTTACGGCTAACGACTTCGACCGCAACCTCGCAGCTGAGCGTCAGGACTTGGTGCGCATCGAGGATGACAAGGCTATTTATAGCAGTCAGTGGACCGCAGGTGGTAATGTCATCAAGTGGGATATGGTGCACTACGATGTGCAGCTTTTTGGTGGCGTCGTGCTCCACAAGGGTCGCATCGCTGAGATGGCTACGGGTGAGGGTAAGACCCTCGTGGCTACACTTCCTGTGTTCCTCAACGCCCTTGCGCATAAGGGTGTGCATGTGGTTACAGTGAACGACTACCTTGCACGCCGTGATGCCGAGTGGATGGGTCCTATGTATCAGTTCCACGGTCTCTCAGTGGCTTGTATCGACAACACACGCCCTAACTCAGCTGAGCGTCGCAAGGCATATATGGCCGACATCACCTTCGGTACCAATAACGAGTTTGGTTTCGACTACTTGCGTGATAATATGGCCTCAGCGCCTAAGGACCTCGTGCAGCGCAAGCACCACTTCGCTATTGTCGATGAGGTCGACTCGGTGCTTATCGACGATGCGCGTACGCCACTTATCATCTCAGGTCCTGTGCCTAAGGGTGGCGACCAGCTCTTTGCAGAGTTCCAGCCAGCGGCTAAGTATATCTACGACTTGCAGAGCAAGATGTCGTCGGCAGATGTTGCCGAGGCTAAGCGTCTCTACAACGAGGGCAACTTCGATGAGGCAGGTAAGCTCCTCTTGCGTGCGCATAAGGCTATGCCTAAGTACAAGGCCCTCATTAAGTTCCTTTCGGAGCCAGGTGTGAAGGTGCTCTTGCAGAAGACCGAGAATATCTATATGCAGGACAACGAGCGTCGTATGCCAGAGATTACCGACGAGAACTTCGTTGTTCACGATGAGAAGATGAACTCATTGATGCTTACTGATAAGGGTCATGAGGTGGCATCGCGCCGCTTCAACGAGGAGGGCTTCTTCGTATTGCCAGACATCGGTGCTCGCATCGCTGAGCTCGAGCAGAACAAGGAGATGCCATTCGACGAGCGTGCGCAGAAGAAGGATGAGCTCCTTAGCGAGTACTCTGTAAAGGCAGAGCGCGTACACACTATGAACCAGCTCCTCAAGGCATACTTTATGTTCGAGAAGGAGGTGGAGTATGTTCTCATCGACAACAAGGTTAAGATCGTCGACGAGCAGACAGGTCGTATTATGGAGGGTCGTCGCTACTCGGATGGCTTGCATCAGGCAATCGAGGCTAAGGAGAGCGTTAAGGTCGAGGATGCTACGCAGACCTTCGCTACCATCACCTTGCAGAACTACTTCCGTATGTACCACAAGCTTGCGGGTATGACAGGTACTGCCGAGACCGAGTCATCAGAGTTCTGGAGCATCTACAAGCTCGATGTGGTAGTTATTCCAACAAACAAGGAGGTTATCCGTGACGATAAGGAGGACCTTGTATATAAGACCGAGCGCGAGAAGTATAACGCCGTTATCGCCGAGGTTGAGAGGCTCGTTGCCGAGGGCCGTCCAGTGCTTGTTGGTACCACTTCGGTCGAGATTTCGGAGTTGTTGAGCCGTATGCTCAAGATTCGTGGCATCAAGCATAATGTCCTCAATGCCAAGCAGCACCAGCTCGAGGCGCAGATTGTCGCTGAGGCGGGTCGCAGTGGTCAGGTTACCATCGCTACCAATATGGCAGGTCGTGGTACCGATATTAAGCTTACGCCAGAGGTTAGGGAAAAGGGTGGTCTTGCCATCATCGGTACTGAGCGTCACGAGAGCCGTCGTGTAGACCGCCAGCTGCGTGGTCGTGCCGGCCGTCAGGGTGACCCAGGTTCGTCGCAGTTCTTCGTATCGCTTGAGGATAAGCTTATGCGCCTCTTCGGTTCGGACCGCATTGCATCGCTTATGGACAAGATGGGCATCCAGGAGGGTGAGGTCATTCAGGCAGGTATGATGACCAAGGCTATCGAGCGTGCGCAGAAGAAGGTCGAGGAGAACCATTTTGGTGTGCGTAAGCGTCTCTTGGAGTACGATGATGTTATGAACTCGCAGCGTGAGGTTATCTACACACGCCGCCGTCACGCACTCTATGGCGAGCGTATCGACATCGACCTCAATAACTTGCGCTACGACTACGCTATCAAGTTCGTCGAGGCACACGAGGGTTGCTCATTCGAGGAGTTCCGTATGGAGCTATTGCGCGAGGTGACACTCGACACATCGCTCATCGAGGAGCAGTACGACAAGATGAAGCCTCAGCAGCTCATCGACTCTATCGTTGCCGACCTCGAGGCACTCTTCGAGCGCAAGGCTAAGTCGTTTGCCGACATCCTTCGCCCAGGTATGAGCCGCTACTACGAGCAGTTCGAGAATAATATGACGGCACGCCTTGCCTTCCCATTCACCGATGGCCGCTTGCGCTACTCAATCCCTGTGGAGATGCAGCGCTGCAAGGATACCGACTGTATGGAGGTATATCGCGTATTTGCTAAGGTGGCACTCTTCACCACCATCGACGACGCTTGGCGTGAGCACCTCCGTGAGATGGATGACCTTCGCCAGAGTGTGCAGAATGCTACCTACGAGCAGAAGGATCCACTCCTCATCTACAAGCTTGAGTCGTTCCAGCTCTTCTCGAAGATGCTCGAGGATATCAACCGTGATGTGCTTGCACTCCTAAACAAGGTATATCTCGACATCAACCCAGCGCAAACTACCAATATGGAGCAGGCGCGCGAGCAGAAGTCTAAGATAGATGTCAATAAACTTCAGGCATCGCGTATGGCTGCCGCAGCTGCCGCAGGTCAGGGCGAGAGAACCAAGACTGCACCTATCACTGTTGATAAGTCAGTGGGTAGAAACGATCCTTGTCCTTGTGGTTCTGGTAAGAAGTATAAGCATTGCCACGGCAAGTTGTAATTTCTTGTGATAAGGGCGCATTAGCGACCTCTCAATCATCGGGTAGAATGGGAAATACCTCGAGTATGTCCCATCCTCCCCGCCTCTTAATCGAGGCCACATCTGCACTCCTCTGACAAGAAATTAGGTCAGTGAGGGGTAAATGATGAAGGGAAAAGTTAAAAGAAAGTAAAGTTATAAACTATGGGATACAAGGAGGCAAAACAGCGACAGTTCGACATCCGCTATTTGCAGATGGCGCGCGTGTGGGCGGAGAACTCATACTGCGTGCGCCGCAAGGTGGGTGCGCTTATCGTCAAGGATAATATGATTATCTCGGATGGCTATAACGGTACGCCTGCGGGCTTCGAGAATGTCTGCGAGGATGATATGGGCAAGACCAAGCCATATGTTCTTCACGCTGAGGCTAACGCCATCACTAAGGTGGCTAAGAGCGCCAATAACTGCGACGGCTCGACACTGTATATCACCGCCTCGCCCTGCATAGAGTGCGCTAAGCTAATCATTCAGGCGGGCATCAAGCGCGTGGTGTATAGCGACTCCTATCGTCTTGAGGAGGGCTTGGAGCTCTTGCGCAAGGTGGGCATCGAGTGCGTGCATCTCCCTATCGACTAAGGTATTCCTACTCTATCTTATGGGCTGCTCCAAAAAGTTATACAGGTTGAATTTAACTGATTGATAATCAGTGTTAGTTTTTGCGAAAATTGCAAAATACTACATAGAAGACTATATGGAGATCGTAATTAAGCCCAAAAACTACGAATGCAAAGGTTGCCAATTCTTTTGGAAGTAAAGCACTGAAAACAAACATTTTCCAAAGATTTAAGGCTGACAAACGACAGTGGCGTATGAAGGAACTACAAGGTTCACTACATACGCCACAGTTGTATATTATTGATTATTATTAGTTTATCTTATTTGTGACTAATTAAGGAGTATAAAAGTTGCCTAAACAATTATCTATAACGCCTTGAAATAGGTTTTATGAGTATATCATACCGAAGAATTAAGTCTTTTTTGAACGATGTGTGCTATATAATCAAGGACGATAGGACATTAGGAGTGATCCCGAAATGGGAGTGGTCTAAAGATGGTGTTCTGCACATTAAATTTAGTTAGATGAGGATTGTCCTTTCCGCAGGGGACAATCCTTTTTTTGATAAATTTACAATAGTGTTAAGTCTTTTTTGATCTTGGTGCGTTGTATATTCGGAAGCGCGTTCCCAATTAACGAAAACAAATTATGACACTACAAACAGAAAAACAGCAACTCACCCGCCTCGCTGAGCTAATGCAGTCTGAGCGCGATAATCTGTTTCGCTATGCCTGTTATCGGCTGGGATCGGCAGCCGAAGCTGACGATGTGATACAAGACCTCTACCTCAGGCTTTCGAAGCAGAAGGCACGACTTACCGAAATCTACGATCTGCGAGGGTACATTTATCGTTCGTTGTCAAATAGTTGCACCTCGATTCTGCGTTCGCGTAAACCTTTGGCACCGATCCAAACACTCGACACTTTATCCAGTGAAGACCTTGCTACAACGGATTTCGAGCAAGAATACCGACTAATCGAACGATTAATGGCACACTTGCCTGATGAGCAGAGTGAGGTAATTCGATTGCGAATCTATGGTGGACAGCAGTTTGACGAGATTGCCTCGATTTGCAATATTCCTCTTACAACTGCCAAATCGCGTTTTCGCTATGGCATTGACAAGCTGCGCGAAGCCCTCGAAGAACGAGGATTAATCTAACCAACAAAAAAAGAAAAGACTATGAAAACTAATAATTTAGACAATTTTTCGGACGAGCGCATAATGAATCTGCTCACTCCGCGATTCGCCCCCACAACTAACCTCGAATTCAAAGCTCCCACATCGCGTCGCCGCACGCTATGGCAGGTAGCACGCATTGGAGCCGTTGCTGCTATGGTTGCAGTGGCAGTCTTCGTCGGCATCAGCGGAGTGCAGACCAGCACCGCTCGCGATATTGTCGAGCGAGCGTTGACTCAACTTCTCGAATCGGATAACTGCCTCGTTCGATTCACCGCAAATGTTACCGAGAACAATAACTCAGGAGAACTCTATGATGTTGATTTCGATGGCACTCCGATGCAGGGCACCCTCGAGATTCGCAAAGAGGACTCAAAGATCAAAATGGCTATCAAATGGCAGGACGATGAGCGTAGTATGGAACTCTATGACGGTCAGACCTACCGACGCTACCAAAACGGGCAATTAGTTCTGGAACGCCCAGACGAAGGTATCGACCTCACCCCGCTTACCTCACTAGAAAAATTGAAACCCTATGCCGCTGCAATGGGCTTGCTACTTAAATTCCGCGAGGAAGATGATATGATTTTAGTTAGCACCAGGGGCGACAAGGTTGAGATTGTTGCTCGTTTCTCAAAAAGCAAGGGTTGCCTGCTCGATGCTGAGTGCTCAGGACTATACAATGGACAGCAGGTTACGGTACTCACCGTTGATCAAATCGACTTCAATGTGCCACCTGCTGAGGAGTAGCCCATTTTTTTGTGAGGTGCCGCACAGATATAGATTATTTCGCGATGTGACGGTACAATAAATAAAGCCTTAGGCATCGGCCTAAGGCTTTATTTATCAGGGTAGTGACCCTATATTTATCGGGATTACTCCTCGCTCTCAGTGTTCTCGGTTGGGAGCTTGAACTCGGTGAAGCCCGCCTTAACGAGAATGTTGTACCAAGAGAAGCACTTTTTCATATCCGACACATGAACGCGATCGCGATCGTACTCAGGGAGAACCTTCGCAAACTCCTCCTGGATGCGCTCTGCAGACTCCTTGTGTGAGATAGCCTCCTTACCCTCGGTGTAGTTCCAGATGTTGGTGAATACATCGGCAAGAGCAATATCCTCACCCTCGGTGAACATTGAGATCTCGGTGAGTGCGCTCACGCGAGAGGTTGCTGAGGCGTTCATACGCTTACCATCGAGGAGCGACTCAACGATAACGCCACGCATAGACTGCGCTACATACTTGTAGAGGCCTGGCTGGCCTGAGATGGCCAAGATATCCTTCAATTCCATTACTTTGTGTATGTGTTAAATTAACTTTAATGATAAATTCACATAAATTTAATGATGCAAAGTTAATTATTTTTCGCAAAAATCAGTAACTTTGTAGGAGAGTTAATGAAAAAAGTAAAATATATGAGTAACGAAAATATAGAAATCATCCAGATAAACATCTCCGGCGAGGATAAGCCAGGCTTGACATCGTCGCTTACGGGCATCTTGGCAAGTCACGATGCCTTCATCCTCGACATCGGTCAGTCGAACATCCACCGCAGCCTTACGCTTGGCATCCTATTTATGACTACGCCCGAACGCTCGGGACAGATTATGAAGGAGTTGCTCTTCAAGGCCTCGGAGATGAACATCACCATCCGCTTCGAGCCTATCACCGAGGAGCATTACAGCCAGTGGGTAACGGGTCAGGGTAAGCAGCGCTACATCATCACGATGGTGGGCCGTAAGATTACCGCTGAGCATATCTCGCGCGTGTCGCAGGCAATATCGGAGGAGGGGCTCAACATCGACGACATCAATCGCCTTACGGGTCGTATGCCTCTTGACGAGGACGAGCGTGCACCAAAGACAAGTATCGAGTTCTCGGTGCGAGGTACGCTCAAGGATAAGGCGCGCTTCCAGAATGAGCTGATGACCATCGCCAAGGATGGTGAGGTAGATATCTCGTTCCAGAAGGATGGCATCTTCCGTCGTTCGCGTCGTCTCATCTGCTTCGATATGGACTCGACGCTTATCCGTACGGAGGTTATCGACGAGCTTGCTGATCGTGCTGGCGTGGGCAAGGAGGTTAGGGAGATCACCGAGCGCGCGATGCGTGGCGAGATCGACTTCAATGAGAGCTTCAAGGAACGCGTGGCACTACTTAAGGGCCTGGATGTCAATGTTATGGAGGATATCGCCGTGAATCTGCCTATTACAGAGGGCGTGGATCGTATGATGACTATCCTCAAGCGCGTGGGCTATAAGACTGCAATCCTTTCGGGTGGTTTCACCTACTTTGGTAACTACCTCAAGCGACGCTTCGGCTTCGACTATGTATATGCCAATGAGTTGGAGGTCGAGGATGGCAAGCTTACGGGTCGCTATACGGGCGAGATTGTCGACGGCGCACGCAAGGCAGAGTTGTTGAGGCTGTTGTGCCAGTTCGAGAATATCGATATTCAGCAGTCGGTGGCTGTGGGTGATGGTGCTAACGACCTGCCTATGCTCAACATTGCGGGTCTTGGTATCGCCTTCCACGCGAAGCCTAAGGTGCGCGAGACGGCGCGCCAGTCGATATCGACCGTCGGCCTTGATGGAGTGCTCTACTTCCTCGGTTTGAAGGACTCGTGGGTAGAGAAGCGATAGTTTGTCGATAGGGTATTGTGGCACGATATGTGTTTTAGTCGGTCTACATACTATACTATAATCTCTTTGGTATTCTTGCTTGTCGGTTGTTATAATACGGCCGACAAGCCTCTTATTAACCCCTCGCAAAGTAGACCAAATACAACCGTTGCGATGCTTCGTAGCGAGATAACGGGCACGCGTGGCGCAACGATACGCGACGATGTGGTGGTCAGAGGGCGCGTGGTGTCGTCCGACGAGGAGGATAACTTCTATAAGAGCATTGTGGTGGAGGATGCTACTGGTGCTGTGGAGGTTAAGACGGGGCTAAGTACGCAGGCGGCGATTTATCCCGAAGGTGTGGAGCTGACACTACTGCTGCAAGGCTGCTATGCTAACTACTATCGTGGTGTGCTGCAAGTGGGTGTCGAGGCTGAGGAGTACGACTATGTGAGTGTCGAGTATATCGGCTCACGCGAGGGCGTCGACTTGGTGGTACAGCGTGGCGTAAGCGTTGAACCATTGTCGCCCCGCAGGATGTGCATTGGTGACTTGCAAAAGGATATGTGTGGTTGTCTGGTGCGTGTTGAGGCGCTGACGCTTGTGGCGGCATCGTCGGTTGATACGCTTATGGGTATGACGCTAGACGATGCTCAATGGCGTGGATATCTGATGTTTAAGGATGCTGCGGGCGATAGTATAGCGGTCAGGACACGCGACTATGCTCGCTTTGCAACGCACGCGGTGCCACGCGATGTGGCAGCGCTTACGGGGCTGTTGGAGTGGGGTAGTTACGACGGTGGCAAGGAGTGTTATCATATTGTTATGCGCTATGAGAGCGATTGCGAGAGTTATTAGCCTTGTTGTGGCCACGCTTCTTATGTCGTGCGGTGCGGAGGTCGAAAGCCGAATGCGTGGTGAGGTCTCCGTGGCATATCTGTGGAGTATGCTCGCGGATCACTCGGTGCTTGTGACTAACGATATCTCTATTCGTGGCTATGTCGTTGCTAATGATCGCCTAGGCGAGCTAACTAAAAGCTTCGTAGTGGCGGATACATCAGGTGGCGTTGCTGTTAAGGTAGATGCACGGTGCGTAGACGACATTGTGCCACTATACTCCGAGGTTGTGCTCTATTTGTCGGGCTTATACTTAGGTCGTGAGAGTGCACGCGTGGTGGTCGGTACGGCTCCGACGGGGCAATATACGGTTGATCGCATTGCTGAAGAGGAGGTGCTCAATCGTGTAAAAATCATCTCGGTGGGCGATACGCCTCCGCTGGCTGAGCCGATGATGTTAGGCGACATATCCTATGATGACATATATAAATATGTGCTGCTCGAGGGTATTTGGCCTGTCGATGAGGGGCAAGAGCTGCGCTGGTGCGATATAGATGCTGAGACGGGTAGGTATATCACCCCCGTGAGGTATTTCACCGATGGCACGGACACCATAGGCATCGTCACTTCGGGTGACTGTGTTTACTGCGGCGAGCGCCTTCCCAAGACGAAGGTGCGCTTGGCAGGCATTGTGGATGTGTTTGGCGGCGAGGTGGTCTTTCGCATCACGAACCACCAAGTGGCGGAGATGAAGTAAGCTAAATAGATGCGGTTTGAGTAAGAGTGCGGATGTGGCGTTCGTGTAAACTTTACACATCTTGCCTCTCTGTGGCGCCGCATAATATAAATATAAAGACATTGGGGATGGTCATATCGGCCATCCCCAATGTCTTTATATCGCTCAATCACTTGTTACTCAGCCGGAATAACTGTCACATTCACTCCCGTAGCTGCCGAGGTGCTGAGGTCGAGGTTGCTGTGCTTGCGGCCTACAATAGCATCGGCATTTGCCTCCTTGCCTGCCTCGCAGTACTCTACGCTCTGGTCGGCAACGACATCGCTATTTGATACACTACAATTACTTACCGTAGTGTCGCTATTGGCGTGACCAATCAAGCCGCCGCAGTCACGATATGCCGTAATCTTGGCGTTGCTCACGCGGCAGCCACTCACATTCGCGCGTACGGTGTAGCCGATAAGACCGCCCGCCTTGTCTCCATTATCGAGGTTAGCGTCAGGGGTAACGGTAACCACAATGCTCTTTGCGTGGCAGTTGCTAATCTCAGTTATGCGCTCAGCGCTGTTGCTTGTGCCAGGATTTTGTACATAGCCTGCAAGAGCACCGCCGTAGTGGTGGGTCTCGATAGTTGCGCCCTTAACTGTCACATTCTTGATAGAGCCGAAGCCCACAAAGCCGAAGAGACCTGCGCCGCTCTCAGTGCTAACCGCAAAGTTGCTAATGGTGTGGCCAGCGCCGTCGAAGTCGCCATCGAATGCGAACTTGCTGCCCTCTCCGATAGGTGTCCACATAGCACCGCCGAGGTTGATATCCTTGGTGAGTGTCACGCTCTTATGACGATAGTCCGTACCGCTGTTTACATCGTTAGCAAACCACGCAAGCTGCTCTCCGTTGCTAATCGATAAGTTGCCCTCCGCATCAATCTCAGGCTCCTCGACACTAATGCCATCCCACATAGACACCACATACTCAGGGTTCTCGAAGTTATCGTTGATGTCAATGACGATGTCGCTACCCGTAGTGTGCACATTACCGATGACGGTGGTGAGGTGGTTACGCTGGATCGGTATCTCGGTATCGAACTCTGTGGTCTTAATAAGCTGAGTCATCGCCTCATCCTCGTAGATGTCGACCTTGAAGTGGATAGGCGTCTGCTCCTCACTGATAGCAAGGATGTAGTCGGTAAAGAGCGTGAGGTGAGTGTGCTTGCCGTTCTCGGTCAATGCGTCGTAACCCTCGTTGTAGTAGTGCTTGTCGACATTATCCTTGATGTTATCTACGAACTGCGATACGAAGCTCTCGTTCTCGGTGCCATACGCTGCAATCTTGCCATTTAGGGCGCTGAAACTCTTAGGCGTAGCCTTCTCGTATGTAACACGGATAGCCTTAGGGTGGCGGTTGCTGTTCATCTCGGTGAGGTCCGAAGCGATAAGGCGCAACTTGGCATAAGGACGAGTCAAAGTCATCTTCTGCAAGAAGTTAGGACCTACAACATACTCCTTGGCGAGGAAGTAAGCGTCACACGACTCGTCGTTGATGCCATCCTCCTTAACACGGATGTCGGCCAATGTCTCACCGAGGGTATGGTGCTTACCGATTGTTGCCTGGTCGTCGTTTGCGCTGCTGCCCTCCTTCACGAAGTCGGCAAATACCACGAAGAGGTACTTGCGGTCGGGAATAAGGCGAAGCTCGAAGCGTGTGCTGGCATACTCTGGAAGAATGTTGACCATACGCGCCTTGACGAGCTTAGCATTGCTGTAACTCTCGCTGGCATCGTAGACCTCGAAGGTGTAGCGCACATCGTTCTCTGCCCAGAACTTATCGTCGGCGTAGTCGATAGCGCCGTATGCGCTATTCTTGCCGCTCTGCGTGTCGCCATCAAGACGAGTGATATTGAGCTCAGGAGCCAACACCTCGATGGTGCAGAGCATCTCCTCGCCGCTATTGCTACCAGCTACATTCGCATCCTTCTGGCACGCGATGACACTCATAGCAATAAGTACAAAGGCTAAAGCCTTAAATCTTAGTGTGTTAATCATATTGTTTGTGTTTTTTATTCCGTGTGAATGAGCCAAAACCTCAGCTCGTAGATTGTACTTCAGTACAATACGAGACAAAGTTATGCAATATTTTCCACTAAATCAAGTATTTTGCCAATTAAATCTCGTAGACTGAAAATATATTAACAAAGCTTGCGGATGTGGTTATTTTCTAGGATGTCGCAAGGCTATGAATGGAAGCAATCAAGGGAGCTTAGTCGGACTAAACTCCCTTGGTTTATGACTTTGAGCTGCAGCTCTATTTAGCTTGTTTGCGTGCTGCGATATGGCGTATTAAGAGTTCGCTATCACATACATTTTCTACTATTTATTCTCTGCTACCCAATTTGTTAGCTCGACAAAGTCGGCGACTGATAGCTGCTCGGCACGCATAGTGAAGAAGCGGTGTTCTCTGCCCTCGAAATTGCCGAAGGCGGCTTTGAGTGAGTTGCGTAGCATCTTGCGTCGCTGGCCAAATGAGGCCTTCACAACCTTGATGAATAGCTGCTCGTCGCAGTCGAGCTTCGTTACACCATTGCGCACGAGGCGAATGACGGCACTCTTGACCTTTGGCGGTGGATTAAAGACCTTCTCGCCCACGGTGAAGAGGTATTCGATGTCGTACCACGCCTGCAACAGCACGCTGAGGATACCGTACTCCTTTGAGCCCGGTGGCTCAGCAAGGCGCACTGCCACCTCGCGCTGAATCATACCCACACATTCGGGCACGATGTCACGATTCTCAAGTACTTTGAAGAATATTTGCGATGATATATTATACGGGAAATTGCCGATAATCTTGAGCCTATCGCCATACTGCTCACGAAGGTCCATCTTTAGAAAGTCGCCCTCGGTGAGACGCTCAGCGAAGGCGGGATAGTGCGCGTGAAGGTACTCGACAGACTCGCTATCAATCTCCGCACCGTATGTTACAATATCCTTGCGCTCAAGCAGATACTGCGTAAGCACACCCATACCGCAGCCTACCTCCAACACTTTATCAGGGTTTTCGGCGCTGCCGCCCGAAAGCGATAATGCAATCTTACGCGCTATATTTAGGTCGGTCAAAAAGTGCTGACCGAGAGCCTTCTTTGCTCTTACTTCTGACATATCACAACACCTTAGTTAGCTACCTCCGAGATGAACTTGATGCGCACAAGGCGAATCTCCTCCTCGCTATACTCCGCACCGAGCTCCTCGATGGCATCCTCCAACGAGTCGGTTTCGGCGTCCTCCTTGAAATATAGGTAGATATCCTCGACCTTATCCTCATCCATTACTGAGTTGAGGTAGTACTGAATGTCGAGGCGTGTGCCCGAGTTGACGATAGCCTCAATCTCGGTGAGAAGCTCGTCCATATCGAGGTTGCGTGCGTGTGCTATATCCTCGAAATCCATCTTGCGGTCGATAGACTGAATAATGAAAATCTTGTTATTCGACTTGTTGGCAACACCCTTAACCACAAGGTCTTGTGGGCGGATAATCTCCTTCTCGTCGACATATGTCTTGATGAGCTTGATGAACTCAGCACCGAACTTCTGTGCCTTGCCCGCACCTACGCCAGATATCGTCTGCAACTCCTCCATCGTGATAGGGTATTGTATCGACATATCCTCGAGCGATGGGTCCTGGAAGATGACATACGGAGGCAGGTCGTTTTGCTTAGCCACCTGACGGCGCAAATCCTTAAGCATTGCGAAGAGCTCCTCATCTGCTGCACCGCTACCCTTCATAGGTCCACCTGCTGCGTTCTCCTCCTCAGAGTCGTAGTCGTGATCGAGGGTGATGGTTATAGGTGTTGGCTTATCGATGAAGGCTTTACCACGGCTGTTAACCGAGATAAGACCATAGTTCTCGATATTTTTGTCGATAAAGCCCATAATGAGTCCCTGTCGTATAACGGCGTTCCAGAACTGAGCATCGCGCTCCTCGCCGGCACCAAAGAACTCCGACTTATTGTGGTTGTAGCTCTTTACGAGTGCCGTAACCTTACCCGTAAGCACCGCTACGAGGTGGTCGATCTTGAACTTATCGCCAATGCTCTCCAGTGCCTCGAGGGCGAGCTTCATCTCGCGCTTAGCCTCGACCTTTGGCTTAGGGTTGCAGCAGTTATCGCAGTTCTCGCAATTATCCTGCTTGTACTCCTCGCCGAAGTAGTGGAGCAGCGACTTACGACGACACATCGAGCTTTCGGCATATGATACGGTCTCGAGGAGCAGCAACTTGCCAATCTCCTGCTCGGCAACGGGCTTGCCCTGCATAAACTTCTCGAGCTTCTGAATATCCTTATAACTATAATATGTGAGGCAGTGGCCCTCGCCGCCATCACGACCCGCACGGCCTGTCTCCTGATAGTAGCCCTCGAGCGACTTAGGAATGTCGTAGTGGATGACATAGCGCACATCTGGCTTGTCGATACCCATACCGAAGGCGATGGTTGCAACGATGACATCGACCCTCTCGTGCAGGAAGGCATCCTGATTGTCGGCACGCGTCTGCGCATCCATACCGGCGTGGTATGCCAAGGCCTTGATTCCATTTGCTACGAGCAACTCGGCCAGCTCCTCAACCTTCTTTCGGCTGAGGCAGTAGATGATGCCACTCTTGCCATCGTGCTGCTTGATGAAGCGGATGATGTCGTGGTCTACATTGTGCTTAGGGCGTAGCTCGTAGTATAGGTTCGAGCGGTTGAACGACGAACGGAATACCGTAGCGTCGGTCATACCGAGGTTCTTCTGAATATCCATCTGCACCTTGGGCGTAGCTGTTGCCGTGAGGGCGATGAGCGGTGCCGTACCTATATCATTAATAATAGGGCGTATTCTTCGATACTCAGGACGGAAGTCGTGACCCCACTCCGAGATACAGTGTGCCTCGTCAATGGCGTAGAACGATATCTTAATCTTACGCAGGAAGGCGATGTTGTCCTCCTTGGTGAGTGACTCAGGGGCGAAATATAGCAATTTGGTGCGGCCCTCGAGCACATCCTGGCGCACCTGTGCGATTGCTGACTTGTTGAGCGACGAATTGAGGAAGTGTGCGATGCCAGACTCGGTAGAGAATGTACGCATCGCATCGACCTGATTCTTCATCAGGGCGATGAGTGGCGAGATGACGATGGCAACGCCATCCATAATGAGCGCAGGCAACTGGTAGCATAGTGACTTACCACCGCCTGTCGGCATAAGGACGAAGGTGTCCTTGCCCGAAAGCACATTACTAATGACCGCCTCTTGGTTTCCCTTGAATGATGTAAATCCGAAGTACTCACGCAGTTTCTCGTGTAGTAAAACTCCTTGATCGGTGCTCATAATTTTTCGTTGTCAACAAAATTTACCCAAATATAATATATTTTTTTGTAAAAATGTAATAACTTTGCAAAAAACTTATAAAAATTTACGATACCTAAGATGCGACTTTTCACAAGCGAGTTAGTAAAATCCTATAAATCACGCACTGTCGTGAATCATGTGACCATCGATGTCAACCAGGGCGAAATCGTGGGTCTGCTGGGCCCTAACGGTGCTGGTAAGACAACTACCTTCTATATGATTGTGGGCCTTGTCAAGCCTAACGAGGGTAGCATCTACCTCGAAAACGACGAGGGTCTGGTTACGGATATCACTAAGATGCCGGTCTACAAGCGTGCGCAGATGGGTGTGGGCTACCTCGCGCAGGAGGCATCGGTATTTCGTCACCTCACCGTCGAGGATAATATCCGTGCGGTGCTGGAGATGACCTCTTACTCGAAGGAGTACCAGAGGGAGCGTGTCGAGAACCTCATCGAGGAGTTCCGCCTCGCTAAGGTGCGCAAAAGCTACGGTAACCAACTGTCGGGTGGCGAGCGTCGCCGTACCGAGATTGCGCGTGCTGTGGCTATTAATCCATCGTTCATCCTCCTTGACGAGCCTTTTGCGGGTGTTGACCCTATCGCTGTGGAGGATATCCAGAGCATCGTGGGCACGCTCAAGGATAAGAATATCGGTGTTATCATCACCGACCACAATGTCGATGAGACCCTCGCCATCACCGACCGTACATACCTCCTCTACGAGGGTAAGATCCTCAAGACGGGTACGGCCGAGGACTTAGCTAACGACGAGATGGTGCGTAAGGTCTATCTCGGTAGCAACTTCGAGCTTCGTACCTCACCACAAATTGCGCGCCAGCGTAAGGAGCGTGAGGAGCGCGAGAGGGAGGAGGCGCTCAAGGCGCTGGGTCATATTCATCCCGTTGATGAGGACGACCTGGACGAGTAGTAGTAGCAAAGGCAAAATTATAATATATGGATGATAGTACGATTCCCATAGGGAAGAGATTACGCGGGGCTGTAACGCCTCCTTGTTCTAAGAGCTATGCTCAGCGTGCGTTGGCGGCGGCACTTCTTGCCTCGGGACGCACCACACTTCGTGGCATTGAGCTTTGTCGCGATACACTTTCGGCTATGGCGGCCATCAAGCTGCTCGGTGCCGAGGTGGAGATCATTGATGATAATACACTTGTTATAAATGGTGGCCTTAAGCCCCGCACTCAGACCCTCAATGTCGGAGAGTCGGGACTTGCTGCGCGCCTCTTCACTCCCATAGCAGCCACTGCGGGCGTGCCTATCACCATCGAGGGTGAGGGTACGCTGTTGCACCGCCCTATGGCTATGATGGTCGAGCCACTCAAGGAGCTCGGCGTTGCGGTTAGGGATGGCGGCGGTAGATTGCCTATCGAGGTGTGTGGCCCTATGCGTGGTGGTAGAATTACGGTCGACGGCTCTATGTCGTCGCAGTTCGTTACGGGACTGCTCATCGCCCTACCCGTCTCGGAGCGCGATACCACCATCGAGGTAGAGGGTGCGGTGTCGACGCCATATATTGATATGACCCTCGAGACCCTCGAGCGCTTTGGCGTGGAGGTGATGTACAACGAGGGCGACTACTCGCAGTTCTACATCGAGGGTGGTCAGCAGTATCAGGCTGTGGACTATACAATCGAGAGCGACTGGAGTGCTGCGGCGACCATTATGGTGGCGGCGGCCATTGCGGGTGAGGTTACGGTAAATAACATATCTACACTCTCGCGTCAGGCCGATACGGCTATTATCAGAGCCTTGGAGCGCGCTGGAGCCTCTATCATCATCGAGGAGAATACCATCACCGTGGCGCACCGTGACCTCGAAGCTTTCGAGTTCGATGCTACGCAGTGCCCCGACCTCTTTCCAGCCTTGGTGGCCTTGGCTGCTGCGGCGAAGGGTGTCACCACGCTTCGTGGTGTGGGTCGACTTAGGGGTAAGGAGAGCGATAGAGGCGAGGTGCTGAGGAGCGAGTACGCAAAACTTGGTATCGACATAGAGATAGACTACGACGAGGACGAAATGTGCGTAGTAGGTGGCCAGATTGAGGCTGCCGAGGTGGACTCGCACGATGACCATCGCATAGCTATGTCGCTTGCGATATCGGCTTTGCGCACTGATAATGAGATAGTTATAAAGAATAGCGACTGCGTGTCGAAGAGCTATCCATCGTTCTTCGCCGATTTGGAGTCGCTAAAAACTAATAGATGTGAATAATAGTTTCGGAGATAGATTGCGCGTTACGATATTCGGTGCTTCGCACGCTGCTGAGGTGGGCATCGTGGTCGAGGGTGTGCCTTATGGCATACGCCTCACGCCTGATATCTTTGCTGCCGACCTTGAGTGCCGTCGCCCACAACTTCGTGGTGAGACGCCCCGCAAGGAGGAGGATATCCCTACTGTCGAGGGCCTCAATGCCGAGGGTAGAACGACTGGTGGTAAGGTGCGCATTGTCTTCCGTAACGCCAATACGCGCTCTGGCGACTACTCTCGCTTTGAGCACCAACCCCGACCCTCGCACGCCGACCTTGTGCAGAGACGCAAGTATGGTGCAGAGTGCGATATTTCTGGTGGCGGTATGGCCTCAGGGCGTATGACCGTTGCGCTGGTGGCAGCAGGCGTTGTTGCCAAGCAGATACTTCGTGATGCGCACTTTTGTACCGAACTTGTCGAGGTTGGTGGTGTCGCAGATAGTTCTCAGTTTGAGCAGATTATAGAGATGGCACGCAGTGCTGGTGACTCTGTCGGTGGCGTTGTACGATGCTCTGTAAGTGGTATAGAGCCAAGCCTTGGAGAGCCATTTTTTGACTCGGTGGAGAGTGTAATATCTCACCTACTCTTTGCAATACCAGGTGTCAAGGGCATAGCCTTTGGCGATGGCTTTGAAGGGGCGGCTAAGCGAGGCTCGGAGCGTAACGATATGATTGTGGATGCTTCGGGCAGAACCGCAACGAATAACGAGGGTGGCATCAATGGCGGCATCACGAATGGCAACGACATCGTCGTTCGCGTGGCTATCAAGCCTACGCCTAGCATTGCGCGTGAGCAGCAGACATTCGACTTCGAACGAGGTGAGGTTGCACCTCTGCTCATAGGCGGCAGACACGACGCCTGCATAGCACGACGCGCCGTAGTGGTGGTGGAGGCTATGGTGGCACTGGCCTTGGCTGAACTTAAATTAAGGGTGGAATAGTATGCGCCGCAGGGAGGTCTTAGATATGCTAACCCGTGCTGCATCTGAGTGTTACGATGATGTTGAGGCACGACAGATTGCGGAGATGGTGCTCCTTGCACGAGGTGGCATCACTCGCAACCAACTGATTGTCGAGCCTAATGCCGAGGTGGAGATTGAGGGCTTGGATACCATTGTTGAGGAGCTAAAATCCTGGAAACCTGTGCAGTATATCATTGGCTGTGCAGATTTTATGGATATGAGCCTTGAGGTAGATGCAGGCGTCCTTATTCCTCGCCCAGAGACCGAGGAACTTGTCGATTGGATATCGAGTGAGGCCAAGGCTGGTGCGGCGATTCTCGACATTGGCACAGGGTCGGGATGTATTGCCATTGCCGTTGCGCGTGGTGTTCACGAGGCGAAGGTGTGGGGTATGGATATCTCCGATGCTGCCCTTGCCATAGCGCGCTACAACGGTGCGAAGTATGCTCCGAGTGTGGAGTTCGTAAAGGGCGATGCCCTGAGTTCGTTTGACGAGATGTTCGACACGAAGTTCGATGTTGTGGTGTCGAATCCGCCATATATTCCCAATTCCGATATCACGCTTATGCGCCCTAATGTAGTGGATTATGAACCACATACGGCGCTATTTGTCCCAGATAATGACCCGCTAATCTTCTATCGAGCCATCGCTCGCACGGCGCTCAGGTTGTTAAACGAAGCGGGTAGGCTCTATTTTGAGATTTATGAGTCACTCGCAGAGGAGATGGTTGCGATGCTCGAGGCGGAGGGCTATGTCGATGTCGTGTTGCGTGACGATTTTAGAGGTAAACCACGAATGATATGCGCAAGAGTGAGGTAGATGACGAGGTTGTGCCTCGTGAGCGTAAGAAGAAGAGTGCTGCGGAGGCTCTCAATGCCCTGATGCGCCTATGTTCGAGGGCTGAGAAGTCGTCGGGCGATGCGTTGCGCCTAATGCGTACTTGGGGCGTGGAGGCGCGTGAGCAACAGGGTGTGTTGGACAAGTTGCAGGAGATGCGCTTTATTGACGATAACCGCTATGCCGAGGCATATACGAGAGAGAAGAGCGCGATGGCGGGGTGGGGAGCGCGTAAGATAGCGCAGCAGCTGAGGCTCAAGGGTGTGAGCGGTGAGATTATCTCGCGCGTCCTTAAGTCGCTCGACAGTGACGAGCAAGCGGAGCGCATCGAGGAGAAGTTAAGGCGAAAGCTACGCACTACGAAGTACAACAGTCTCTTCGATTTGCGAGGCAAGCTCCTTCGTTACGGCTTAGGCTTGGGTTACGACTACGATATGGTCATCGAGGCAATCGACAAGGTTGTACCGCAGGAGTAGGTGTGCTGCGTGGGGTACAGAGAAGTCGTAAGGGTTCATATAAAGCTGGCTAAATGTTCTTCCAAGGCAGATACCCAAAGGATAGCAAGCAACACTACAATATATAAAAATAATAGAGGCTACCTGCGGGTAGCCTCTATCGTTATGCCCATATGTGGGCTGTGGTATTAGTCCTGAAGCTTCGCAGCCAAGAACTCGCGGTTAAGGCGAGCGATGTGTGCGATAGAGATTGACTTAGGACACTGAGCCTGGCAAGCACCTGTGTTAGTGCAGTTACCGAAACCAAGCTCATCCATCTTTGCAACCATCGACTTAGCACGACGAGCACCCTCTACCTTACCCTGTGGCAACTTAGCGAGTGATGATACGCGTGCAGCAACGAACAACATAGCCGAGCCGTTCTTACAAGTAGCGGCGCAAGCACCACAACCTACGCAAGCAGCTGCGTCCATAGACTCGTCTGCATCAGCCTTAGGAATTGGAATAGCGTTACCGTCAGGCACTGAGTTAGTGCGTACTGAGATAAAGCCACCAGCCTGGAGAATCTTATCGTAAGCCGAGCGGTCAACAACGAGGTCACGGATTACTGGGAATGCAGCTGAACGCCATGGCTCGATGGTGATGGTAGAGCCATCCTCGAACTTACGCATATACATCTGGCAGGTAGTAACTGCCTGTGATGGACCGTGAGCGTGGCCATTGATGTGCATTGAGCACATACCGCAGATACCCTCGCGGCAGTCGTGGTCGAACGCTACTGGCTCCTTACCTGCGTGGATAAGGTCGTTGTTGAGGATGTCCATCATCTCGAGGAACGAGGTGTCTGCCGAGATGTTCTTAACCTCATAGGTCTCGAATGCACCCTGTGACTTAGCGTCTCTTTGACGCCATATCTTTAATTTAAAATTCATAGTCAAGTTTTTTTATTAAAGGTTAACGCCAAAATTAGTCTTTGTAGTTACGCTGTGCACGGTGTACGAACTCGTACTCGAGAGGCTCGATGGTCATCTCTGGAGCATTGTCGATACCCTTGTACTCCCAAACGGCAGCATATGCGAACTTGTCGTCGTGACGCAATGCCTCGCCATCCTCTGTCTGGTGCTCAGAGCGGAAGTGACCACCGCAAGACTCCTCACGGTTGAGGGCGTCACGAGCCATAAGCTCACCAAGCTCAAGGAAGTCCTCAAGGCGGAGTGCCTTCTCAAGCTCAACATTGAACGACTCGTTGTCGCCAACAAGCTTAAGGTCAGCATAGAACTCCTTACGCAACTTCTGAATCTCGACGATAGCCTTCTCCAACGACTCCTTAGTACGAGCCATACCTACATTGTCCCACATAATGAGACCGAGGCGCTTGTGGATGTCGTCAACAGACTGGTTACCCTTGATAGCGAAGAGACGCTCGATACGAGCGCGTACGCCCTTCTCAGCCTCGTCGAAGGCTGCAGTCTCGGTAGATACCTTAGGAGCCTGAATCTTCTTTGCGAGGTAGTCGCCAATAGTGTAAGGCAATACGAAGTAACCATCAGCCAAGCCCTGCATAAGAGCCGATGCACCAAGACGGTTAGCACCGTGGTCTGAGAAGTTAGCCTCACCAATAGCGTACAAACCTGGGATTGTAGTCATCAAGTTGTAGTCAACCCAAATACCACCCATGGTGTAGTGTACCGCTGGGAAGATCTGCATTGGCTGCTCGTATGGGTTAACATCGGTGATCTCCTCGTACATATCGAAGAGGTTACCATAGCGCTGCTTAATAGTCTCCTTACCAAGACGCTCGATAGCGGTCTTGAAGTCGAGGAATACTGCCAAACCAGTCTCGTTCACACCGTAACCAGCGTCGCAACGCTCCTTAGCAGCGCGTGATGCTACATCACGAGGTACGAGGTTACCGAATGCTGGGTAACGACGCTCCAAGTAGTAGTCGCGATCGCCCTCAGCGATATCTGATGGCTTCTTAGTGCCCTTACGGATAGCCTCAACATCCTCCATCTTCTTAGGAACCCAGATACGGCCGTCGTTACGCAATGACTCAGACATAAGAGTAAGCTTAGACTGCTGAGTACCGTGAACAGGGATACAAGTAGGGTGGATCTGTGTGAAGCAAGGGTTAGCGAAGCCAGCACCCTTACGGTAGCACTGGAATGCTGCCGAGCCGTTAGATGCCATAGCGTTGGTAGAGAGGAAGAATACATTACCGTAGCCACCTGTTGCGATAACAACAGCGTGAGCACCGTGACGCTCGATCTCACCAGTTACGAGGTTACGCGCGATGATACCGCAAGCCTCGCCGTTCTCGATAACAACATCCAACATCTCGTGACGAGGATATGATTTCACTGAGCCAGCTGCAATCTCCTTGTTGAGTGCTGCGTAAGCACCGAGGAGGAGCTGCTGACCGGTCTGACCACGAGCATAGAATGTACGCGATACCTGAGCACCACCGAATGAACGGTTAGCCAAGAGACCGCCGTACTCACGAGCGAAAGGTACACCCTGAGCTACGCACTGGTCGATGATAAGGTTTGATACCTCAGCAAGACGGTAAACATTTGCCTCACGAGCACGGTAGTCACCACCCTTGATGGTATCGTAGAAAAGGCGATAAATCGAGTCGTTATCGTTCTGATAGTTCTTAGCAGCGTTGATACCACCCTGTGCAGCGATAGAGTGTGCACGGCGTGGAGAATCCGAGATACAGAAAATCTTAACATTGTAGCCAAGCTCACCGAGAGAAGCAGCTGCAGACGCGCCACCGAGACCGGTACCTACCACGATGATATCCAACTTACGCTTATTAGCCGGACTAACGACCTTAATAGCCGCTTTGTGGTTGCTCCACTTCTGAGCCAACTCACCTGCCGGTGTTTTTGCATCTAATTTATAAGCCATAATTATCTTGTGTTTTTATTGTTTTTCAAAGGTGTAAATGCTTATGCGATAAGGAGTGACTCGATAAGCTGAGGAGTGCTTGTGAGGAAGCAATACACTGCAACAACGGCGAAGCCGAGGAAGATGAGTGTAGCAACGATGTTAGCCAAGCACTTGAGGCGTGGGTACCAAGTATCGTTAGCGAAACCTGCGGTCTGGAACATAGACCATACGCCGTGAGTGAGGTGGAACCAGATAGCTGCGAACCATACGATGTAGAGAACTACATTGTACCACTTCGAGAAGGTGATCATCATAAGAGCAGCACCCTGAGTTGCGCCTACCTCGTAGCCGCCAACTACTGATGCGTGGTGACCCATAATCTCGACAAGCTGCATCTTTGACCAGAAGTGGATGAGGTGGAGACCAAGACCGAGAATCACGATTACGCCCAAAACGAGCATATTCTTCGAAGCCCAGCTTACGCCCTTCTCCTGCACAGTCACCTGGTAGCGCTGCTTACCACGAGCGCGGTAGTTGTCTACTGTAAGGATGAAAGCGTAGATGAAGTGCACTGCTACGCCAGCAGCGAGTACTACGGTAGCAGCGAGTGCGTACCAGTTAGCACCGAGGAACTCACAAATTGCGTCATAAGCCGCAGGGCTGAAAAGCATTGCGAGGTTCATTGACATATGGAAAAGAATGAAGAGGACGAGGAAACATCCTGTGATACTCATAACGAGTTTCTTTCCCACCGATGAATTAGTTAAAAAACAGCTCATAGTGTAAAAAATTTTAGTTATATTTGTAAATAGTTTTGTCGGGTTTAGGGTAAATGGGTGTTGCATCCTATGCGGCTAAACGCAATAACGCTACTGCAAAGATAATAATTGTTTGCATAATAACAAGAGTAAACTGCCGTTTTTTGCGTTTTTGAGCAAGATAGTTAGCTAATATTATATAATAGGTATAAAATATGGATGAGAAACTAATGATTCGTCGTGAGGTAAGGGCGCGCATCAAGGCTATGAGCGTAGATGAGAAGATGGCTGCGGCACGCGATATTTTCAGTCGTGCCGAGGCTGCGGAGCCCTTCTACAATGCTGCGTGCGTGGCACTATTCTGCGCTATGAACGACGAGGTGCCAACATCGGAGGCCCTTGCGCGCTGGCGCGATATGGGTAAGAGGGTAGTTGTGCCGAGGGTCGAGGGCGATATTATGCACTTCTACGACTACTCGCCCGATGCCATCTCCGTCGGTGCTTTCGGCATTGAGGAGCCTACGGGCGATAGCGTTGTTGCACCCGAGGAGATAGACCTTATTATCGTCCCTGCTCGTGCCTTCACGCGTTCGGGTATGCGCCTCGGTCGTGGCGGTGGCTTCTACGATAAGTATATGTCGCTGCCCTCGTTCCGTGCCTATAAGCTGGGCATAGCTTTTGCGTGCCAGGAGTTCGAGTCACTGCCCTGCGATGCACACGATATTGCGGTCGATATGGTGGTGTTCGGGTAGACGCAAATGTAGTATGCTACACCCTATGGGGAGGCTATTAAGACCTCTCTTTTTGTGTTTATAGTATGCGAGAAATGGTATAATTATTGCCTAAATCACGCCAATTACCCCCCCCGAAAAATTGCATATGCCGAATATTTATTCATTAGCGTACGAAATGTCGAAATTTTGAGTCGAAATTGTTTGGAAGTTGGCGACAGATTTGCTATATTTGTCTTAGGATTTTCGACGCTTTTGTCGATTAACGAGTAGGATATTTCGGGCGATGTTGCGCCACTTAGGTTATGAATTCCCATATAATGGGGATACTGTCCTCTGTGTAGCAGCGCGTTACGCTTTTTTAGTTGCGAAGAGCCTTGCGATTTATTCCACGATTTCCACCTCGGCAACTCGGGACGAGCAGATGTTCGTGCTTGCGCCCCACTACTAATTTTGGCACCCCCGCCATTCGATTTTGACAGCCTCTACTGCTGCGTGCTGCTGCGATGAGACTCTTTTGCTGCTGTTGTGCACGAAAAAAAAAGTGCTACGACAAAAAATGCGACACAGACAAAAATGATATAGACTGAAAACCTATATAACACAATTTTTTTATTAACTTAATTACTAATTTTATGAAAGCGAGATTTTTAGCTCTTGCGGCATTGGTGCTCGGTTTGGCATCGTGCCAGAACGACTTCGACGGCGCTTCAGTAGGCGTTGGTGGTGAGGTCGATTTCCAGCTTTCTGTTGCTGTTCCTGAGTTCGGCGCAACCCGTGCTGACGAGGACGGTCAGAATGGCCATGATAGTGCTTATGGTGCTATCGACTACCTCTCAGATGCAGAGTGGGAGAATGTAGACCTTCGTTACACCCTTGAGGTTTACGATTTGGCTGCTGTTAACGATCCAGATGCTGTCCCAGTTAAGGATCGTATGACCCAGGTTGTAGATAAGTATCAGCCTGTATCATTCGACCTTCGTCTTGTTCCAGGTCGTGACTACCGCTTTGTGGTATTCGCTGACTTCGTTGATGCTAATGGTGAGGGCTTGCACCACACCCTCGGTGCAAACTTGCGTCAGATTACCGTTAAGAACGATATGATCAGCCAGGAGTTGACCGATGCTTACTTCGCAACTTTGGATGTTGAGGAGCTTGCAAACAACGCAACTGGTAACATCGAGTTGACTCGTCCTTATGGTAAGGTACGCGTTATCGCAACTGACCTCCACGAGCTCAACCTCAATGTTAAGGCTTATAAGACCGTTGTTACTTACGATGCTTGCCACCCAGGTATGTTCAACGCCGTTACTGGTGCTATCGATAGCATTTACGAGCAGGAGTACTACGAGGTTGTTTACGGTGATGAGGCTTACAGCGCTTACACTGTTGGTTACGATGATGATAAAGATTCGGCAACAGATCGTCTTTCACACAAGACCCTCTTCACTGACTACATCCTTGCACCTGAGAAGGGTCAGGATGCTATCCACTTCACAATGTCAGTTTACGAGAAGGATGGTAAGTTGATTAAGACTACTGACTTCAACACTGAGATTCCAGTGCAGCGTAACTACCTCACAACCGTTATCGGTAATGTGTTGACTACTGCTACTGAGATCAATGTAACTATCGACGACAACTTCAAGACTCCAGAGCTTAAGAAGGATGTGGTATTCGTTGGTACAGCAGCTGCTCTCCAGCAGGCTCTTGATAGCTGTGCAGAGGGTACAACTACTATCCTCTTCGATAACGACATCACCGGTAATGTTACTGTTGATCAGAAGGAGGGTGTAAACATCGTAATCAGCGGTAACAACTACCAGTACGATGGTACTATCACTATTGATGGTAACTCTCGCAACAATGGTACTGAGACCTTGACTATCGAGAACATCAACTTCTTCTCTGAGCGTGATGGCGTTGACTTTATTGAGCAGGATAGCGCTGACAGCGCAGTTCGTTACGCTCACAATGTAACTATCAAGAACTGCTCATTCAACGGTGTTGGTAACACATCTGTTGGTATGCGTTTCCGTCAGTGCTACAACATTGTAGTAGAGAATTGCGTTGCTAACGGCACTACTCGTTCATTTGGCTCAGGCTTGCACTCACTTGCACAGCTTAACGGTTGTACAAATGTACGCTTTGATGGTATCTCTGTAAACGCAAAGAACGGTATCTCATTTGGTACTTCGATCGACTGTGTTGTTAAGGATGCAACTATCTTCGCTGCTGGTTATGGTGTACGCGCAAATGCGTCTGTTGCAACTACTCTCGTTCTTGAGGATGTGTCTATCAACGCTAACCTCCCAGTTGTAGCTCGTAAGTGCTCTAACGCCTATGTTATTGACTTCAATGGTACCAACGAGTTGTCAGCTCCAGGTTATGATGTAGTATTCACTACTGGTGATGATGCTGAGATGTTTGTAGCTCCTGATCCTGCAATCAACTTCGATGTTAAGGATGCTGAGGATTTCAAGGTATTCCCAGGTGATGATAAGTATGCATATGAGGCTGCATCACTCCAGTACTTCCTCGACAACGCTAATGATGGCGATGTTATCAAGCTTGCTGCTAACATCGAGGGTAATGTAACTGCTACTCAGGAGGCTGATGTTAAGGTTACTATCGAGGGTAATGGTTATGACTTCGCAGGTTATATCGTTGTTAACGGTAAGAGCGCAGCTTACGCTACTGCTGGCTTGACTATTAAGAATATCAACTTCGTAGCTGAGTCTATCGATGCTGACGCTTGTATCCGCTTGGGTGATGGCAATAACGCTACTCGCTACACTAACAATGTAACCGTTGAGGGTTGTACTTTCAATGTTCCAGGTGCAGTAGGTGTTAAGTCATACACTGGTGGTGACAAGAACTTGAAGCTCGATGGCTGTACTGCTACTGAGGTTGCTCACTCATTGCTTCAGGTAGCTAATGTTGAGGAGAGTGTAGAGGTTAAGGATTGCGTAGTTAAGTCTAAGAACGGTTTGAACTTCAACAGCAGTGCTAATGTTCTTATTGACAACCTTACTGCAGATGTTCGTGGCTATGCTGTTCGTTTCGGTGCAAATTCAGCTAATGGTGTTGCTGAGGCTTACACAATCACTAACAGCACATTGAAGTCAGCTTGCGAGGAGTCTGATGACGCAGTTATCATTCTTCGTGGTTGTGCTGACAAGGCTGTTTTGACACTCGTGAATACTACTATCGAGGGTCCTCGCCAGATTATCAACAATGTTGAGGGCGCAGAGGTTTCTGTTGATGGTGCTTCTGTTGTTAGCGATATTAACGCTGCTCTCGCAGCAGGTGAGACAAACCTTTACCTTACTGCTGGTGAATACACTATTCCTGCTATTCAGAATAAGGATGTTGTTATCTCTGGTTCTCGCAATGTTGTTATCACTGTTAACCAGCCAAATATGTCAGGTGCAAATGTCGTTTTGAACGGTGTAACTGTTGTGGGGTCTGGCACATATACTGGTATTCAGCATGTAGACACTGTAACTTACAATAATGTTAAGGTTAAGGGTGAGATGTGTCTCTATGGAAATGAGGTAGACTTCAACAACTGCGAGTTCGAGTTGGCTAAGGGTCAGTATTTGTGGGTTTATGGTTGCAAGAACGCAACTTTCACAAATTGTAAGTTCTATACAGAGGGTAAGGCTATCCTTGTTTACAATGAGGGTGCTGGTGCAAACACCGTAGTTGTAACCGGCTGTGAGTTCAATGCTACTGCAGGTGATAAGGCTGGTGCTATTGCAAACCAGAACTGCGCAGCTATCGAGATCGATAACCACCAGAATAGCGGTGTAGGTGCAGCTCATAATGTTACAGCGTCAAACAACACATATAGCGATAACTTCTCTGGTGAGTGGAGAATTAAGAATTATGTTGCTGGTGCAGCTATTACCGTTAACGATGTAGCATACGATTACATTGCACTTGATGGTAAGAAGATGACTATCGACACAAACAAGAATGTAACAGTTCTTGAGTAATCTACTCTCTGACTAATCCTAACTGCGCTCTTCGGGGCGCAGTTTTTTTTTTTTGTTTTGTCGGGCGGCAATGCGGAATGGATTTTGAGGTGTAGGAGGTCGAAAAATATTGCAATTTATGGTGTTCGTTTAGAAAAATTTACTATATTTGTATCACGATGCGCGCGCGTGTGGCACGGCTATAACGCCCAGAATCACAGCGCAAAAGAGCTTAACCCACTCAGGGAAGGGATGTTACAAGCCCTTCCCTCGGTGTGGCTTAGGATATATTGTTAATGCCCGTGGCGACTTTTAATCGCAACGGCTGACAGCCCCAAAGCCCAGCAGCGCGCAACGACACGACGACAAACAAAACAACATACATTAAACAATTAACAACTAATTTCACACATTATGAAAACTAAGCTTTTCGCTTTGGCGGCATTGGTACTCGGTATGGTATCGTGCCAGAAGGAGATCAACGGCATCGCTGTTGACAAGAATGGCGAGGCAGCTGTGACCATCAGCGTAGCACTTCCAGAGGAGGGCGCTACCCGTGCAGGTGGTAGTGACAGCGCTGTTGGTGCTATCGGCAACATTGACCTTGTGAATGATTATGACATTCGCTACATCCTTGAGGTGTACGATAAGAACGATGACCTTGCTAAGCGCATCGAGCAGTTCGAGGCAGAGTCTACACAAACAAGCTTCGCACTTCGCCTTGTTCCAGGTCGTCACTACCGTTTCGTGGTATGGGCAGACTTCGTTTTGCAGGGTTCAGAGGATGCTCTTCACTACAACGCAGAGAATCTTACTTGCGTAAGCCTTATTGAGGGTAGCGAGAGCTACTATAGCCCAATG
Source organism: Alistipes sp. (assembly GCA_017631255.1). Lineage (GTDB taxonomy): Bacteria > Bacteroidota > Bacteroidia > Bacteroidales > Rikenellaceae > Alistipes. The sequence continues at coordinate 61,417 of JAGBTP010000069.1, forward strand.
GATGAGACTCGCGATGCTTACACAGGTATTTACGACACTGAAAAGGAAGGTGACAGAGAAGTATTTGATAGCAGCTCTAACATTGCAATCACCCTCACTCGTCCATTCGCAAAGCTCCGCGTTGTGACTACCGATATGAACGAGATTTACAGCGACTTGGTTCGTGCTACTGTTAGCTACACATCGCCTCTCTACAACACATTCGATGCTCTCAACGCAACTGCAATGGGTGATGATACGAATGTAACTAAGGTTGTTGACTTCTCAACAATGACTTACGCTAACGAGCCAACTGATGATGGTAAGCAGACTTTGTTCGCTGACTACCTCTTCGGTGCTGAGGACGATCGCGTTATGTTCACTTTGGATGTAGAGGACGCAACTGGTCTTGATATTCCTACTGTTACTTTCAACACTAACATTCCAGTTCAGCGCAACTACCTCACAACCGTAGCTGGTCCTATCCTCACCGACTCTAACAACATCACTGTTACTATCGAGCAGGGCTTCGCTGGTTACCACGATGTATTTGTTAAGGTCGAATCTGCTGAGGAGCTTGCTAATGCTATTGAGAATGCTGAGGATGGTGTTGAGACCGTTATCGAGATTACTGATGATATCGACATTACAGACCTCTTCGCAGGTTTGCTCTCAACACGCGCTAACAAATTCGAGGCAGCTATCACTATTCCAGCAAGTAAGAACATCTGCTTGAATATCGCTGATAAGGATGTGACATATAGCTCAGACTATATGAACGGTGCGATGATTCAGAACAATGGTAAGCTCACTATCAAGGGTACTACTGGTTCATTGGTTTACACTTATACAGGCGATGCTGATACAGCAAATGCTAATGGTAACTACGCTATCAACAACGCCGGTGAGCTCAATATCGATGCAAACATCTCTATTGTAGCTGATAAGGCAGTTGAGGGTCAGAAGTTCAGCCACGCACTCTATGTTGTTAACAATGGCAATGGCGGTAAGGTTAACTTCGACGGTGGCTTGGTTTATAACGCATTTGGTTATGCAGTTCGTGAGTTCGGCGATGGTGACCTTACCGTGAACGGTGGTGAGATTAAGGGTACACGCGCAATCTGGTTGCAGCTCCCAAGTAGCAACCCTTCACTTGCTCCAGCAATCAACCTTACTGTAAATGGTGGTAAGTTGACAAGTACTGGTGAGTCTGGTGGCTACCAGCTTGCAGTTTACTCTTACAACTATGGTAGCAAGCTTAACAATGTTAACATCGTAGTAAATGATGGTGACATCGATGGCGATATCGCACTTACTGGCGGTACTAACAAGGAGGAGATTGAGAATGTAACTATCTATGGCGGTCGTGTTCGAGATATTTACAGCTACGGTGATTATGAGAAAGCTAAGGAGTCAATCGTTATCTATGGCGGTTCATTTGAATATGACCCATCTGCATATGTAGCTTATGGCTATGCTGCTGTTTATGCAAACAATGTATGGACAGTAGAGAAGTGCGTTGATATTGTAGGCGATAAGTATGAGATTTACAGCGCTGCTGGTCTTAAGTGGTTGGCTGACGAGGTAAACAGCCGAAATAACTACTTCGAGGGTAAGAATGTAGTCCTTACAGCTGATATCGACCTTGCTGGATATAATTGGACTCCTATTGGCTCTGCTACTCAGGAGCACGGCTTTATGGGTAACTTCGATGGTAATGGTAAGGTTGTTAAGAACCTTACAATTGCTAACCCAACATTGGATAGTGATGGTTATGCTTATGCAGGTCTTTTTGGTGTTACAGAGTACAACACTATTAAGAACCTCACAATCGAGAATGTAAACATCTCTACAGAGGGTCACATTGTAGCTGCTGCTATCGCTTACCCATATTATACAGTTGTTGAGAATGTTGTCGTTAAGGGTGATATTCAGATTGATGGTGATAACTATGTAGCAGGTGTTTTGGGTTACACTCGCCGCTGCTATGAGGCTGCTAACTTGACTATTGAGGGTAATGAAGGTTCTACTATTAGTGGCGGTATCACTATTGGTGGTGTTCTTTCTGATCTTCAGTCTAATGGTGGTGCAGTTGATTATTCAAACTTTAAGGCTTCTGATTTGACTATCAGTGGTGATAAGTGCGTTGGTGGTATCTCAGGTATTATTAGCGGCCAGACACTCAATGGCGCAACTGTTGAGAATGTAACAATCTGTTGCAGCGATGCACGCAAGGGCCAGATTGCTGGTGCTGTGGGCGAGGAGTCTTTTATTACAGAGGTTAATGTGAAGAATGTAACCGGTGCAGAGAACTTGGTAGGTGCAACTTATGACTCTGGTAAAACTGGCAAGGTAACCATCGATGGTGTTGTATATGAGTACAAGGCTGATGGTACAATCGTTTGCACTGTTGCAGAGCTTAACGGTGAGAAGTATAACTCACTTGCTGAGGCTTTTGCAGTTGCAGCTACTATGGAGAATGCTGAGGTTAAGCTTCTCGCAGATGCTGAGTGGGCTACTGGCGCAGGCATTGGTTCTACTCCACTTATTGGAGAGGACGCAAAAACTAAGGTGCTCACTATCAATGGTAATGGTAAGACTTTTACCGCTACTGGTAATGGTGTAGGAGCTATCCGTATGGCTAATGGCGGTAAGCTTGTATTCAACAATGTAGTTATTGTTGATAAGTCAGTATCTTATGCTGAGGACAACTGGGAGTTTCTCTATTTGGAGTTTGCTGGTACCCTTGAGTTTAACAACTGTAAGGTTGAGAACGGTATTATGGTTGAGAATGGTGGTAACGCAACATTCAACAGCTGTGAGTTCAACTCTTATAAGGAGAATGAGTATGATGTTTGGGTATCAGAGGCAAAGGCATATTTCAATAATTGCGATGTAAATGGCTACCGTGGTATCAAAGTACACGAGCAGTATGGTTCAGAGGTTGAGGAGGTTGTTATCGATCGCTGCCGCTTCAATAACCTTACTAAGAAGCCAGGTGTAGCACTTGGTACTCTCAATGCTGCAACAACAATCAAGATTATGAACTCTACATTCACTAACTGCAAGGCTGGTGATCAGGGTCTTTACATCTACGAGACTGATACAGATGTTAAGACATTTACATTTGTAAATGAGAACAACACAGTGTTGTAAGCAATTAATAGCTATTGCATAATACGCTATGGCGCTCGGCTTTAAGTCGAGCGCTTTTTGTTTTGGTGGGTGAGAGGTGTGTAGGGAGTAAATGAGAGGTGCGGTGTGTGAAAAAGGGGTTGTCCGTGTTGTGGACAACCCCTCTGTTGTGGCTGGTGAGCCTTGGGTTACTTCATCTCAGCGAAGTACTTGTAGAAGTAAGGCAAGGTCTCGAGGCCCTTGTAGAACTGGTCGAGGCCATAGCTCTCGTTAGGCGAGTGGATGGCATCCTTAGAGAGACCAAAGCCCAAGAGGATAGACTTGATGCCAAGGATGTTCTCAAAGCCCGAAATAATAGGAATAGAGCCGCCTGAGTAGAATGGTAGTGGTGTGATACCAAAGGTGGTCTCAACGGCCTTCTCAGCAGCCTTATAGGCTGGCAAATCGGTAGGCGATACATATGGCGCACCACCGTGCAAGAACTCAACCTTGACCTTAACGCTCTTAGGTGCGATGCGCTTAAAGTGCTTCTCGAAGAGCTTAGCGATCTTCTTGAAGTCCTGGTTAGGCACGAGGCGCATAGAGATCTTAGCGTAGGCCTTAGATGGGATGACTGTCTTGGTGCCCTCGCCGGTGTAGCCGCTCCAGATGCCGTTGACATCGAGTGATGGGCGGATGCCGGTGCGCTCCATAGTGGTGTAGTCAACCTCGCCCGCTACATCACCAAGGTCGAGTGCCTTCTTGTACTCGTCGAGCGAGAATGGTGCCTTGTTGAGTGCCTTGCGCTCAGCATCAGTGAGGATGCGTACATCGTCGTAGAAGCCAGGGATGGTGACACGACCGAACTCGTCAGTGAGCGACGCCACGAGCTTCGCAAGGACATTAGCAGGGTTGGCAACAGCACCGCCAAAGAGACCTGAGTGAAGGTCCTTATCTGGGCCGGTAACCTCAACCTGCATATAGGTCAAACCGCGCAAGCCGGCAGTGATGGTAGGTGTGTCGAGGCCAATCATCGAGGTGTCAGAGACGAGGATAATGTCGGCCTTGAGTAGCTTCTTATAGTCGGCGCAGAACTTGTAGAGGCTTGGTGAGCCAATCTCCTCCTCGCCCTCGAGCATAAACTTAACATTGCAAGGAAGTGTGTCGGTAGCCACCATCGCCTCGAAGGCCTTGGCGTGCATATAGAGCTGACCCTTGTCGTCGTCAGCACCACGGCACCATATGCGGCCATCCTTGATCTCTGGCTCGAATGGGTTGGTCTTCCACTCGTCGATAGGATCCTCAGGCATAACATCATAGTG
>JAGBTP010000007.1 GCA_017631255.1 Alistipes sp.
AATCTTGCAAAAAGTGTGTAGTGGGGTGGAAAAATCTTGCGATGGCGAGAAAATTTGTGGCGATTTTGTGAAAAAAACTACTGCTGTCGGTGGAAATCGTACCTGTTTTCGTGGAGAAATCTTGTGTTGGCAAGAAAGATTACATCAACTTGGTGGCAAAAAGTGTGTGAGCCCAAGCAAAAATGGGTCTCCAACAAGAAGAAAAGTCTACCAATCGAGTAGTAATGTTGTGGCGGGTGGTACTATATATATAATATAAGTGTGCCTCGGTCGTGCGATTTTGCCGAAAAATTATTGCTGTTATAGAAATTATCCATACCTTTACCGATATAAACCAAAAATGAGAATTATGAAAAGAGTGTTTTTTTATACGACTATTGTGCCCCTACTTGCCCTCGTTATGGTGTCGTGCAGCGAAAGGGTGGCAAAACCGCTGTTCGAGGAGTATAGGCTCGAACTTGATGAGGAGCGTTACGAGGTGAGTATCCGCTACCAGCATATCACAAATACCGACAAGAGCGAGGCTTTTGCGGCGATTGAGCTTGCAAACTACCTCAAGACTTTCGAGAGCACTGCCGTAGAGCCTATGGACATCGACGCCTCGGCGCGTGCGGTGGCGGAAGAGTATGCCGAGGAGGCTGAGGAGTATGGCGTGGATGGTGAGGAGGCGCAGGAGTTGCGATGCTCTTACCATCTCGATCAGGTGGCATTCACCGTGCGTGATGAGCGAATCCTCTGCTACGAGACAAATATCGAGGTCTATGCCGGAGGTCCGCACGGCGGCAGCTCGATGTGGTACGAGTGTTACGACCTCTCGACAGGTCAGGCCTTCGACTTTGCATACCTCTACGAGGGTGAGTGGGCCGATGGCTTTAAGGCGCTTGTATATGATCGCCTTGGTGGACTTGTCGAGAATCTATTTGTGGAGTCGCCAGCGGAGCTGCTTATCTCGGAGTCGGTGCTGATTACTGAGAGCGGTCTTGTTATCGTCTACCAGCCTTACGCCGTAGCGTGCTATGCAGATGGCATCCTATCGGTGGAGGTGTCGGACGATGAGCTTGCTCAGATTGGCGTGCCGCTCCTGTGGCTCGAGGATAGCGTATCGGAGATGTAGCGAGGTCCCCTATTAAGGGGTGCAAAGTGAAGTCCCTTTTGGGGTGGCAAATCCCTTTAGGAGTAGCGACGAATAGAGAGAGAATCTCCCCTTGGGTGGGGCAATAAAAACAGAGGCTGACTATATCCGCGTGGGCGGTAGTCAGCCTCTTACATTAATATAGGTATCAGAGGATATTTTCGGTGTACTCAATCGTATGGTGACCGTGGTCGTCGACAGTTACGGCAATAAGGTCGAACTGCAACAGCAGAGGTGTGCGGTGCAGGGCACGATAGTTCATCGCAGCACGACGCATAGAGCGGCGCTTCTGGTCGTTGATGCTATCGTAGGCCGACTGCCAGCTGCGTAGCGAGCGTGTCTTGACCTCGACGAAGTGGAGCGTGTCGTAGCGCTGCGCGATGATGTCTATCTCGTAGCGACCCACGCGCCAGTTGCGCTCGACGATGTAGTAACCCCTTTCGCGAAGCCACGCGGTGGCTATCTCCTCACCACGACAACCTATGTCGATTGTCGAAATATCCATCGCCAAATGCCTATTTGTTGCTGAGCAAGAAGTCGATGTTCTCTCCTGGCTGCACCTCGTAGGTCTCCATACCCTTGCGGAAGATACGCATTGAGCGTGAGCCGATAAGCTCGATGTTGCCATCTTTGATGCGAATCATACAGCCCTCACGAAGGCCCACAACATAGCGGCGGCGGTTAGCCTCGAGGTACTCGTTGATGCGCTGCTCGCGTGTCTCGCCTGCGTGACCCTCAGGGTTGGCGTCGAGGTAGTGTGGGTTGATCTGGAACGATACGAGGCCGATAGCACGGAATGACTCTGGCTGTACGATAGGCATATCGTTTGTGGTGCAGATGGTAGGGCAGGTGACATTGCTACCTGCCGACCAGCCGATATAAGGTACGCCCGCCTTAACGCGACGGTGGATAATGTCGAGAAGGTCCTCCTCCTGCATCTTCTTGAGGAGTGCGAAGGTGTTACCGCCACCGATGACGATAGCCTGCGCGTGACGCACGAAGTTACGCTTATTGAGGGCGTGGTGTATAGAGCTCACCTTGATACCAATCTCGTTGAAGCGCTGCTGCACCTTAGCCTCATACTCGTCGTAAGAGAAGGTAACTGCGGCGTAAGGGATGAAAACGACCTCGCTGACGCCTTCGAGGGTTTTTGCTATCTCTGCGATGGGATATTTCAAATAAGGCTCACCCGCATTGGTAGAATTGGAAATTAGCAATAAGTTCATAAAATAGTGATTATTAGTATGTTAAGCTATGTGTGTGTAAAATCGTTGATAATTTTTTTGCGTAATAATGTCAAAGATAATAAAAAAAGTGTTACTTTTGCATCGTCCGACCAAAAAAAATGAGGGAAGACGGAATAACAGTAGACTATAATGTTTAACTAAAACTTATTTGTTATGTCAGAAATTCAGTCAAAAGTTGTCGAGATTATCGTTGACAAGTTGGGTGTTAAGGAGTCAGAGGTAGTTGCTGAGGCAAGCTTCACTGCACATCTTGGTGCTGACTCATTGGATCAGGTAGAGCTCATTATGGAGTTTGAGAAGGCTTTCGATCTTCAGATTCCAGATGGCGACGCTGAGAAGATTCAGACTGTTGGCGATGCAATCTCTTACATCGAGGCTCACAAGTAATAGAAATCTCACCAATTAACACACGGAGCTGTGGTGTAAAGGGAGAGTGGCGAGGCTTGCCAGACTGCTGTCCATTTCGATTGCACTTCGTTTGTGAGGTTAAAAATTACGATTTTGTAAGACTATATGGACTATGCCAGGGGTTCGCTCCCTCGGTTTAGTCCATATTTTGTGCCTCTTAGTGTGGCTACACGCTGCGTAAGGTGTGCCGTAGCGCGAACATTGATTTGATGCCTTGTGCCCTCGTGTGGTGCAGGCGTGAAGTGAATGGGCTATGGACGCTATGCGATGAGTGTGTGGCAGTTAGGATAATCCTTTTATTGAAATTGTACAAATGTTTGATTTCATACTTCGACCCTTCCGCCGACGCTTTGGCGTCGATAAGCACTTCTATGCTGCTATCGACGATATGTTCGGCTTCATCCCCCACAACATAGAGCTGTATAAGCTCGCCCTCATCCATAAGTCGGCATCCGTAGAGCTTGAGGATGGTAGCCATATCAACAACGAGCGCCTCGAGTTCCTGGGCGACGCCGTTATCGAGAGCGTCACCTCGGACTACCTCTTCATCGAGTTCCCTGATGGCGACGAGGGTTTTATGACGCAGCTGCGTTCGAAGATCGTGTCACGCCAGTCGCTCAACCGCATCGCGTCGGAGATTGGTCTCGACAAGTGCGTAATCTCGAATGCGGCGGGCAATACTACGCAGAAACATATCTATGGCGATGCCTTCGAGGCGATGATGGGCGCTATCTATCTCGATCAGGGCTACGACTTCGTTAACCGTCTGCTAATCAATAATATCTTCGGTAGATATATCTCTATCGACGAGGTGCTTAAGTCGGAGACCGACTTCAAGAGCCGCCTCATCGAGTGGTGCCAGAAGAACCACTACTCTATCGAGTTCCGCACCTCGCACGAGCAGGGCACACCAAGCGGTCACCCCTCGTTCCACTCTACGGTATATATCGGTGGCATTGCGGCGGGTCACGGTACCGGCGACTCGAAGAAGCAGGCGGAGCAGAATGCAGCCTTCTCGGTGTCGCAGGAGTCGCCTACGACGCTTTCGGACGAGAGTAGCGCAAAGATTCTTGATAAGTTCGACCGCATAGTGAGCTAAGGTGTGGTGGTCGGTGGTGCGCATCGTACAGATGGGTGCTGCTGAGTAAAATGTAGGTGGGCGCGCCGAGTAAAAAAATAAGTGGGCGTTGCCGAGTAAAAAGTTATGGGCTGTCTCAATCGAGACAGCCCATAATTCGTATAGTTATAGGTACTTACTTGCGCTTTGCTACGATGCTCACATCGCTCTTTATGCCCTGGCGTGCACTGTTAGGTGCGAGTGCCGATGCGGCAGCGGTAGTGCTACCGTTGAGCTTTGCGAGGAGCTCCTCAAGAGGACGCTTTGTAGTTGCGGTGTAGGTGTACATAAATGGCTCTGATACCCACATCTCGCTGTAATTACCTCGGTAGTCCATACATACGGCGCACATAACATAGACCGTATCGTTCTGGCCTGTGAGCAGCTGTGTGGTGGTGCAAGGATACTGAACGAGGTCCTGAAGGATTGCCTCCTCGCCGTAGATACTGAACTCGTCGGCGCGATAGATGCAGTAGAAGAGGTCATTTGATGGTGTCTCGGTGAAGATTTGTGACCACATAGCGAACCAGCCCATATCCTCGAACATACCATAATTATAATAGAGGTCAGAGTCGTATGCCTCGAGCTCCTTGAGGCTGTAAGGAGCGTCGAACTCTACGCGAAGCACGCTATTCTCGCACTCGCCCTCAGCCTCGGTGCTGAAGTCGTAGCGGAAGAGGTCGGTGGTGACAACGCCACCATAGTAGCCGTAGGCGAGGATAGAGTACTCGGTCGAAGGCTGCAAGGTGTTGAGGTGGCTAAAGATCTCGCCGCTGTAACTATCCATCACGAAGTTGTCGTTGAGCCAGTCGATAATCTCCTTATTGCTGCTCTCTGGTACCTCGTTGGTGGCTACGATGGCTATGGTGTAGTGCTCGTTAGTTGAAGGGGTGATGGTTATATCTGCCACGCGAACATAGTTGTTCTCAACCTTGATCTCGATGGTCATATCCGATGCGCCAATCTCCTCGGTGCGGAAGTTAACCACCTGAGGCGTAGTTGCTACCTGTGGCAGGCCGTCAACCATCTCAACACCGTAGAGCAACATAGCGTAGTTGGTACTACCCTTGAGTAGCTCGCTGTACTCCTCATAGCCCTCGAGGCACATCATCTCCATAAGCTGGTCGGTGCTGTAACCCGATGCAAGGAGCTGACTCATCATATCGAGCCATACGCTCGATACGAGCTCGGCGTAGTTCTCGTCGGCAGGCTTGTTCTCGTCACGATACATATAGTCGCCCTCCTCGTAGACGGTGAGGTAGTATTTGCCATCCCAATTCTGTGGGTCGATGGAGTATGTAACCTGTGGGCCGTTGACCTCGACATTAACATCGAAAGCCGCCTCGGTGAGTGCTGGGTTCTCGAGCGTAACAATCTGGTACGACACGGGCGACGCCATCCAATAGTCGTCGTTAGCCTCGTTGAACTCGATAGCGTAGACATAGAGCACATACTCCTTGCCTGGCATCATACCTGTCCAGTCGATAGAGTACTCACCCTGATATGCAAAGTAGTTCATCAGGAAGAACTCCTTGAGCAAAGGTGCGTTAAACTGCTCAGCAATGCCCATAAAGTACTCATAATCATCGCGGAATAGCTCTTCGGCCATAGTGATGTTGAGCGAGAGGAAGTAGTCGATCTCAGACATATATGCGATGTATACATAGTCCTCGTTCGAAGGGGTGATGAGCGATGTGCACGATGTCGATGTCTGGCTTGTGATGCTCATCTCGAAGGTGATGGCAGAGAACTCGCCCTGCTTTACGAGGAGCACGATGTCGTTGACATTGGGGTACTTAACTGTAATCTTTGCCTGACGACTCTGGTTGCTGTTGTTGCGCGCAACGCTGAAGGTGAGGGTACTGCCGTCGGCCTTGAGGTCCGAAATCCACGATGCCGATGGCTCTGCAACGATGTCGATGCCGGCAATGCCGTTGCTGATGGTGTAGGGCAGACTCAGGGTGCGCTGCTCGTAGTCTACCTCGATGATGCGCTCGTCGCCGAGGCTGGTGAAGGTAACCGTAGTAGTGGTAGTATCCACCTCGTTTACCTCATTGCTTTTGCTACACGCCGCAAAAAGGAGTGAACACGCAAGCGAAGCAAATACCAAGAAATACTCTAATTTTCTCATAGGACAAATTTGTAATAATAGTTTTATTGAGCAAAGATATGATTTTTATCGTCAATTACAAACAAATGGACTCTTTTTGTGAAAAATAAGGCGAGATAGGCTTTTATATTGAAAATTTATTTTTATATTTGTCCCTTGAAATAGTGTTGTTGTGCGCGTTTCGTGATGCGGCAATGGGTTCAATGAGACGCAGTGCAATATATATAAAGGTGTAAGACAGATTAGTAATAAACTTCAAACAACTAAACTTTAAACCAAATTATGAGAACTATTCAGAAATTTTTTTGGGCAATGTTGCCAGTGCTCTGCTTGACTCTTGCAGCAAGCTGTACTAAGGATCAGGGCAATACTGACAAGCCAGCTCCAACCCCACAGGTTGAGAAGGACTCGACTATCAAGTTGGGTAAGAGCTCTATGTCAGTGAGCCTCGCAGGTGGTAGCTACCTCCTCGAGTACACTATTGAGTACAACGGTGAGGGCGAGAACCCACACAAGGGTGAGAAGATTACTGCTGAGCCAGCAGAGTCTTGGGTAAACAACTTCAATTACAGCATCCCTGGTGCTCTCCAGTTCAATGTTGATGCTAACACAACCTCTGAGGAGCGTCAGTGCCTGGTTACTATCAAGTACCGCTACGCTGAGGATGTTGTTTTCGTTGTAAAGCAGGGTGCTGCTGTTAGCGCAGGTTTCAAGTTGGAGAATGTTACTTCTACATACTTCGACTATACTGTTGATGTTATTCCAGACAACAAGACCCTCCCTTACATCGTGATGTCTGCTGCTCCTGAGTATATCGTAGCTTCAGGCTTCGAGAATGGTCAGGACTACTACGAGGATGACTTAGCATACTTCGGCTGGTTGGGTCAGTTCTATGGTATGTCAGCTGTTCAGATTATGCAGGAGCGTGCTAAGGTGGGTGATCAGCCTGGTATACTCGTATCTAATGGTGCTTCTGGTGTGCCTTACACATTCTACTGCTACTACTTCGACTACGAGTCAGGTGCGTTGCTTTCAGATGTTCATATGTTCACCGTAACCACCGCTAAGCCTGATCTCTCAAATGTAGAATTTACAATCGAGACAGAGGTTGTTGACGGCTGTATGGTTAAGGCAAATGTTGTTCCTGTTGGCTACCAGGGCGACTACTACTTCGATGTTTTGAACGAGAATCTCATCAACTCTTATATGGAGGAGGAGGTTATGTCGTTCCTCGATACACGCGAGCGTATGGTTGAGTACTGGTGGTCTACATCAGTTCAGGAGATGATGAAGGAGTTGTCTGCTGACCAGATTATTGCTAACTACACTTGCCAGGGTAACAACCCAGACGGCAGCTCTAAGAGCTACTACGAGTTCGAGCTTTTGGCTAACTCTACTTACTACCTCTTCGCATTCACTATGGAGGAGAACGCTCTCTGCTCATCAGTTCCTCAGCTCGTTAAGATCGAGACAGGCGATGTTGCAATGTCTGACAATGAGATCACTCCATCAGTATCGAAGCTTACAGCTCGTACTGCTGACTTCACCTTCACTCCAACTAACAACGACTACTATGTAGCAGGTTGGGAGAAGGCATCTGATTGGGCTACTTACGGTAACAACGATGCTGAGCGTCAGGAGTACCTCCTCGCAAATATGGAGTACTACCTCCTTTCAGGTACTCAGACAACTTCTGTCCTCAACCTCGAGGCTGATACTGAGTATGTCCTCTACGCATTCGGTTCACGCGGTGGTGTAGCTACTACTTCACAGATCTTCACTCAGACATTCAAGACTAAGTCTGGCGAGGCTGGTAATGTAACTATCTCATTCAAGGACCTCGGCTACTATGATGCTGCTGAATTCGCAAACTGCCCAGGTTACGAGTACCTCTCTAACTACTCTGGTAACGCAGTTTTTCCTATCGAGGTTGAGTTCTCTGACGAGGAGCACGGTGATTGGTTTTGGAATATCTACGACTGGACAGGTCGTACAGATATTTACACCGACCAGCAGTATATGGATGGCCTCATATGGTCAATCAACGAGTACGGCAGTATGACTGCTACTCACACTTACACCTTCCTCGAGTTTGGTGGTGAGTACGAGATCGCAGCTGTTGTATTGGATACCGAAGGTCAGTTCTCAAGTCTCTACCGTCGTTGGGTTAAGCCTACATACGATGGCGTTGGCAATGTTGAGAACTATGTAGCTTGGTGGGATGCTTACCAGAATGGCCAGAGCGCAGGTCTCCAGAGCCTCGATAGCTCTGTATTCTTCCAGGCTAAGGGTAGCAAGGCTAAGCGCGTATCTGAGATGACTTTCGAGAAGTCTAAGAAGGTTATCGCTAACGACGAAATTCCTGCTCGCTAATCAACGGCTACGGCAAATAACGAAGTGCCCTACGGTGCTTCCTAACTCTGCAAGAGGTTACCTTTGGGTAGCCTCTTGCTTTTGTTTTGTGGCCAGGCGTGTGGTCTCTTTGTGCGGTTAATAACTTGGAGGTGGTGACTCAACCCTTATTATTTTTGACCCTACATACAAAAAAAGAAGCTGTCTAACAAGGCTACTTTGTCGTTACGCTTGCTCTCAAAATGCTCATTTACGCTAAGTAAACTCCGCTTTTTCGAGCTTCGCAAGCCTAAAATTAGCTCTTGTTATACAACTTCTTAATAGTAAGA
>JAGBTP010000070.1 GCA_017631255.1 Alistipes sp.
AAAAAGAGGGCGGGGCGGCGGGGACGGCGGGAGGAAAAAAGAGGGCGAGAGCAATCAACCCTACCAAGCCCATCCCCTTTTCAGGGGTGTGTGTGAGGGGGATTGTCGATATGAATAATTGCGGTAGCAATATGGGGTTAGAAGGTCATAGGGGCAATGCTCGGCAAAAAAAATGCGGATGGGCTGTACTAAAGCGTACTACCCATTCGCATTTATATTGTTAGCGGCAGCAGACACTGCCTTATCACCCCAAATTATTTGCGGGCGTTCTTTGCCTCGATGCACTCCGTAGCGTGTGGCACACGCAATAAACGCTCACGAGGAATGAGCCTACCGGTGGTCTTACAGATGCCGTAGGTCTTGTTCTTGATGCGAACAAGAGCCATCTCGAGGTTGCGGATAAACTTAGCCTGACGCTGCGCAAGGGAGCCATACTCCTCGCGCGAAAGGGTGGTGGCACCCTCCTCCATAACCTTGAAGGTTGGGGATGAATCCTCGGTATCGTTCTCGTTGCTTGTTGCAGTGCGTAGCATATCATAATCGGCGCGCGCAGCGGCCAACTTCTGCTCAATCAACACGCGGAACTCTTCCAGCTCGGCGTCGTTGTAACGGGTCTTCTCCTCTGACATAATCGTATCGTTTTAGTACGGTTATACATTTATAATAAGCGAAATTAAGCAAAAATTATGAAATACGCAAATATAATCAAAAAAAAGTGTAGCCTCCGCAGGGGAGACTACACTAAAAAGGGGTGAGGCGAGAGCACGCTTATCTATTTGTAACAGCGCGCAGTGCCCCGATAATGGCGCACTATGCCTCGATTAAAGGGCCCGTTATGCCTTAGTAACGGCAATCTTGAGTGCCACCTCGTCGATCTCTGAGTCGACAACGAAGGCACCAGTGGGTGCTGCCACGGCCTTAACCTCAACAGCGAGGGTCTGCTGCGCGATGTAGTCAGCGAAGCTCTCGACAGCTGGTGAGGTGAGGTCGTTAGCCTCGATCTCGACGCGAATCTTGTCGGTAACCTCGAAGCCAGACTCCTTACGGATGTTCTGGATGCGGTTCACGAGCTCACGCGCCACACCCTCACGACGAAGCTCCTCGGTGATGGTGATATCGAGAGCAACGGTGAGCTTACCCTCCGAAGCAACGAGCCAGCCTGGCATATCCTCCGAGGTGATCTCGAAGTCGGCAGCCGTAACCACAACCTGCTCGCCATTGAGCTCGAGGGTGGTCTCGTCATTAGCCTCGATAGCGGCAATCTGCTCCTGAGTGAAGGTAGCGATGAGTGCCGACATAGCCTTTGCGAGCTGCGCATAGCGCTGGCAGAAGTGCTTGAAGTTGAGCTTGATACGCTTGGTGATAATGCCGGTGGTATCGGTGATAAGCTCGATATCCTTAACATTCACCTCGTTCATAATGAGCGCGCTAACGGCCTCGATATGCTTAGCCATCGCCTTGTCGAGGACAGGGATGATAATCTTCGAGAGCGGCTTACGCACATTGATGTTCACCTTACGGCGGAGTGCGAGCACCATCGACGACACCTGCTGTGAGAGGGCTGTGCGCTCCTCGAGCTCGGCATTGATGAGTGCCTCGTTGCACTTAGGATACTCGGCAAGGTGTACAGACGACTCGCTGTGACGGCCACTAACGGCGTTGAGGTCACGGAAGATGCGGTCGGTGATGAATGGTGCGATAGGCGCTGCGAGCATAACCACGGTCTCCAAGCAGGTGTAGAGTGTCTGGTAAGCCGAAAGCTTATCCTCGCTCATAGCACCTCCCCAGAAACGCTTACGGTTGAGGCGCACATACCAGTTCGAGAGGTTCTCGTTGACAAACTGGTCGATGCGGCGTGCCGCAGGTGTTGGGTCGTAGTCCTCGAGGTATGCCGTAACATCGCGGATAAGGGTATTGAGCTCCGAGAGAATCCAGCGGTCGATCTCTGGGCGCTGCTCAACAGGCACCTCAGCCTCGCTGCCCGTAAAGCCGTCGATATTGGCATAGAGGGCGAAGAACGAGTAGGTGTTGTAGAGCGTGCCGAAGAACTTACGGCGGCACTCATCAACGCCATCGACATCGAACTTGAGGTTATCCCAAGGCTGCGAGTTAGAGATCATATACCAGCGCGTAGCGTCGGCGCCGTACTTCTTGAGCACATCGAATGGGTCGACACCGTTACCGAGGCGCTTCGACATCTTGTTACCATTCTTATCGAGCACCAAGCCATTCGAGATGATATTCTTGAAGGCCACAGAGTCGAAGAGCATAGTAGCGATGGCGTGGAGCGTATAGAACCAACCACGGGTCTGGTCGACACCCTCAGCGATGAAGTCCGCAGGGTAGATCTGGTCGAAGCCCTCCTTAGCCTCGAATGGGTAGTGTACCTGCGCATAAGGCATAGCACCTGAATCGAACCATACATCGATGAGGTCTGGCTCACGACGCATAGGCTCACCCTTCGACGATACGAGGACGATGTTATCTACATATGGGCGGTGGAGGTCGATATTATCTGTCGAGTAGTTCTCCTTCGACATATCGCCCACCTTGAAGTTCTTGTATGGGTTCTCAGTCATCACGCCCGCAGCTACAGCCTTCTCAATCTCGGCGATGAGCTCCTCAACAGAGCCGATACACTTCAACTCAGTGCGATCCTCAGTTGCCCAAATTGGGAGTGGAGTACCCCAGAAGCGTGAACGTGAGAGGTTCCAGTCGTTGATATTCTC
>JAGBTP010000071.1 GCA_017631255.1 Alistipes sp.
CTTATCGACGAGAAGACTGCAGTTTTGCGCTGCGAGCCAGAGAAGCTCGACGAGTTGCTCCACCCAGTATTCGACAAGAAGGCTATCAAGTCTGCTAAGGTTATCGTTAAGGGTCTTCCAGCATCTCCAGGTGCAGCTACTGGTCCAGTAGTATTCTTCGCTGACGACGCTGAAAAGGTGCTCAACGAGACTGGCCAGAAGGCTATCCTCGTTCGTATCGAGACATCTCCAGAGGATTTGAAGGGTATGCTCGACGCAGCAGGTATCCTCACAGCTCGTGGTGGTATGACATCTCACGCTGCCGTAGTTGCTCGTGGTATGGGTAAGTGCTGCGTATCAGGCGCTGGTGAGTTGGAGATTGACTACAAGGCTCGCACAATACAGATTAACGGCCACACCATCAAGGAGGGCGACTGGATTTCGCTCAATGGTTCGACAGGTGAGGTTTACCTCGGCCAGGTAGCTACTCAGGCTGCAAACCTCGACGGCGACTTCGGTCAGTTGATGGAGCTTGCAGGCAAGTACTCTACAATGAACGTACGTGCTAACGCTGATACTCCACGTGACGCTGAGCAGGCATTTGCTTTCGGTGCTCAGGGTATCGGTTTGTGCCGTACAGAGCACATGTTCTTCGAGGGTGACCGTATCAAGGCTATCCGTGAGATGATTCTCTCTGATGACGAGGCAGGTCGTCGTGTTGCTCTTTCTAAGTTGCTTCCTATGCAGCGTGGCGACTTCGAGGGTCTCTTCAAGGTTATGAACGGCTACCCAGTTATCGTTCGTCTCCTCGATCCACCATTGCACGAGTTTGCTCCTAACACTGAGAAGGATCAGCGCGAGATGGCAGAGGCTATGGGCATCCCATTCGAGAAGGTAGTTGCCAAGGTTGAGGCTTTGCACGAGGTTAACCCTATGCTTGGTCACCGTGGCTGCCGCTTGGGTAACACCTACCCAGAGATTACCGAGATGCAGGCACGCGCTATCATTGAGGCCGCTATGAATGTTAAGGCTGCTGGCACACCTGTTAAGGTTGAGATCATGGTACCACTCGTAGGTAACCACAAGGAGCTCCGCTACCAGAAGAACATCATCGACAAGACAGCTGAGGCAGTATTTGCTGAGCGTAACGACCGCATTGACTACCTCGTAGGTACTATGATCGAGGTTCCACGCGCTGCTGTTACCGCTAACCAGATCGCCGAGGTTGCAGAGTTCTTCTCATTCGGTACCAACGACCTTACTCAGATGACTCTTGGTTTCTCTCGTGACGATATCGCTAAGTTCTTGCCTATCTACCTCGAGAAGAACATCCTCAAGAACGACCCATTCAAGGTATTGGATCGCAACGGCGTAGGCCAGCTCGTTCGTGAGGCTGTGTTCAAGGGCCGCACAACTCGTCCAGACTTGAAGTGTGGTATCTGCGGTGAGCACGGTGGTGAGCCATCATCAGTTGAGTTCTGCCACTACGCAGGTTTGAACTATGTAAGCTGCTCTCCATTCCGTGTGCCTATCGCACGCCTTGCAGCAGCTCACGCAGCTCTTAAGGAGTAACACTCCAACCCTATATTAGCGAGGCTGCTTCTTCGGAGGCAGCCTCGTCTGTTTTACAGCAACTAAATTGTACGACCGAGAGAGAGATCCTATTATATATATAGTATAACATTTCGGTGAAATATGACTAAAAGAATATTTTTGCAAAATAAATTGTAAATAGTTTGGTCATTTCAAAAAAATGCATTAATTTAGTAGTGCGAAAGAAAATTAATTTTAATCTTAATATCGAACAGTTATGATTATTACATTTAACGAATTGCGTCGCATTAAGGATAAGTTGCCCAGTGGCAGCTCGCAGCGCATAGCAGACGAATTGGGAATCGATGTTGATACCGTACGCAACTACTTTGGTGGTAAGCACTTTGAGGCTAAGGAGGGCATTGGCATTCATATTGAGCAGGGTCCAGATGGTGGCGTTGTTACATTGGATGACACAACGATTTTCGACGCTGCAATGCGCATTATCAACGAGCAGAAGTAACAGTGTCGCAAGGCATTTAGATTGAGGCTGGCCAAATGGTCGGCCTCTTTTGTGTCTATATGCGTACAGCGGATAGTTATGCTATGTGTTCGATATTTATTTCATCGAACTAAGGCTACAAATTTTCCCTTAGGGCGTATCATAATGCTTATTGGGCGAGTATGTGGCAAGAAGATGCGGGTGCTCATTGTTGATTCATAATTTTTTGCTATCTTTGCACGAATTATATAGTTATACAGGTGGAGCTTATTACCAACATAGTAGTCGAGTATCTTAAGCACAACAAGCGAATCGTGGTGCCTAAGCTCGGAGTCTTTATCGTTAAGCAGCCCTCGGGCGTGATACGATTCTCCGACCTTATGCGCAACGACGACGGTGTGCTTAGGTCGCTATTGTTGGCATACGGGGTTAAGGAGCTCGAGGCTGAGGGTATGATTAGCCGCTTTGTTTTCGAGATACGCCACGCCATAACGAGCGGAGAGAGCTACACAATAGAGTCGTTTGGCGAATTCTTGCCAGGTGAGAATAACACCATCACATTCAAGCACCTACGCGAGCCTATCGTCTACGGCGGCAAGATCAAGCCTCCTGTTACGGTACTTGACGAGGAGAAGGAGCGACTTTTGCGCACCCAGCCTCACAGAGTACCTGTGCCACAGCAACCTAAGGAGGGAAGCAAAAAGCGTCGCAAGAGGGGTAAGCAGGTAGAGGCAAGTGATGAATCGAAGATTACACTCGTTAAGCCCGACGCCTATCTCCGTGGTCTCAAGTACGACAACGAGAAGAAGAAACGAGGTGACGACCGTAACGATAGCAAACGCCGTGGAGGTATGCCTCCGGTACTTATCGTGTTGCTGATAGCACTCTTGGCTGTTGGCACAATATGGGTGATATGGAGATGGACAAATGAGCCTCTTAATAGATACGGCATTGCGTTGAAGTCTGCGCCAGCACCTGAGACGATTATCGAAGAGCGCGATAGCACATTCGTTATGGGTGCCGATAGTATTAATTTGACTCCCGTAGAAACACCAACCGAGACGAGCGCAGCGGATGCGGCAAGCAAGACAACAACTGCAAGAACAGCGCGCGCTGTCGACAGCGTAGGCACGCCAGCGATCCGTTCGAGACGCGTTGAAGAGCAAATAAATAGATAGTGTAACAAAGTAGCATTATGACATCTAACGAACTTCTTGGAGTAAAACAGCGTTTCGGTATTATTGGCAATACCGAGTCGCTCAATAATGCTATCGAGGTGGCTATGCGCGTAGCCCCCACAGACCTCTCTGTACTCGTTACAGGCGAGAGCGGCGTAGGTAAGGAGTTTTTTCCTCAGATTATACACGCCTACTCATCGCGCAAGCATAAGAAATATATCGCCGTAAACTGCGGTGCCATACCCGAAGGCACCATCGACTCGGAGCTTTTCGGTCACGAGAAGGGTTCATTTACAGGCGCTATCGAGAGCCGTAAGGGTTACTTCGAGGAGGCTGACGGAGGTACTATCTTCCTCGACGAGGTAGGTGAACTGCCTATTTCTACACAGGTGCGCCTGCTTCGCGTACTTCAGACCGGTGAGTATATGCGCGTCGGCTCAGCAAAGGTACAAAAGACCAATGTGCGCGTGGTGGCGGCGACGAACAACGACCTCCTTAAATCAAT
Source organism: Alistipes sp. (assembly GCA_017631255.1). Taxonomy (GTDB): domain Bacteria; phylum Bacteroidota; class Bacteroidia; order Bacteroidales; family Rikenellaceae; genus Alistipes. Next base: position 3,698 of record JAGBTP010000071.1, read on the forward strand.
ATCCGAGGGGCGTTTTCGTGAGGATCTATACTATCGTCTCAACACCGTGCCCGTAGTGGTGCCACCACTTAGGGAGCGCAAGGGCGATATCTACCTGCTATTCCGCAAGTTTGCCAGCGATGTGGCGACGCTATACAATATGCCCGCAATCGTTCTCGACGAGGGTGCACGCATAGCACTCGAGAACTACCATTGGCGTGGCAACATTCGCCAGCTAAAGAATGTTGCTGAGCAGATATCCGCTATCGAGCAGAGTCGCAACATTACGGCCGACATCCTTCGCCGCTATCTACCCGATGAGGAGTTCTCCGTGCGACAGGTAGGCGGCAGCAGAGGTGGCTACGAGGAGATGGCTACGGAGCGCGAGCTGCTCTACAAAATTCTGTTCGATATGCGCAACGACATTAACGACCTCAAGCGGATGATGACCGAGGCACTGCGAGGCGGCAATGGAGGTATGAACATAACACCTCCAACGAGCCACGAGGTGGCGGGCTTGCTTCCTGAGGTTAGCAGTGCACTACCCCACCATTATGACGAGGATGACACCGTGGAGGTGGTGTGCGATGTTCCGACACGCGAGGTGACCAAGAGCGATGTGCAGCGAGAGCAGATTATAAGCGCCTTGCAGCGCCACAACTATCGCCGTAAGGACGCTGCACGCGAGCTATTCATCTCGGAGCGAACACTCTACCGCAGGATGAAGGCATTAGGCATTGATGATGACATAAAATAAAGAGTATGAAAGCATTATATCAACGAATACTTAGCATAGCAGCCATTGCAATTATGACAGTAGGCCTTTCGGGCTGCGGCTATAAGGTTACATACAACCTATCTGGAGGCTCTATCCCACCTGAGGCTACAACCTTCTCGGTGGCATATTTCCCAAACAATGCACCGATGGTAGCACCTACGCTTAGTAATGTGCTGACCGAGGCCTTGCGCGATAAGTTCTCACGCCAGACACGCCTACAACAGGTCGAGGAGGGTGGCGACTTCGCATTTGAGGGTGAAATTACAAACTACACCTCAAATACATCTTCGGTATCGAGTGGCGACTACGCTTTACAGAACCGTCTGACTATAACCGTTAAGGTTAACTTCCAGAACGCTGTTGACCAGACGCTCTCGTTCAACAACAAGTCATTCTCGTCGTATGCCGACTACGATGCTACACAGCTCCTTGTCGATGTTCAAGACCAGCTAATCGAGGAGATTGTCGACGACCTTGTCAATGACATCTATATGGCGGCGGCAGGTAACTGGTAATAGTTGGGTATATGACAACGAACAACGAGCATAATATTGAGAGGCTAAGAAGTGCCGTCGAGCGATATCCGTGGTGGAACGGAGGTCGTATGGCGTTGCTTCGATTGACGGCCGACTATGGCAATATGGACGAGACTACGCGCCTCGTAATGTCGCTGCACCCCACGGCCGCCATTACACTCAAAGAGGTAGACATTGCACGCCTCACACACCTCACTACGGACGACCTCATCGAGCGTTTTCTTAAGCGTGACGACTACCGCATCGTTGCCGAAGATGGCGTTGCAGATGACCTTTCGAAGCACAATATCGAGGATGAGGAGGATATGGTTAGCGAAGAATTGGCAGAAATTTACGCTAAACAGGGATTATATGACGATGCAATTAACACTTATCGCAAATTAAGTTTGCTAAATTCAGAAAAAAGTATTTACTTTGCGGAGTTAATTGCGAACCTTGAAGAGCAAAGAAAGAAATAACTACATTGAATATTTAAATTTATAAGTTCTATGTATACATTTTGTATTATTATGATTGTAATTGCGAGTATCCTTTTGATACTTGCAGTATTGGTTCAGAGCCCTAAGAGCGGTATGGCTGCAAACTTCGGTGCGGCTAACCAGACTATGGGCGTACGCCAGACTACTGACTTCCTTGAGAAGTTCACTTGGGCAATGGTTGCTGGTATCGTATTCTTCAGCCTTTTGTCAGTTATCTCTATGCCTAAGGCTGGCCACGAGCAGGCTATCATCGGCACTGAGGAGATCGCTACAGCCCTTGAGGAGACTAACAAGGTAGTAGACGAGACCATCACCGTAGGTGAGGAGGACATCGTTATCAACGCAGACGCTGAGGGCGCAGAGGTTGCTGCTGCCGAGGAGGCTGCAACTGAGGAGCAGGCAGAGTAGTCTAATCCTAAAAACTAAAGATATACCCTGCCTACATAACATAGGCAGGGTATTATTTTTTTGTAAAGGTTAACCAAGACCATAAGGCCCACAAAGCCAATGGTCGAACAAGCTGGAAATAAGGTTCTTAACATATGACTTAGCGGACGAGTCGCCATTGGAATGGTGTTTGCATAGCGTCGATGGTGTAACATTAAAACATTACTCGTATGAAACGCTTTTCACGCTACCTGCTTCCCACCCTGCTATGCTTTGTCGTAGGATGGATAGCATCAATATTCCAGAGCGATGCACTTGTGGAGTGGTACCCATACCTTGTGAAGCCAAGCGCAACACCGCACAACACCCTCTTCCCGATCGTGTGGAGCCTACTCTATATATGCGCAGGCCTCTCCTACGGTCGACTATGGGAGATTGGTGAGGCGCGCTTTGTAGGATTGTGGTTTCTGATTCTGGGACTTAACTTCCTATGGAGTCCGATGTTTTTCTATATGCAGTCACCCATATCGGGTCTTGCCGTGATTCTGTTGCTCGATATAGCGCTGCTTAGCTACATCATCCTCACATATAGATCGAGCCGCTTTGCCTCTATTGTTATGATACCCTACTTCGTATGGGTCTGCTTTGCAACCTATATAAACTTTTATGTTTGGCTATTCAACTAATAGTTTAGCTTATATATATTAACCACTTAAAACTTTAATAATTATGAAAAAGTACGAATGTACCGTATGTCACTACATCTATGACCCAGCTGAGGGTGATCCTGATAACGGCATAGCTCCTGGCACTCCATTCGAGGAGCTTCCAGAGGATTGGACTTGCCCTATCTGCGCACTCGGCAAGGATGTATTCGAGGCTAAGGAGTAAGCAAAATCACTAAACTTTATCAGTGTGACCCTACTATGGCGGGGTCACATCCTTTATTTATATATAGGTACAACAAATATTCTCCTCAAAAGGTAAATATTTATACTAAAGTATTGGAGATTAAAAAAAAAGTACTACCTTTGCAGCGCATTATGCAAAAAACTAATTAATTTATTCAATTATGAACAATTACGAAACCGTTTTCATTGTCACTCCCGTCCTTTCTGAGGCACAGGTAAAGGAGGTTGCTGACAAATTCCAGGGCGTAATCACCGAGAACGGCGGTCAGATTGTGAATGTGGAGAACTGGGGCCTTAAGAAGCTCGCTTATCCTATTCAGAAGAAGACTTCCGGCTTCTACTTCCTTGTAGAGTTTACTGGTGAGGGCTCAATCATCAACACTCTCGAGACACAGTATCGTCGCGATGAGCGCATCATTCGTTTCTTAACTTTCAAGCAGGACAAGTTCGCTGTTGAGTACTCTCAGAAGCGTCGCGCAAAGCTTGCTAACAAATCACAGGAGTAATCATGGCAGAGAACACACAGCAGGGTGCTTCAGAGATTCGTTATCTCAACCCCGTATCAGTAGACGTTAAGAAGAAGAAGTACTGCCGTTTCAAGAAGCTCGGCATCAAGTATGTAGACTACAAGGACGGTGAGTTCTTGAAGAAGTTCCTCAACGAGCAGGGTAAGATTTTGCCCCGTCGTCTCACAGGTACTTCACAGAAGTATCAGAAGAAGGTTGCTCAGGCAGTTAAGCGTGCTCGCCACCTCGCAATCCTTCCATTCGTAACCGATTGTATGAAATAATAAAGAGGAGGATAGAACATGGAAGTAATTCTTATCAAAGACGTAGAGAACTTGGGCTACGCTAACGACATCGTAAACGTACGTCCTGGCTATGCCA
>JAGBTP010000072.1 GCA_017631255.1 Alistipes sp.
CCTCGACATCGAGGCATTCCGCAAGTGGCGCCCAGAGTTCCACGATGCAGAGTTCATCCTCGAGGATGGCAAGTATATCTGCGGCTGGGCTATCGAGAAGATGTCCAAGTCGATGTTCAATGTCGTAAACCCAGACTACATCGTCGAGGCCTACGGTGCCGACACCTTGCGTATGTACGAGATGTTCCTCGGTCCATTGGAGCAGTCGAAGCCTTGGGATACTAACGGTATCGACGGCGTACATAAGTTCTTGCGCCGCTTCTGGGCTAAGTTCTACAACCGTGATGGCAAGTACCTCGTTAACGACGAGAAGGCTACACCTGCTGAGCTAAAGACCCTGCACAAGACCATTAAGAAGATTAGCGAGGATATCGAGAACTTCTCGTTCAACACCTCGGTAGCGGCATTTATGATCTGCCTCAACGAGCTTGGCGACTGCTCTAAGCGCGAGATTTTGGAGCCTCTGACCGCCCTCATCGCACCATTTGCACCTCACATCGCCGAGGAGCTCTGGCACGCTATGGGCAACGAGACCACCGTCTGCGACGCAGCATTCCCTAAGTTCTGCGCAGAGTACCTCGTGGAGAACTCGTTTGAGTACCCCGTAATGGTAAACGGCAAGCTCCGCTTCAAGCAGGAGTATGCTCTCGATATGGATCAGCAGGCTATCGCTGCCGACATCGTTACCACCGAGGGTGCGCAGAAGTGGCTCGAGGGCAAGCAGCCTAAGAAGATCATCGTCGTAAAGGGTAAGATTATCAACATCGTGTTGTAGTCTACCACTGTATGCTAATCGGGGGGCGTTGACATCGCTATATGTGCGCCCCCATTACCCTTTAACATACACTCTATGAAGCACTTTATTTCGATGTCCATCTTCGCGGGCCTGCTCATCGGCATTGCGGGCCTTGTCTTCCTGCATGTCGGAGGTCTGGGCGGCGCTGTGCTCTTCGCCTTCGGCCTTATGTCGGTGACGCTTAGCAAGTCGCTACTATTTACGGGCAAGGCGGGCTACCTGCCATATAAGGAGTCGTTGCAACTGCTGCCAATGGTTATTGGCAACGCCGTGGGTTGCCTCATTACGGCATACATCGCCTACTACACCAGGAACGAGGGTTTCCTCACGACGCTCGACACCATTATGGCGGCACGCGAGGCGGCCTCGTGGCATATGCTCCTCGCTACATCCGTAGGTACGGGTGTCATCGTGACGCTGGCGCTCTACGGTACCCGCAATGGCAACTACCTGCCGCTGCTCTATGGCGTACCCGTATTCATTATGTGCGGGCTACCCCACTGCATCGCCGACGCCTTCTACTACTGGGTGGCGATACTCAACGGCGACTTCGGCCTGTGGATGGTATTTGCGTGGTTCTGGTCGGTTGTGGGTAACTACATCGGTTGCAACCTGCCTCGCTGGTTTATGGGCAAGGAGTTCCAGGCATAGCCGTGGCGCGCATACCTATGTTTATAACACGAGAGTACTACTTATACACACTTAAACCCCATACATTATGAAAAAACTCATTTTGGCTATCCTTATGGTTTGCTCATCTGCCCTCGCTATGGCACAGACCGACGACTTCTACTTCGATCGTTCGAACTTCTGGTCGCTGGGCATTGAGACACGAATGAGCACCGCCATTACCGACTTCATCGATGATGAGTACGGCTCTATCGACCTCGAGGCACAGATTGGCTACCACATCGACGACGATTGGTCAATCCACATCCCTCTTACCCTTAGCAACAACATCTTCTACGAGACACGCACCTTCGTCGAGCAGATCTACCTCGGTATCTCGGCAGAGTACAGAGCTTTAGAGAGATCGGACTACTCGATGTTCATCGTGCCTAAGATTCAGTCAACACTCGGTAACCGTTGGGGTGCTATGTCGTACGACTTAGGTTTCAAGTTTGAGTGGAGACAGAACCCATATGTGACTTGCGGTGTGCGCTACATCGACACCTACAAGTCGGCAATCAAGAGTAAGCCTTGCATTTACTTTTCATTCGGTTTCCGCTTCGGCTTCAAATAGTCGTAGCAAAGGCCACTCGCGGCTACACGGCTAAACATAGCCAAACAAAACAGCCCGACCACAAGTGTGTGGTCGGGCTGCTGCTTTTATATTGGGAGGTGATTGCTACCCCCAAAGGCGAGGATTACTCCTCCTTCTTAGGCTCTGCCTTGATCTTAATCTTAGCAAATGCCTTCACGAGGGTCTCCTCAGTGGTCTTGGTGCTGTCGTAGGTAACGGTAACGGTCTTGGTAGCTACATCTACCTGAACATCCTTCACACCCTTCTCGTAAGGGATGGTGTTAGTCACCTTCTTAGCGCAACCCTGGCAGTCGATGTCGGTTACGAATACTGTTGTCACGCTCTTAGCGTCAGCCTTAGGCTGCTGTGCATTTGCGATGCCGATGCCAAAGAGGGCAACAAGGCACATCATAATAATCTTTCTCATAGTGGTTATAGTTTTTAGTAAATATTTAATCTTAATCCGATGTAGAACTTACGACCCATAAGTGGTCCCCATACGGCTGAGGAGTTAAAGCCTGGAGCGTATGGCGCATTGCCACCGAGGATAGGAGCCTGACCGTGACCCTTGACACCCTGCATATAGTTAGCGATATTCTCGCAACCGAGGTAGAGGGTAAGGTTACTCATCTTGTAGCTCACCTGCGCAAAGAACATTGGGTAGATAGGTGAGAGTGTTGGGTTCTCCACCGCCTTAACAGCATTTGCACCCGTGTCGCTCACTGAGGTGCTGTCGTATGTCAACTCAGGGAGTCGCATAGGGCCATTGAGCTGCGCTGTCACATCGAACACCCAGCGGCGTACAGCGTACTGAATGTTGATAAGACCCTTATAGCGTGAGGTGAGAGGGCGCTCGACGAGGTACTTGGCACCGTCGCGCTCGATAGTCATCTTCGCATTGGTATAGCGGAAGGTAGCGAAGAGGTCGAAGCCACGGAATGGTGTCCAGTTGAAGTCGAGCTGGAAGTTATCGGTGTACGAGCGGTCGTGGTTGTTGTAGACGAGGATGGTGTTGTTTGTCGTCTCCTGATCGTAGACCATAGTGTTGAAGAACTGCGTACGGAAGTAGTCGAAGCTGATGGTCGCCTGATCATCACCCGCAAGGCGGAAGGTCTGAGCGATGCTACCACCGAAGGTTGCCGCAGCCTCCATATCGTTCTTAAGGCCTGTGATGTCGATGTTACGCGAGGTTGTCATCATCCAGATGTTGTCGGTAACGAGGTTCTGGCGACGGTAGCCCATACCTGCCGAGGCGCGCAGCGTAGTGCGTGGCGTGATGCTCCAGCGGATGTGCGAGCGAGGTGTCACGAGCACCTGACCCTTGTCAGTACCGATATTGTTGTAGTAGTCGCCATTTACCATCGAGTAGTCACCACGCAGACCCACCACGAGCGAGAACTTCTCCTCGATGTTGTATGTGTACTCAGCAAATACGCCTGGCTCAGCGAGCAGTGCCTTACCTGCGAAGTTCCACACAGGGCTTGCGATGCCACTTGCCATATCTACGCCCTGCTGGAGGTAGTCGTTGTTCATCATACGAACATATGCCGAAGCACCCACATTGAGCGACGAGCGCTGTGTGAAGTAGTGGGCATAGGTGGCATTGAAGCGGAAGGTGTTCTCGGTTACATCTACCGTATTTACACCGAAGTATGAGTCGGTGAGGTAGTTATCGTAGTCGAGAATCATAGCGATATTGTTCTGCACCGCATCCTCAGGGTCACCCGTAAAGGTACGCTCAGGGCCTACGGGCACACCGAGCTTGACATAGCCGTTAATGTTACGGTTATGAATCTTTGAGCCGTACTTATTGTCGAGAGGATTTGCGAGCATATCCTCGTACATCGACTTGGTATATCCCATCTGGCCACCGAGGCGGTTCTCGTTGACCACCTTCCAGCCCCAGCGGAGCTGCACGCCGCCAGCATTCTGCCACAACCACTTATTCGCAACATTAATCTGGTTGGCCTTAGGCATATCCACGAAGCCATCGCCGTTCATATCGTGCGTCGCAGTGTCGAGCGAGCCGTGGGCCATAATTACAGTCGAGAGACTCTTATCCTTGGTCAACGGAATTGCCGACGACACATTAATCTCAGGACGAAGCTCCGAGTCGAAGTAGAGGTTGAGGAAGAAACGCTCGTCGTCAGTAGGCTTGCGGTGCTCAAGGTTAATCTGGCCGGTGATAGCCTCGTGACCCGCCGTCACCGATGCCACACCCTTAGACACCTGAATCGAGTTGAGCCACATACCTGGCGTATAGCTGAGGCCGTATGCCGCACCTGCACCCTGCATAATAGGGCGGTTCTCGTCGAGAATCTGGGTATAAGTACCCGCAAGGCCGAGCATCTTAATCTGTCGTGCGCCCGATATAGCGTCGCTATAACCCACGGTCACCGAGGCAGAGTTCTCGAACGACTCGGCGAGCGAGCAGCACGCCATCTTACACAGACCTGCGAACGATATCTGCTCCTGACGCGTGATACCGCTACTCTTGGCATAGTTACCACGCTGCTGACCCTCAACAACCACCTCGTCGATATCTACTGCCGAGGGCTTGAGGGCGATATCCAAAGTGGTAGTTGCCTTGTCCACCTCCATCTCGATGATATCGTAGCCGAGGTAGTCAACGACAAGGGTATCGAAGCCCGACACGCGCTTGAGCGAGTAGGTACCATTGGTTGTTGTGGTAGCACCAGCTGTGGTGTTCTTCCAGTAAAGTGTTGCACCGATGAGTGGCTGCTGCGTAGCTTCGTCAACAACCTTACCGGTGAGTGAGCGCTGCGCCATAGCCGCAAATGGGAGGCACAGAAGGATTAAAAGTGAGAGAAATATTGATTTTTGCATCTCTTTATGGCTTAGGTTAATATTAATACAATGATACTAAGGGCCTGACGCCCATAACGATACAAGGGTCGCAACCCTACGGCTGCAACGACCGCAACTATGCCAAACAGGGAGGTGCTCTGAGTCCCGCTGCCAAGAGATGTGGCGACTGCGGGAGGGCTATCTTCGAGGCTCGAGTGCGCTCAAAGAGGGTATATTCGTATAGCGACTGCTCTCCATCGACGGTCTCAATCACGGCACTTGCCAGCATCAGCGCTATGGCCTGCGACGAGCGGAGGCTACGGTGCGACGAGTCGATGTAGTCGGTGTGGTTATCGCCCAGGATTGGGTGGTGGTGGTCGCAGCAGTCGTTGCCGATGACATCGCCCGCATAGCTGCAACACTCGCACTTCGACTCACACGCTACATTGTAGTGATGATGGTGGTGGTGATGGTCGCAAAGAATCAACGATAGGGATGAAAGCAATGTGGCAGCGACATAGATTGCCGCCATTACAAATGCATATAGACTCCTGCGTTTTGCCATCTACTCTTCCTATACTTATATAGTTAACGCGACAAAGGTACGAAAAATTTTTGATTGCAGCCCCGATGAGGCTATAAATTTGCTATTATTTTGTAACTTTGCGGTATGGTAGCAGATAACGGGCATAACAATCGACACGCCGAGGGCGTTACCGCAGAGGATGTACTGCATAAGTGGTGGGGCTACAACGACTTCCGCCCTGTGCAGCGTGATATCATTGATAGTATCCTTGCTGGTCGTGATACCTTGGCACTGATGCCTACGGGTGGCGGCAAGTCGCTTACCTATCAGGTTCCAGCCCTTATGCTCGAGGGCTTGTGTATCGTCATCACGCCGCTAATTGCCCTGATGAAGGACCAGGTCGACCAGCTACGCAAGCGTGGCATTTCGGCCGTTGCGGTACATTCGGGCCTCGACTCGAGGCGCATAGAGATAGCCCTCGACAACTGCACCTATGGCGATGTTAAGATGCTCTATATCGCCCCTGAGCGCCTTGCCACCGATGCCTTTCGTGTCAGGTTGCGCCGTATGAACATCTCGCTCATCGCCGTCGATGAGGCGCACTGCATCTCGCAGTGGGGCTACGATTTCCGACCCTCGTACCTACGCATTGCCGAGATACGCGAGTACGCCCCCGATGCCCCAATCCTTGCACTTACGGCCTCGGCTACGAACCTCGTGGCACGAGATATTATGCACCACCTGCGCTTTAGCGAGGAGCACATCCTACGCTCGAGCTTCGCACGCCCTAACCTATCGTATGTCGTTAGAAATGTGGATGATAAGCTTGAACAGATGATGCGCGTCATCAACAATGTAGAGGGTTCGGGCATCATCTATATGCGAACGCGTGAGGGGTGCGAGGAGCTTGCCGAGAAGCTCAAGAGCGAGGGCATAAGTACCAGCTTCTACCACGCAGGACTGCCGACGCTTGAGCGTAGTATTCGACAGGACGAGTGGCGCGAGGGCAAGACCCGCATTATGGTGGCCACCAACGCCTTCGGTATGGGTATCGACAAGGCCGATGTGCGACTCGTTATCCATTACTCGATGTGCGACTCGCTGGAGGCCTACTATCAGGAGGCGGGACGCGCAGGACGCGATGGCAAGCGCAGCTATGCCGTGCTGCTCTCGGACAATCGTGATGCCGAGCGCATCGAGAAGCTATTTAACTCCGAGTACCCACCACTTGCCGACATCAAGCGCATCTACGAACTGATATGCAACCACTTACAAGTGGCCATTGGCGATGGTGAGGGGGCATCGCTTATGTTCAACATATTCGAGTTCTGCCACACCACGCGTCAGTCCTACACCAAGGTCCTCAACGCACTGAAAATCTTGGAGTACAATAACCTCATCACGCTCATCGACGAGCAGGATAACCCTGCACGCCTGATGTTTTGTTGCAGTCGTGACTACCTCTACAAGCTAAATGCTGGCGGCAACGATATGGACACGATGCTGCACGCCATACTACGCCTCTACAACGGCATCTTCACCAGCTTCCGTTCGGTCGACGAGCTGCACATCGCCGCCACGGCACACCTCTCGCCTGAGCGTGTGCACGACCTGCTTAAGATGCTGTGGCGTATGCAGATAATTCGCTACATCCCCGCATCGCGCTCGCCGATGATATACTTCAACTCCGAGCGCATACCTCAGGCCGATATCTACATCGCGCCCGAAACATACAAGCAGCGTCAAATACTTGCCACCGAGCGCTTTAGGAGTATGCTCCACTACGCCACTGCCACCAACGAGTGCCGTAGCAAGATTATCGAGGAGTACTTCGGCAGCGAGGATAGCACCCCCTGTGGCGTGTGCGACATATGCCTTGAGAGGCGTGCCCTGCAACGCAACGAGGCGGAGTTAGATAGGCGCATACTAAGCATCATCGCCGAGGGCGAGATAAGCGTCAAGGAGGTGGCCAACCGCATACAGCTGAGCTGCGAGGTTGTGGTCGCAAGGATAGATAATTTGCTTTGCCAAGGTAAAATTTCGACCACGGAGGGTGGAAAACTAAAAATTATTGAGTAACTTTGTGCTTTGCTTCTAACCCTATTAAAATAAGCACACTCAAACCACTGATACTTAAATGGCGTTTCTTAGTACGATAGACAACGATAGCGTAGCATCGCTCCCTGCAGCCCGCTTCCCTGGGCGCATAGTGATTGTCGATAGCGAGGAGCAGATCGAGGCGGCGTGCCTTGACCTGCAACGCTCTGCCGTCATAGGCTTCGACACTGAGACACGCCCCTCGTTCCGTGCTGGCGTGAGCTACAAGGTGGGCCTCCTGCAACTCTCTACCGCTGAGGTGTGCTACCTCTTCCGCCTCTCTCACATACGCCTCGACAACCGTATCCTCAAGATCCTCGGATCGCGACAGATACTCAAGGTGGGCGCCGACATTGCTGGCGACATACGCTCGTTGCACGCCCTGCGCACCTTCCACGCCGATGGCTTCGTAGACCTTCAGGTCGAGGCATCGCGCTGGGGCATAGAGGAGAAGAGCTTGCGCAAACTTTCGGCCATAGTCCTTGGCGAGCGCGTATCTAAGGCCCAGAGGCTTAGTAACTGGGAGGCCGAGGTGCTGACGCAGCAGCAGCGGGAGTATGCCGCTACGGATGCCTGGGTATGCACACGCATCCTCGAGGTGTTGCAGCAGAGCGAGTCGAAGGGTGGAGAGCTAACAATCATCTCCGTGTCACCCGTAGAGCATACGGCGCAATATCGTGCCAAGCATAAGCGTGAGGGCGGCGAGAGCGGTGGCAATGAGAGTCACAAACCCAAGGAGGCAAGTGAGGCCAAGGGTGGCAAACAAAGCGGTAAAGGCGCACGACATCACCGCCACAAGCGACGCCACAAGGCTACGGGCGAGGCCACGCGCAGCTCGCACAGCGACAAGCCCACCGCAACAAAAAAGCAAGAATAGATAAACAGATATAGCTATGTCAGAGATTATTAACACCATACACCTACGCCGAGGCAAGGAGGAGTCGCTTCTCCGCCACCACCCCTGGGTATTTTCGGGTGCCATAGAGAGCATCACCGAGGGCGTGAAGCCACTCACCGAGGGCGATATTGTCGATGTTGTCACCAAGCAGGGCGACTTCATAGCTCGCGGACATTGGCAGATAGGCTCCATTGCGGTGCGCGTGCTCACCTTTGAACGCGAGGATATCGATCAGGCGTGGTGGAACCGTCGCATTGCTGAGGCGCGCACACTGCGCGAGACATTGGGACTCATCGGCAACGAGGCCACAACCTGCTACCGCCTTATCCACGGCGAGGGTGACCTGTTGCCAGGCCTTGTGGTCGATGTATATGAGCGCACCGCCGTTGTGCAGTGCCACTCGGTAGGTATGTACCACTCGCGTCAGGCCATTGCTACGGCTATTCGTGAGGCCTACGGCAACGACATCGAGGCTATCTACGACAAGAGTTCGCAGACCCTCCCATTCAAGGCCGAGTTGGGCGCTATCGACGGCTACCTCTGGGGTCGTACCGCTGAGCGCGATAACATCGTACTCGAGAATGGTCTTAAGTTCAAGGTCAACTGGGAGGAGGGTCAAAAGACAGGCTTCTTCATCGACCAGCGCGTCAACCGTGACCTTGTGCGTCAGTATGCCAAGGGTCGCAAGGTGCTCAATACATTCTGCTATACGGGTGGTTTCTCCGTTGCGGCACTTGCTGGTGGCGCCAAGGAGGTGGTATCTATCGACCTCTCGGAGAGAGCCGTAAAGTTGGCAGAGGAGAATGCCATCATCAACTTCGGCAGCGAGGCACCTCACAAGGCTATCGCCTGCAATGCCGTTGAGTATCTGAAGGATATCGACTCGGACTACGACCTCATCATCCTCGACCCACCCGCCTTCGCCAAGCATCACAAGGTGCTAGGCAATGCGTTGCAGGGATATAAGAAGATTAACGCGCGCGCGCTGGAGAAGATCGCCCCTGGCGGCATACTCTTCACCTTCTCGTGCTCGCAGGCCGTAAGTCGTGACCTCTTCCGCACCACCATCTTCACCGCTGCAGCAATAGCACGCCGCAAGGTGCGCATCATCGGCCAGCTCACACAGCCGGCCGACCACCCTATCAACATCTACCACCCCGAGGGCGAGTACCTCAAGGGCTTGGTGGTATATGTCGAGTAGTGAAACAGGGAATATTAACTTTAAGAACGAACATAGGATGAAAAGATTTATCGTTGCTCTTGCCGCTATGGCTGTGCTCACGGCGTGCTGCAATAATGGAAATGGTGGCGTTGCTATCGACGAGCAGAACCACGAGAACGAGGCTTACAACCTCAGCTACGACCTTGCGATGAAGGTATGCGAGGCGCAGTCGCTCGAGGAGTTTAGCGCCGCACGCGCTGAGCTTGAGGCATATAGCGAGGCCTTCCGCACACAGATTGGCGGTGAGTCATACACCATCTTCCTCAAGGAGTGTGGTGCTATACTTGGCGAGATTTAGTACATAGTTAGTAACCGAAAAAACTGCAAACAATGAAGATAGAGACCAAGAAGAGAGTTGCGCTTTATGGCTTTTACGCGCTCTTCGTCATTATGCTACTTATGGGCACACGCTGCGAGAGTCGTGTCCACCTCACCACACCTGAGAAGGATGCTAAGCACATCGCAGAGCTTGCCGAAACCGTACACACCGAGGCGGAGCTTCGTGCCGTGGAGAAGATAGCATCGGAGTACGAGATTGCCTACCGCAAGAGCTATGGCGGCGCTAAGGCGCTTTATTTCAAGTCGTTATACGAGCCCATTATGGACGAGGCAGGTGAGCGTCGTGCTGCCTACCGTGCTGAGGAGGAGTATGTTGCATCGCTCGAGGCTGCACTTGCGGCACACCTCAACGACCTTCAGCGCGCTTGGCAGATGCCCCTTGGCGACGAGGCTGAGGAGCTTGCTAAACTTCAGGCCAACATCGCAGAGGTGGCGCGTCTTGAGGGCGAGATGGAGGTACTTGTAGCACAGAAGGAGCAGCTTGCGATGGATATCATCGAGGCTGGCTACCCACAGGATATGCTCGATCAGATTGGCCATGTGGAGGCTGATATCGCTACGGTTGCCGCAGCGATTAGGGAGGTGGAGCACACCAACGCCATCATCTTGCTTGCCAACCGTCTCCAGCTCGGTCGTGAGATTACTATTGCCACCGAGGAGGCTGAGACCGTGGAGGAGGCTGAGACCGTGGAGGAGGCTGAGGGTATCTAAGTAGCGCAGAATAATTATATAAATAAAGAGAGGGTGCCATTGACACCCTCTCTTTATTTAAGATACTGTATAACAAGAGCTTATTATAGGCTTGCGTAGTAGGAAAAAGCGGAGTTTACTGAGCGTAAATGAGCATTTCGAGGGCAAGCGTAACAACAAAGTAGCCTTGTAAGACAGCTTCTGCGCCCTACCTATAATTATACAGCTGGTCACGCAGACGAGGCTCGAAGCCAGCACGACGGATGGTGGCCTGCATAGCCTCCTTATCGAAGCGCGTGGTGGCACCGGCCGACGACACCACATTCTCCTCAATCATTATCGAGCCCATATCGTTGGCACCGCTGTTGAGCGCAATCTCCGCCACATCCTTACCAACGGTAAGCCACGATGCCTGAATGTTGGTGATGTTATTTAGCACGATGCGGCTCATAGCCACGATGCGCAGGTACTCCAAGGCCGAGAATCGTGGTGCCACACCCTCACGCTCAAGCTGCGTGCCCTTAGGACAGAAGACCCACGGAATAAATGCCGTAAAGCCACGCGAACCCTCAGGCTTATGTGCCTGCAAGTCACGAATGGCGATGAGGTGGTCGACACGCTCGTGCTCCGTCTCGATATGACCGTACATCATCGTTGCCGTTGTAGGGATACCGAGCTGGTGCGCCTCGTGCATAACCTTCACCCAATCGTGTGCCGAGGGCTTTGCGGGCGATATAATCTTACGAACACGCTCCGAAAGAATCTCAGCACCGGCACCTGGCAGCGTATCAAGGCCCGCACGACGCAGACGCTCCAGGGTCTCACGCGTGGTGATGCCGCTAATATTTGCGATATGTTGCACCTCAGGCGCACCCAACGCATTGAGTCTCAACTGCGGGAATTCGCTCTTAAGCTGCGAGAAGAGACGCTCGTAGAAGTCGATACCGAGGCGTGGGTGTAGGCCGCCTTGCAACAGCAGTTGGTCGGCACCCAGGGCCAGAGCCTCGTTAATCTTAGTACGATACTCTGCCATTGTGGTGATAAAGGCCTTAGCCTCCTCGTGCGGCTTGCAGTGGAAGTTACAGAACTTGCAGCCCGACTTGCAGACATTCGTGATGTTGACATTACGGTCAATCTGCCAAGTTACAACCTTCGGGTCCCTCACCGCACTGCGGCGCAGCGTGTCGGCAACGCTGCATAGTAGCTGCAACGGCGCCTCGTCGTAGAGAGCATATGCCTCCTCGCGTGTCAAAGGCTCTCTTTCGAGTGCCTTCTCGAGTATATCATCAATCTTAGCCATATGTGGTAGTTATCGTTTGTTACTATCAAGGAGCAGCTGGAAGTCGAGCGTGCGGCGGTTCATATCCACACCCTTGACCCTCACCCTTACGGGGCTGCCCAGCGTGAGGCGTATGCCTGAGGAGCGACCCACAACCTCGTAGCGCGCCTCATCGAAGCGGTAGTAGTCGCTCTCGTCGATATCACGCAGGAAGGCCATACCCTCGATGTGCGTCTCATTAATCTCGACATAGATACCCCAATCGGTCATACCCGACACCGTACCCTCGAACTCCTCGCCGATGCGGTCCTTCATAAACTCCGCCATCTTATACTTGATGCTTGCGCGCTCAGCATCCGACGCCAAGATCTCGCGCTCGGTAGAGTGTACGCATAGCTGTTCAAGCTGCTTCTTATCGCTACGCTTCTCACCCGCAAGGTACGATGCCAAGAGGCGGTGCACCATCATATCGGGATAGCGGCGAATAGGCGAGGTAAAGTGGGTATAGTATGGAAATGCCAAGCCGTAGTGGCCGATGTTGTCGGTGGTATATACCGCCTTAGCCATACTGCGCACCGCCAGCGTGGTTATGGCGTTCGACTCGGCGTGACCCTGAATCGTACCGAGGAGTTTGTTCATCTCCTTAGCCACGGCACGACCCTTCGCCGCCTTGAAGTAGTGGCCAAAGCGGAGCGCAAACTCCCTAAAGCGAGAGAGCTTCTCCTCCGACGGCTCATCGTGGACACGGAAGACCATAGGTCGTGGTACACGGCGCCCTCCGACAATCCTATGTGCGCAGAACTCAGCCACACGACGGTTTGCAAGGAGCATAAACTCCTCGATTAGCTGGTTAGCCTCCTTCTGCACCTTGGTGTAGACGCCAATAGGCGCACCCTTCTCGTCGAGCTTGAAGCGCACCTCGTCACGAGCAAAGGCGATAGCACCGTGCTTGAAGCGGTCGGCACGCAACCTCTGCGCCAGCGTGTGCAGCGTGAGTATCTCGTCGGCATAGTCGCCCGCACCGCTCTCGATGACGCTCTGCGCATCCTCGTAGGCAAAGCGACGGTCGGAGTGAATAACCGTGCGGCCAAACCACTCCTCAACAATCTCAGCATTGTCGTTGAGCGTGAACACTGCCGAGAAGCAGAGCTTATCCTCATTTGGGCGCAGCGAGCAGAGCTCGTTACATAGCCTTTCGGGGAGCATAGGCACCGTGCGGTCAACGAGATATACCGATGTAGCACGCTCAACAGCCTCATTATCAACCACCGAACCAGGGGTCACATAGTGCGTAACATCGGCGATATGTACACCCACCTCATAGAGACCATCCTTAATCTTATGCAGCGATAGCGCATCGTCGAAGTCCTTGGCGTCGGCAGGGTCAATCGTGAGCGTAATCCTATCGCGCATATCCCTACGGCGCGCAATCTCCTCGTCGCTAATCCTGCCGTCGATGCTCTCAGCGGCATTAACAACCACATCCTCAAAGCGATACGGAAGGTCGAACTCAGCGAGTATGGCGTGCATCTCCGTGTCGTTATCGCCCGCCTTACCGAGTCTATCGACAAGCACGCCCTCAGGCAGGCGCTCGCCCTCCTCCCAGCTGATGACCCTCACAAGAAGCTTATCACCCGCCTCGACCTCAGGGTAATCCTTACGCACGAGGTGGATATCGGTGGCAAGACGACGGTTGTCCGGCGTCACAAATATCGAGTTGGAGGTCACCTGCGCCGTACCGACATAAGGCTTATTACTGCGCTCGACAACCTCAACAATGCTGCCCTCGAGCTCGCCATCACGCGAGCGGCGCGAGATAACGATCTTAACCCTATCGCCATCGAGAGCACCGCCACCATTGCGGCGAGACACATATACATCACTCTCAAAATCATCCACTTGCACATACAGCGCACCAGGCGTAATAGTCGCCACCACGCCGTCGTAGCTCGGCAGAGCCCTACGCGATAGGCGGTACTTGCTGCGTGCCACCTCCTCGACAAAGCCCTCCTCCATCAGTTGTCTAACGATGGCAAAGGTCATAGTGCGACCATCACGGTCGGCACCGCCCGAAGCTGCTGCAAGGTGCTTAAGTGAAAACTTATTATCGGGGAACTCCCTGAACATATCGACGATGAACGACGCGCGCTCATCGCGGTTGTTGCCCCTCTTATTTCTCTTTTTACTCATTATATTCCAATCGTTTACTTATTCAAGATATGAAGCGCCATACGCCTCATCATCCTCTCGCCCACCGCCAATGCCGCCTCGTCGGGGAGGAAGGTGGCCGTATGCGAACCGCCCGCCTTGGCACCTACGCCCAAACGGAAGAAGAGCGATGGGTAGCGCTCCGTGTAGTAGCCAAAATCCTCAGCTGTGGTGAGCCTCTGCATCTCACGCACCGCAATGCCCTCGTCCGCCGCCACAATCATAGCCTCGTAAGCAAGCATCACATCGTTCTTAACCGAAGGATAGCCATGCGAGATATCTACCACTACCTCAACGCCATAGCACTGTTCCACCTCGCGCGCATTGCTCCTGAGCAGCGCTTGGATATGCTCTCGCTCCACCTCGTCGAAGGTACGCATCGTGCCCTCGGCATAGACCCTATCAGGGATAACATTCGTAGCCCCCTCTGCAATAACTCTACCCACAGAGACCACACTATCAGGCGTATTTAATTTCGTCGAGCGCACCACCATATCTGCCATTGCGGTCACCGTATCGTTAATCTCCGCCCTGCGGGCAGCGTGACCACCACGACCCTTGACATATAAGCGCAGCTCGTCGTTCGAGGCCATAAAGACGCCTGGACATATACCCACCTCGCCAACCTCGAGGTGCGCATCTACATGCTCGCCGATAACTGCCGCAACGGCGTAATCCTTGAACGGCTCCTCCTTGAGTACAAGCGACGCACCGCCAGGGTTGAGCTCCTCGCCAGGCTGGAAGATGCCAAAGAGTGTACCCTCGAAGTTGCGCTCCTTATTAAGCTCGCACAGCACACCGAAGAGTACGGCGGCGTGCATATCGTGACCACAGGCGTGCATAACGCCCTCATTCTGCGACCTATACGCCACATCGTTCTGCTCCACGATAGGCAGCGCGTCGATGTCGGCACGCAGCACCACGGCACGCTTCAAATTTCCACGCCTACCCTCAATCTTTGCCAGCACGCCCGTCGATGCAATCCTTTCGGCAGCGATGCCCTCAGCGGCAAGGGCGTCGAGGATAAACTGCTGGGTGCGGTACTCCTGAAACGATAGTTCAGGGTGCTTATGCAACTCCCTACGAAACTCTACGCTCTCCATACCCTACTTTCGCGCTTTGTAGTGACGCGCCATCTGCGCAATGCTTCGCGTGTACTCCGCCGTAGTGCCGCAGCAGCCACCCACGATGCTCAGCAGGCCTCGCTCAGCAGCCGTACGCAGCGTCTCGGTATGCTTCTTCACCGTTTCGGGATACTTACCCTTTGCATCGGGGATACCTGCCGAAGGTGCGGCGTAGGTTGGCAGCGAGGTGAAGCGCGTGAGTAGCTCGATGCTATCTACCACATTCTTGACACCGTGCGAGCAGTTGAAGCCTATGGCCAGAGGCTCGAACTTCGTAACATCCTCAACAAACTTCTCCACAGGACGACCCGAAGCCAGCAAGCCGTTAATCTTCGAGAGTGTAGCCGAGAAGATGATTGGCACCTCTGGCGCCACCTCACGACATACCTCGGCAGCAATCTCGGCATTACGCACATCGGTGATGCTCTCGATGAGGAAGATATCCACCCCCTCACGATTTAGCGCCTCGATGAGCACCTTGTACGACTCCCT
This sequence comes from Alistipes sp., assembly GCA_017631255.1. Taxonomy (GTDB): domain Bacteria; phylum Bacteroidota; class Bacteroidia; order Bacteroidales; family Rikenellaceae; genus Alistipes. Next base: position 15,723 of record JAGBTP010000072.1, read on the forward strand.
GAGCTCCTCCTCCTTGAGGTCGATAGCGAGCGATATGTTGCGCGTCGAGGGGCCTATCGAGCCAGCGATGAAGACCTCCTTGCCGCTACGCGTGCGTGCCTCCTTAGCGGCTGCGAGTGCCGCCGCAACAACCTCGTCGGTAGTCGCCTCAACGCCACACGAGGCGAGCGAAAGGGGGTCCGAGAGGAAGGTGTTAGTGGTGATGATCGTAGCACCCGCCTTGATAGATGCCTCGTGCATAGCGACGACCCTCTCCCTCTCGTTTAACGAGATTAACTCTGGGAGTATATCGCGTCGCGTGCCGATGAGTGATGTGCCCACGGCAGCATCCTTAACAATTATATGGCGCTGCAAAAGTTCCTTAATGCGCTCAGTTACACTACTCATATCTTTATCGTTTACTTTATTATCTCAATCTCGAAGAGCCTATTCCAATCCTTGCCCGTAACATAGAAGTGGCCACTCTCTGCGTTGTACGCCACACCATTGAAGGCCTCTGCCTCGGGATTCTTCTCGAGCATATCGCGCAGGCGAGGCAGGTCGACATAGCCCTTGACCACACCCGTAGCGGGGTCGATCTCGACGATGGCATCCGTAAGGTAGATGTTTGCCCAGATGCTGCCATCGACCCACTCCAGCTCGTTAATAAGGTCGAGCGGCTGGCCGTCGAGCGTGACGCAAATCGACTCCAAGGTCTCGAATGTTTCGGGGTCGATGCGGCGAATGGTGGAGCTGCCGTCCGAGAGGAAGAGTCTCTCTCCATCGGTGGTGATACCCCAACCCTCACCCTTATAGGCTATCGTCTTGAGGATGTTGCCGTTAGTGTCGTAGAGGTAGGCCTTGTGCGACTCCCAAGTGAGTTGATAGATGTTGCCCTTGTAGAGCGTTATGCCCTCACCAAACTCGTTATCGGGGAGCGAGGCGAGGCACTTAACCTTGCCCGTAGCGAGGTCCACACTCTGCAACTGCGACCTGCCGTACTGACCCGTACCCTCCCACATCGTGCCATCGACATATTGCAGGCCCTGCGTATAGCTACGCGTAGAGTGGGGGTAGCTTGCCACCACACGATAGTCGTATATCTTGGCCATAACCACCTCCTGCTTCTGCGTCGTGCCGCTACCTGCCGAGGCCTCATTTTCACGCTGCGCGCTCTTGCCGCCGCACGCAACGAGGAGCACGACGAGCAGCGCAGCAAGTATTGATATTCTATTCGAGTTGTTCATACCTATAATTATAGTAAATAGACGCACAAAGATAACCCTTTTTCGAGGATTTTTCGTATCTTTGGGCTAAAATATTGTCGCAATGATTCACTACCTAAGTCACACGACATCGACCAACGACGAGGCGCGTGGTGCGATGTACGACCATATGGATGTCATCTGGGCAGAACACCAGAGCGCAGGACGAGGACAGCGAGGACACTCGTGGCACAGCACCGAGGGCGAAAACCTCACCTTCTCGGTTGTACTAAAGCCCCTATTCCTACCCATAATCGAGCAGTTCCTACTATCTGAGATTGTGGCACTTGCGCTGGTCGACACCTTTGCCCATTATGGCATCGAGTGCCGCATCAAGTGGACCAACGACATCTATGCGGGCGATAGCAAGATTACGGGCGTGCTTATCGAGCACTCGCTATCGGGTGACACCTTAGCGCGCACCATCGTCGGCATCGGTATAAATGTCAACCAGCTCACCTTTCCGAGTGACCTGCCCAACCCCACCTCTATGGCGGTGGAGAGTGGACAAAAGTTTGACCGCAGAGAGGTGCTCGAGCTATTTATCGCAAAGCTAACATACTTATACTCAGAGCTTGAACAGGGCAACAAGAGCCTTATTGAGGAGCGTTATCGCAAGACGATGTACCACCTCGGAGAGAGGCACACCTACGCCTATGCTGATGGCGAGAGGTTCGAGGCTACGATACGAGGTGTGAGGCCCTCGGGCGAACTGCAACTTGAGCACTGCGACGGCACGGTTCGTGAGTACGCCTTCAAGGAGGTGGAGTTCGTATTGCCACACAAGGAGGGCAGATAGCAGCATTTTGGTGCCCTCGCAGCACTAAAGGCAAGGCGAGAAAATTCGGGCGAGAGCGAAAAAAGTGGCTGAAAATTTTTCTAAACCACAAAAAAAATCTATATTTGTGGTTGCGTAAGTGTCGTAACAACGGTGCAACACATAGCAAAAAAACAATATAACAACTTAATACAACTGAAACTATGGCTAATGTACCTGCTAATTTGAAGTACTCTAACGACCACGAGTGGTGTCGTGTAGAGGGTGATGTTGCCGTTATCGGCATTACCGATTATGCTCAGTCACAGCTCGGTGACATCGTGTTCGTTGATGTTCCTACCGTAGGCGAGACTATCGAGGCTAACGAGGTATTCGGCTCTATCGAGGCTGTTAAGACCGTATCTGACGCATTCTCACCAGTGAGCGGCGAGGTTATCGAGTTCAACGAGGCTGTCGAGGGCGACTCATCACTCGTTAACAAGGATCCATATGGCGAGGGCTGGCTCGTGAAGATCAAGATGAGCAACCCTGCTGAGGTTGATGCTCTCTTGGATGCAGCAGCTTACGAGGCTCTTATCGGCTAATATACTCGGCAGAAAAGACTAAATTTAGTGGGCCTGTTCAACCCTTGCGTTGAGCAGGTCTCTTTTTGTTTGGCGGGCTAAGTGTGGCCGCAGTTCCATACCAAAGGTATGGAGGTACAGAAAAATAGAGGCTAAAATTTGGTCGATAATCGAAAAAAACTTATTTTTGCACGGATTAGGCTACACTTATAGTTAGGCAATAATTTAATTAACAACTTAATACTAACAAATCTATGAGAAAATTTAATTGGTTGATGACCTTTGCGATGCTCGTTGCCGTAGCATTTGCATCGTGTACCAAGGACAAGTCGGTGACTCCTGAGCCAGAGCCAGGTCCAGAGCCAGGTCCTACCCCAGAGTTGCTTACATTCGAGGCAGAGATCGTGGGTGTAACTCGCACAACTGCGACATTCAATGTTACTCCTTCGAACCTCGAGGCCGACTATATGGCCGTAATCTACTCGGCTAACGGCGTCGAGCAGTGCACAACAGATGCTGAGATCGTAACTAAGATCTATGCTGACATCAACGAGTATGCTCAGGCACAGAATGTTACATTTGCGGAGTATATGGCTGGCGTTGTTAAGAAGGGTCAGCTCGAGAATCACGAGGCAACAGGTCTTGCACAGAATACTACATACTACCTCCTCGTTTTCGGTGTTGACGCCGAGGCTGACTACGCCGCTAACACCGAGATTAAGAAGGTACGCTTCAAGACCGAGGATGTACAGCAATCGGCTTGCACCTTCACCCTCAAGAGCGAGGTTTACCTCACCAGCGCAGCTATCACCGTTACTCCATCTGACCTCGAGCAGGAGTGGCATCTCGTGAATGTCACCGTAGAGGAGATGCAGGTGTACACCAAGGAGGATGGCGAGTATGGTTGGTCGCTCAAGGAGTACTTCCAGAACTATCTCAACAGCGAGGTTGAGCTCCTCAAGAGCGAGGGCTTGGAGGCTGACGAGATTAAGGACTACCTTATTCACAAGGGCTACCGCACACTCAACGCTGCGGACCTTCAGCCAAAGACCAAGTATGCAGCACTCGTTGCTGGCGTAGCGTACGACGCTGCTGGCTCGGCTGTTGTTACCGAGGTTAAGGAGTTGCGTTACAACTCTGGCGAGGCGGCAAACAACAACCTCACTTTCGACATTCAGGTGACAAACATCGAGCACTACTCGGCTGACATCGTGATCGTTCCATCGAACCTTGAGGCTCAGTACTACTACTATATCGGCTACATCGACTCGAAGAAGAAGAGTATGAAGCCTATCGAGATTGCAAATGCTGCTATTACCGAGTACCTCTACTATTGGGGTGAGAATGGCCAGCTTGCAATCCGTGAACCACAGGTTGGCGTAGCAGACCTTACTGACTACGAGCTCAATATTGCTGAGACTGAGTACTTCATCGTAGCATTCAGCTTCGATCCTAACCCAACTTACGGTACCATTATCGACGCTGAGACTGGCGAGTACGACTCGAACCCAGGTACTATCACCTCAGCACCTGTATATGTATCGTTCAAGACCCTTAACCACGGCGATGCCTACAACGCAGAGTTCGAGTTTGCATACACAGATGCTGGTCCATACGACTTCAGCTTCGAGGTTAAGGCTGGCGACTCATCAATCTACTACCAGCCAGGTATCGGCTACGCTGATAGCTTCACCCCTGAGGCAGCTATGGCAGCGTCGGCTGACCAGCTTGCTCTCGTGATGCAGATGTGTATGGAGGGCCAGAGCCCTTGCCTCACATACCAGGAGGCGTTGGACAAGCTCAAGCAGCAGGGCTACCCATACCGCAACGGCACAGCCCAGTTCTATGTAGGTAACCTTGCACCTAACACCAAGTATATCGGCTATGTACTCGCTATTGATGTTAAGACCGGTAAGTTCGCAAAGTGCTACTACGACGAGATTTCATTCGTTGAGACCACCGATGTAGGCTCTGTAACTCCTAAGGTTGAGGTACTTGGCGTTTACAACGGTAACGATGAGAATGGTACCATCTTCGGTGACGCCGCTATGACAGCTAACAAGCCTATCATCGCCGTAACTCACGAGAATATCAACGGTGCTTCGGCTCTCTATACCGCTATTACTCAGGATAAGTTCGACGAGGTAAACAGCCTTAGCGACCGCTACATCATCTCTGAGTTCCGTGGCTACTGGAGCCAGATTGAGACTCTCTCAGTGCCATACGAGTTCTTCATCGTTGATTGGGATGTTGAGCACACCGTTGTGTCATACGCACAGGATAGTAATGGCGCAGAGGGTGGCGTAGGTCGTGTTGGCGTTACTCCAACCACCACTAACGACATCGAGGAGCTTCGTACTTATGTAGCAGAGCGCAATGCTGCTGCATCACTCTCAGTCGTAGCTCAGTCACTCGTTATCGCAGAGCAGAGCGAGCCTACTTTGAAGCTCGTTTGGGGCGAGGAGGTAGCACCTCTCCGTGGCGCTGAGGTCATCTACCACGAGGTAGAGGCGTTGGCACTCCCAGCAAGCGATGTTATTAGCCTCGAGGCTATCAAGAGCTTCCGTTTCTAACGGTTGAACCATTAATCGGTGAGGGTGTCCAACAATGGTTGCGACACCCTTACTATTATATAAATCGCAACAATGACAACAAAACACCTATACCTACTCCTCATAGTTGCACTGCTTGGCATAGGCGAGTGCTTTGCCCAGAGGAACATCATCACCCCGGTACCGTGGGAGTGCGAGTGGGGCGATAAAACGCTGCCACTCGAGAAGCCGCTAAACCTCTACTTTGCTGATAAGATTGAGAATCGCGAGAGCCTCATCAAGGAGCTTCGAGATATGGGCATCGCATTTAAGGAGGTGCGCCGCCCAGCGCGTAAGAACTGCATTAACTTTGGTCCTGGTGAGGGCGCGTGGAACAGCCTTGAGGCATATACTCTCGATATCACCGAGGAGGGCATCACCATAGATGCCTGCGGGGAGGCGGGCTACTACTACGCCTTGCAGAGCCTCAAGCAGATATGCGCCGAGTATGGTGTGTCGGGCGAGCTACCTGAGTGCCACATTTACGATAGCCCCCGCTTCGACTACCGTGGCGTGCTTATCGACATCTCGCGCCACTTCCGTTCTGTGGAGTTCCTCAAGCGCCAAATTGATGTTATGGCGTCACTCAAGATGAACCGCATTCACCTTCACCTTACCGACGCCGCAGGCTGGCGCATAGAGGTGGAGAGCTACCCCCGCCTCAGCTCATACGCCGCTTGGCGCACGCCACATAGCTGGAAGGAGTGGTGGATGGGCGGCAGACAGTTTGTCGACGAGGGCACCGAGGGTGCCTATGGTGGCTACCTTACTAAGGCCGAAGCTAAGGAGCTTGTTGCCTACGCCGCAGAGCGATACATAACCATCATCCCAGAGATTGAGATGCCGGGCCACTCCGACGAGGTTATCGCCGCCTACCCAGAACTCGGTTGCTCGCACCACCCTGAGCATCAGGGCGACCTCTGCATCGGCAAGGAGGTGACATTCGAGATGATGCAGACCATCCTCGACGAGATTATCGAGATATTCCCCTCGGAGTACATCCATATCGGTGGCGACGAGGCGGGTAAGTCGAGCTGGGTGGAGTGCGAGGACTGCCAGCGCAGGATGCGCGAGGAGGGCTTAGCCAATGTCGACGAGTTGCAGAGCTATATGATTCACCGCATCGAGGAGTACCTCAATGCGCGTGGCAGACAGATTATCGGCTGGGACGAGATTCTCGAGGGAGGCCTTGCACCAAACGCTACCGTTATGTCGTGGCGTGGTGAGGAGGGTGGCAGGGCTGCTGCCGCCGCAAAACACAGCGTCGTTATGTCGCCACACGCCTACTGCTACATCGACGCACCGCAGGATGCACCCTACTCTCAGCCCGAAAGCATCGGTGGCTACCTACCACTCGAAAAGGTCTACTCCTACGAGCCAACACCAGAGACTATGGATAGGTCAGTGGCACAGTATATTATGGGTGTTCAGGCAAACCTCTGGGCGGAGTATATCGTCACCGACGAGCACTACGAGCATATGCTCTGGCCTCGTGCCATCGCCATTGCCGAGATTGGCTGGAGCTTGCCCGAACATAAGGATTATGCCCTCTTCCGTGAGCGTGCGGTGCGCATCGTCGACGATATGATTGCGCGTGGCTACACACCGTTCGATCTTAAGAATGAGATTGGCAACCGCCCCGAATCGCTCGAGAGCATTGACCACCTCGCCATAGGCAAGGCGGTGGAGTACCTCTACCCCTCGTTCTACTACGCACCTAAGTATGCCGCAGCTGGCGATGCGACGCTCACCGATGGCCTTCGTGGCACCTGGACATACGCCGACGAGCGCTGGCAGGGCTTCTTAGGTCGTGGTGGCGTGGATGTAATCATCGATATGGGCGAGGTGACGCACATCGAGAGCATTGCGGCCGACTTTATGCAGATTTGCGGTCCTGGCGTCTTTATGCCTTGCCTCGTGGAGATATGGGGCTCGACCGATGGCAAGAACTACACCCTACTTACGGAGATTGAGCACGAGGTTATCCTCGACGAGCTGCCCTCGTTCAAGAGCTTCGGCTGGAAGGGTTCTACCGAGGCGCGCTACATACGCTACAAGGCGCACCGTAGTCGCTACACCGGCTTCCTCTTCGTCGATGAGATTGTCGTAAAGTAGCAATACCGCAATATATAATGAATTAGGGCTGCCCCGTATGGGACAGCCCTAATTTTATGTTGGTTCTGAAGGTTTTACGCCTTTACCTCTTTGCGCTGCGCACCGCTGCAACTTGCATATTAGGTGAGGCCTCAAACTTTTCGATAAACTCCTCGATAGGACGATAGTCATCCGGTGTCCACTCGTAGAGCTCCGACATCCACATCTCGGTAACATCGCCCTTATAGTCGAATGCTGCAGCGCAAGCGTAGTATCCGCCGTATTCCCATAATCCCTCGGTGATAGCGAAAGGATCGCAGGTGTCGATAAGCAGGTCATAGAATGTTATGTCGTAGCCACCCCAGAGGTAGTCGATCTCAGAGACGAAGTACGAGAAGATATCGCTTGTAGGCTCGCTGGTCTTAACCTCGAGGGTCACGATATACTGCGCCGAGTCGTAGTAGTATGGCTGGGTGTAGTACTTGAAGCGCACAGGATCGTAGTTATACAAGTCAGATGGACGGTAAGGGCCGCCAACAATCACATCCGTAACCTCCAATTCACAGACACCCTCCTTCTGGGTCTTGAATACCTTGGTGTAGACATCCGTAGTCACCACGCCACCGCTATAACCAAACGCCACGACGATATACTCCGTTTCTGGATAGAGCGTATTGAGGTGTGAGGTGATCTCGCCCTTGAACGAGTAGGTGTAGTAGGAGAACTCACCGAGTGCATAGTCCAAGAGGGTCTGATTGTCGTAATCAGCAGGGAGATAAGCCGTTGGGGTAATCAACATAGTGTACGACTCCTCAGGATTTGACGACGAAATCTTGAGATCAGCCACTCGTACATAGCAGTTCGAGATCTCGATATTAATCTCCATATCCGACTCGCCCACCACCTCAGTTGAGAATGTCACATAGCTTGGCTCTGCCACCACCTGCACGAAGCCATCGTACTCGGCAACAGGGTAAACGAGGATGGTGTAAAGCGTATAGGCGTTGAGCATATCCTCATAATTCATCGCACCCTTGAAGCAGATACGGTCAAGAATTGTCTCTATCGAGTGGCCACTAGCGAGGTTGCCAGAACATACCGCAACCCACTCATCTGCAATCACCTGCATAAACTCATCGTCGATGCTGTCGCCCTCACCGAGGTACAAATCGTTATTAGCATCCACAATCTTCACACAGTAGTGACCATCCCAATTCTCAGGCGTAATTCCAAGTTCAATCTCCGCACCGCTAACCTTAAGGTCGAGGTCGAACGACACATCCTGCAAAGGTGCGTAGTCAGGCTTGATAGTTGTCCACGCAATGTCGGTAACAGTCTCATACGAAGCGCCATTCTCCGAGAACTTAACACCGTAGACATAGAGCACCGAGTTAACACCTGGGCGTACCTTGTTCCACTGCACGCGCTGCGCACCCTGGAAGACAATGTTTGCTGAGAGCATATACTCCTTGAGGTTCATATCGCGCTGCAAGGCGTTGTTCTCAAAGGCGTAGAAGTCATCCTCCCAAAGCTGCTCAGCTGTGGAGATATGGTTCTCCTGAAGGTACGACACCTGCTCGAGATACATTACATAGTACATCTCGCCATCCACAGGCGTCACCTGTGTAATAGCCGAACCGGCGTGCACCTCCTGCACACTGATAGCAAACCAATTCTCAGGCTGTGGGTCATCCGTAGCACCCGCTTGCTTAACAGTAACATTTACTTTTTGCGCGCCATAGGTGATAACGATAACACCCTCACGCGCCTCACCGTCATTTGCCTCGACGCTAAAATCGCAATAGTTAGCACTCGCCTCTGCAAGCACAATCCACTGAGCTTCAGTGCTTACCACGCAGTCGTTTGAGGCAGCGCGCACCACCTCTTTCAACTCCCAGGTGATACGATCCTCACCACCCTCCGCAGGAAACTCCATCACCTCGTTAGAGGTCAACTCCACACACCACTCCTTATCGGCTGGCACATCGGTCTTAGGATTATCCGTCTTACACGCCACCACTGCCACCATTAGGAGCATTGCTAATAGTCTAAAGATATTTTTCATATTATACCTATTTATTAATTCATCTCGATACAAAGATAGTCAAAAGTTAACAAACTGCAAATACACCGCGAGATTTTAACTACCCAGCATAAATCATTGTGACACAAATATAAAGGCAAGCTTACCACCACTTGAGCAAATAGCATAATTTCTCTAATTATCCTACATCTCCCCACCATACTCCCGCCACATACCTATATATATTATAAATAGCTTGCAGCAGCCCAACCACCTGTCCGCAACTATACAGCACATCAATTTGCTTCTACTGCGTTTTTTAGGGGAAATCTCGTCGGATTTCCTTACCACAAGGTCCCGTACGAAAGGGTATTTTGAGGGATTGAATATTTCTCGTTCTCACGGAAAGAGATTTAGGTGGAATGATTATAGACGCAAGTGTCAACTTCTCAAAGGATGGGGAGGAATTGTATAAGCTGGAGGCGCAAGCCTCCCTTTCTCAAAGGGAGGTTTGGAGGGAATGTAAATATGATTGGCGGCTCAGCCGACTCTTTGAGCCTAAATCCGAGGGTTCGGCTGTAAGGC
>JAGBTP010000073.1 GCA_017631255.1 Alistipes sp.
ATTGTGCTTGCCTGAAAAATGCTCATTTACTTCGAGTAAACTCCGCTTTTTCAGTCTGCGACCCACTGCCACATCTGTCGCCCCTCTGACAAGAAATTGGGTCTCGCGCTGAGGTAGGTAAGAACTGCGGCATTGGTCTTACGCTGAGATGTGAGGAAACTGTAATATTGTGCTTGCCTGAAAAATGCTCATTTACTTCGAGTAAACTCCGCTTTTTCAGTCTGCGACCCACTGCCACATCTGCCGCCCTTCTGACAAGAAATTGGTCTTGCGCTGCGGTAGGTGAGAACTGCGGCATTGGTCTCACTCTGAGATGTGAGGAAACTGCAATATTGGGCTTGCCATTTGCGTGGAATATATGATGGTGCGTAGGTGTGCGTAATACCTAATATACGCTCCCCAAACGCCATATAATAAATAAAACCTAAAAATATTAATAACTTAAAACTTCAATATTTATGTTCAGTAAAGAGACTTATGTTGGTCGTCGTGCCGAGTTGTGCCGTCGAGTAGGGAAGGGTATTATTCTCCTTCCAGGTAACCCTGAGGTGCCTAACAACTATCCTAACAACACATACTACTTCCGTCAGGATTCTACATTCCGCTACTACTTCGGCCTCGATGTGCCATCGCTCATCGGTGTGCTCGATGCTGAGTCGGGCGAGGCACTCCTCTTCGGCGATGACTTCACCGTCGATGATATCATCTGGACAGGCCCTATGCCTACAATCGCTGAGCAGGGTGCTGAGGTGGGTGTCGAGAAGGCATTTCCACTTGCCGAGATTCGTACATACTTGCGCAAGGCGATAGAGCAGAACCGCCCTGTGCACTACCTGCCTCCTTATCGTGCGGAGCTTAAGATTTCGCTCTCGGAGATGCTTGGTATTCGTCTCGATATGCTCCACGAGCGCAAGTCTCTTGACTTGATGTTTGCCGTTGCGGAGATGCGCGAGAAGAAGTCGGCAGAGGAGATTGAGGCGTTGGAGCGCGCATTCAAGATTGGCTACCAGATGCATATGACGGCGATGAAGATGTGTCGCCCAGGCGTTGTTGAGCGTGAGATTGCTGGCCGCCTTGAGGGTATCGCTAAGTCATACGGCCAGGGCGTGTCGTTCCCAACAATCGTGACACAGCATGGCGAGATTCTCCACAACCACAACCATGACGGCGTACTTGAGGCGGGTCGTCTCCTCCTTGTTGACGGTGGTGGCGAGTCTGTCGAGGGCTACTGCTCTGACCACACGCGTACATACCCTGTAAGCGGTAAGTTTACCGACTTGCAGCGTGACATATATAATATCGTACTTCGCGCGCACGGCGAGGTGAAGGATATGATTAAGCCAGGCACGATGTATCCTGATATCCACCGTGCAGCATACCTCTCACTTGCTGATGGCCTCAAGGGTATGGGTCTCATCAAGTCGACACCAGAGGACGCTGTTGACGCTGGTGCTCTCTACCTCTTTATGCCTCACGGTCTTGGTCACGGTATGGGTATGGATGTTCACGACTTGGAGAACATCGGCGAGCGCTCGTTCGACTTCTCTACCGTTGCGGAGCGTGCTGCTAAGTCGGCAACTTGTATCCACCGCTCTACTTGGCGTGTGGAGCCAGGTACGGTGATGTCTGACGAGCCAGGCCTCTACTTCATCCCTGCACTTATGGATAAGTGTCGTGCAGAGGGTAAGTTCACAGGCATCGTGGACTATGATGCACTCGACGCATATCGCAACTTCGGTGGTATCCGTATCGAGGACGATGTACTTGTAACCGAGAGCGGTAGCCGCTTCATTGGCGATAAGTTGTTGCCTCTAACCGTTGAGGAGCTCGAGGCTGTAATCGGCAAGGAGTAGTAATTAAGAGTTATTGTTATATGCACTCAGCTGAGGGTTATTCGTTGTAATATTGATATATTCGATGCAGTGTTCGATTATATCTATTTGATATATTGGCAGAGTTGCTCTATTTTTGCGGCAATGAACAAGTAAATGTATCGTATCACAACGAATAACTTAAAGCTGAATGAAACTATGAATGATATGAAAACTGATATTGAGATTGCAAGAGAGACCAAACTCAAGAATATTCGCGAGGTAGCGGCTAAGGTTGGCTTCCCAGATGACGAGGTGTTCAACTATGGTAAGTATATCGCTAAGGTCCCTTACAAGCTCATCGACGACAAGAAGGTTGCCAAGAGTCACCTTATCCTCGTAACGGCTATCACCGCAACTAAGGCGGGTGTGGGTAAGACTACCGTGAGCATCGGCCTCGGTATGGGTCTTAACCACATCGGTAAGAATGCCATCATCGCGCTTCGTGAGCCTTCGCTCGGTCCTTGCTTCGGTATGAAGGGTGGTGCTACGGGTGGTGGCTACGCTCAGGTGCTCCCATCGGAGGATATCAACCTCCACTTTACCGGCGACTTCCACGCCATCACATCGGCAAACAACCTTATCGCAGCGCTGCTCGATAACTATCTCTACCACAACCGCTCGCAGCAGGTGGGTCTTAAGAAGGTGATGTGGCGTCGCGTGCTCGATATGAACGACCGCTCGCTTCGTAACATCGTGACAGGTCTTGGTGGTTCGGCTAACGGTATTCCTACTGAGACAGGTTTCGATATCACCCCAGCATCGGAGATTATGGCTATCTTGTGCCTTGCGCGTAGCGTTGAGGACTTGTATGTGCGCATCGGCCGCATCGTGCTTGGCGTGCGCTACGACGACACCCCACTTACGGTTAACGACCTCGGTGTTACGGGTGCTGTGGTAGCACTTCTTAAGGATGCTATCAACCCTAACCTCGTGCAGACAACCGAGCACAACCCTGTAATCATCCACGGTGGTCCTTTTGCGAATATCGCACACGGCTGTAACTCGGTGATTGCTACCCGTATGGCTATGTCGTGGGCTGATTATACCGTTACTGAGGCAGGTTTCGGTGCCGACCTCGGTGCTGAGAAGTTCCTCGATATCAAGTGTCGCCAGTCGGGTCTTAAGCCAGACCTTACAGTGCTTGTTGCCTCAACTCAGGCGCTTAAGATGCACGGTGGCGTGCCAGAGGCAGAGATTAAGCTACCTAATGCTGCGGGTCTTAAGCAGGGCTTTGCTAACCTCGACCGCCATGTGGCTAACCTCAAGAAGTTTGGCCAGACCGTATTGGTGTGCTTCAACCGCTTTGCAAGCGATACCGACGAGGAGATTGCACTCGTGATGCAGCACTGCGAGGAGATTGGCGTTCGCTGCGTGATTAACAACGCATATGCTGAGGGTGGTGCAGGTGCTGCTGACTTGGCACGCGCCGCTGTTGAGCTCATCGAGACTCAGCCATCGGCACCTATCAACTACGCTTACGACCTCGAGGACAGCATCAAGGAGAAGATTACCAAGGTGGCTAAGAATATCTACGGCGCTGGCTCAGTGGTATTTGGTCCTAAGGCTCAGAAGGAGATTGCCCTCTTGGAGAAGTGGGGTATGGGTAACTTGCCTGTATGTATCGCCAAGACTCAGTTCTCGTTCAGCGCCGACGCTAAGCGCTACGGCAGCGTCGAGGGCTTCGAGATTAACATCAAGGATATCGAGCTCAACGCAGGTAGTGGCTTTATCGTAGCTCTTGCGGGCGATATTATGCGTATGCCAGGTCTTAGCAAGACACCTCAGGCAAGCAATATCCACCTTGCGGAGGATGGCAATGTAGAGGGTATCGTATAGTTGCATAAAGTGAATAAGGCGAGTAGAATATATCTATTCCCTACCGACACCGAGGCAACCATCTTCAGGGAGCTATCTCCCGAGGCGAGGGTGGTTGTCTCGGGTGTTGGTATGGTGGCCACCTCGGCGACGATTATGCACCTTGTTCGCGAGGGCGTAGTGGGCGCTCAGAGCTGTGTTGTGCTTGCAGGTATTGCGGGTGCATATGGCTCGGATATCGCTGTGGGCGAGGTTGTTGAGGTGACGGCGGAGAGGTGCTCGGAGCTGCCCGAACGCTTCCAGCAGAGCTATACCACAGAGCCATATACCTCGCTGCGCTGCGTGTGCTCAAATACGGTGCACGGAGCCTCGTCAGTGGCTGACGATGCCTTGGTGGAGAATATGGAGGGTGCGGCGCTCTTTGCTCTGGCGGAGGTCGTCGGCTTCCGTGCGGTGGAGATAAGGGCTATCTCAAATCGCGTGGGTGAGCCCTTTGCTTTGTGGCGTGTGAAGGAGGCTGTCGAGGTGTTAGGTCGTACTCTTGCAGCGCTCGAAGCCAGGATGTAAAATAAGGAAAAGCAGTTAGTTACGAATATGAGTGGAGTGATTCAATTGGCGATGTCGCCCTGCCCGAACGATACCTTTATGTTCGATGCTATGGTCAACGGCCGCATCGATACCGAGGGGCTAAAGTTCGAGGTGGCGTACCTCGATATTGAGCAACTTAACGAGGCGGCACTTGCGTCGAAATATGATGTCACGAAGTGTAGCACAGCACTGCTGCCCGCCATCATTGAGCATTACGCACTGCTCGATAGTGGCTCGGCGCTTGGCAGGGGTAATGGCCCGCTGCTGGTGCGTCGTAAGGGTGAGGTGGAGCCGCTGAGGCGTATCGCTGTGCCAGGCGTGCATACGACGGCTAATATGTTGGTGCGCAAGCTATTCCCTGCGATTGTGGAGCGCGAACCACGGCTCTTCTCTACCATTGCCGATGCGGTGGCGGGGGGCGAGTTCGATGGTGGCGTACTTATCCACGAAGGTAGGTTTGTCTACGATAGGCATAATCTGGAGCTCGTTGCCGACCTTGGCGTGGAGTGGGAGAGGCGTACATCGCTGCCCTTGCCTTTGGGCTCGATAGTGGCATCAAGGAGTCTTGATGCGGAGACTATCGCGCTGGTAGAGAGGGTGTTGAGGCGAAGTATAGAGTATGCCTTTAGTCATCCGACCGAGTCACGCAACTATGTCAAGCAGCACGCGCAGGAGCTCGACGATAGGGTCATCGACAGCCATATCAAGCTCTTTGTCAACGACTACTCATTGTCGCTTGGCGACGAGGGGTGTATGGCTGTGGAGGAGCTTACGGGCGTGAAGTTGTAGGCTGGCAGCGCCATAGTGCAGCTGTGCAAGGGACGCTATATTGCAGCTGCGAAAGGAATAAATAACGCAAAGTGAGGGGTTGGTGCCCTTTGCTTTGCGTTTTTCTATCTTTTTATTATCTTTGCGCGATTTTATAATATAAATATTATACTGACTAAAAATTAAGTATGGATTATTTGATTCTTACAGGTGCGCTGGTGATGATTATCGTCGCTGCGACACTCCTCACCGATGGCTCTGTGGCCCTCGCAAAGCGTCTGCACATCCCTGAGTTTATCGTAGGTCTTACGGTGATGGCTGTGGGCACATCTATGCCTGAGCTTACGGTTAGTATGCTCGCTGCCCTCGGTGGTCACGGCGATATGGCAATCGGTAATATCGTTGGCTCGAATATCTTTAATGTCTTTGCCATCCTCGGCATCTGTGCCATCTTCGTGCCTATTATGTTTACGAAGAAGAATGTTCGTCGTGATATCCCTATGTGTATCGCCGCTACTGTGGCGTTGCTTGTTGTGACGCTTACGGGCGGCACTATCTCGCGTCTTGAGGGTGTACTCCTCCTTGCGGGATATGTGGCAATGATATGGTGGACAATACGCGCCGACAAGAAGGAGCAGCAGCTCAACCCTCAGGCGGCAGAGGAGGAGGGTAGCATCCCAACGATGCCACTATGGCGCATTCCTGTGTGGATTGTGCTCGGTCTTGCGGGCTTGATCTATGGTGGTGATCTCTTCGTTACGAGTGCAACGAATATCGCTAAGGCACTCGGTGTGTCGGAGGCCGTTATCGCCATTACACTCCTTGCGGGTGGTACCTCGCTCCCTGAGTTGGCAGCAAGTCTCGTCTCTATCTTTAAGGGTAGTGCTTCGCTGGCCCTCGGTAATGTCCTTGGCTCGAATATCGCCAACATCCTGCTCATCCTCGGTGCTTGCTCGACAGTGACACCGCTGACAATGGGTGGCGTGACGATGTTCGACATCTATGTTGCGGTGGCTGCTGCGGCGTTCATTATGCTCACAGCATTTGTAATTGGTAGGGATAAACTCACACGCGTGGAGGGTATCCTCTTTGTGGCGTGCTATGCGGCATATATTTACCACCTGCTCTAATAGTAAACGAAAATCGTGATGTTTCATATTTTGCAGACATATCCTATGGCCGAGGCGAGTGGCTCGTATAGTGCGGTCGTACTGCTTATGGTGGCGGTGGCTATCGCTGGTGCTGTCGTGCAGATGCGCCTTAAGTCGGTGATGCGTCGCTACTCCGAGAGGCAGTCGCCACGCGGTATGACGGGTAGGGAGATAGCTGAAAAGATGTTGCGCGACAATGGCATCTACAATGTTAAGGTGACGCATACGGCGGGACACCTCACCGACCACTTCGATCCTACGACTATGACCGTGAATCTCAGCGATGCGGTATATAACGCAGCCACAATCACTGCGGCAGCCGTTGCGGCACACGAGTGTGGTCACGCGGTGCAGCACGCTACGGGTTACGGCCCTATACGCCTGCGCTCGCAACTGGTGCCGGTGGTTAACCTCTCGTCGAGGCTGGCGGGCTGGGTGATACTCGTAGGCATCGCGCTGATGTCGTTCACCCATAGTGCAGCACTCTGCTGGGTGGGCATTGCGCTTATCGGTATGTCGACACTCTTTGCCATTGTGACCCTGCCTGTGGAGTATAACGCCTCGCAGCGTGCGGTGGCGTGGTTGGAGAGTAGTGGTATGCTGTGCGATAACGAGCTCGACGGTGCTCACGAGGCCTTGCGCTGGGCAGCACGCACCTACTTGGTAGCGGCACTAAGCTCGATAATTACGCTACTCTACTATGTAGCCCTGATTAAAAATAGAAGATAGACCAATGAAAAATAGAGACTCTGCACCTCGCATCGTGTGGTTCACGCTCGCCGTTATTGTGGGCGTGGTGGGGCTGGGCTTCGTGCCACAGTTCTCGCTCTTTGGTATGACCATTGAGCGTGTCGACATCCTCTCTGAACTGAGGGATGGCGCAGCCGATGAGCTGGTGGAGTATGAGGCCGACATCGAGCGTCTGGAGCAGGAACTCGCCGCTATGAGCGTGGTCGAGGAGGTTGTGGTTGAGCAGGATACGCTGCCTGAGTTGCCTCCGGTGAGGTATGAGTGGGTCGCTGGCGAGGTTGAACCGTTGGAGGTGCGTCCGCTAAGTAGTGAGGCGCTGCGTGGTGCCCTCTCCGACGCTGTTGTACACATCGAGGATTTCGATACTCTGGCAACTACGCGCCTTGAGCAGTTTTACGATAAGTTGGCTTCGGGCGAGAGTGTGCGCATCGCCTTTATGGGTGACTCGTTTGTCGAGGGCGACATCCTAACCTCGGACCTTAGAGCCGAGCTTCAGGGTCTGTTTGGCGGTCGTGGCGTGGGCTTTGTGGCGTGCGACATACCATTTGCTACGGTGCGCAAGACCGTAAAGCGTACATCGTCGGCGTGGTCGGCATATAGCGTGATGAAGCCTAAGAGCGTGCCGCAGGATATGGCCGATAAGTTCTTCGTGTCGGGCTACCTGGCGAAGGGTGGCGTGGGTGCCACTACGCGCTGGCAGACGACCGACGCATTCCCTACGCTCGACTCGTGCACAAGGGCGAGGGTGCTGCTTTATAGTCGTGATACGAGTGTTGTGGAGCTTATGCTCAACGACAGTATTCCGCATAGCGTGGAGGTGGCGGCTGACGAGCGCCTGAGGGAGATATATGTCGAGGCCGAGAATATCGCTTCGCTGAGGGTTAAGGTCGCTAAGGGTAACATCCTTTGCTACGGCGTATCGCTCGAGTCGGAGGGTGGCGTTGCGGTCGATAACTTCTCGGTGCGCAGCAACAACGGTCACGCCATCTTCGGTACGGGTGCGGCGATAAATCGTCAGGCGCACGATATGCTTGGTTACGACCTCGTGGTGTTGCAGTATGGTCTCAACATTATGCAGAAGGGTCAGCGAGGATACTCGAACTACCGCACGCAGCTATGTAATATGATTGCCTATGCCGAGCGCTGCTTCCCCGGTGCTGCGATACTCGTTATGGGTGTTAGCGACCGCTGGGTGCGCAGCGACGAGTCGGGCTCGTATGTGCCTATCGGCTCGGTGGATGCCCTCACCTCGTACCAGAGGGCTGCGGCAGATAGCACCAAGGTGGCGTTCTGGAATACCTCGCAGGCTATGGCGGCGCTGGGCGGTATGCCAGCCTTCGTGGCTAATGGCTGGGCGGCAAATGACTATACGCACATCAACTTCAAGGGCGGTCGCAAGGTGGCGGAGGCTATGGTTGCGGCCATCGTCGAGCCTGTATATGATATCCTTGTGCAGCGTGAGGAGGAGAGTGCGCGCCTCGATGCTATGCGTCGTGCTAAGGCGCTGGAGGCGGAGCGTAGACTCGATGCGCAGATGAAGATGGTGATGAGCGTTGCCGATACGCTCTTTGCCGTGGAGGAGAGTGGCGACGAGGTGATGGAGGATAGTGCTGAGGAGCTAAGTGAGGTGGTAAGTGATAACGGTGAGGAGTAATGGGTGAGTTTCTAAAGTTCGATAACGCGCTGTGGCAGCGTGTGGTGTCGCTCCTTGAGTACGACGCCGCATCGCCGCTTACGCTCACCACGGGATTCTTCCTTTTTGCCTTCCTTGTGTTTGGTGTGGGGTACCTTATGGTGCGTGGCAGGGCACACCTTAGGACACTATATGTGGTGCTCTTCTCGTTATACTTCTACTACAAACTATCGGGCCTGTATCTGTTGCTGCTGCTCTTTGTGGCGCTCTCGGACTACCTCATAGGCCGCAGGGTGTATTGTATCAAACAGCGAGGTGGCAGCGGTGGTGGTTGGGTGGCGCTCAGTGTGGTGATAAATGTTGCCATTCTGGTCTACTTCAAGGCGACGAACTTCTTTGTCGACCTCGTTAATGGCCTCTATGCTGAGGGAACGCTCGACTGGGAGAGTGTGGTGGTGCCTGCGGGCGTGTCGTTCTTTGTGTTTCAGTCGATTGCCTATGTCGTTGACATCAAGCGAGGTGTGATTGAGCCGCTTAGGCGATTCTCGAGCTACCTCTTCCTGCTCTCGTTCTTCCCTAAGATGTTCCTCGGTCCGCTGGTTAAGGCCAAGGAGTTCATCCCACAGATTGAGGCGGCGAAGGCTACGGTGACGAGGGAGGACTTCGGTCGTGCTGTGGCGCTCATTGCGGGGGGTATGATTAAGTATGCCGTCATCGCCAAGGCCATAGGCGCGCTCTTCGTGGCTCCCGCCTTTGCGGGTAAGTTGGGCGACGGAGGCTTCGTGGCGCTGATGGCAATATATGGCTTCACGCTCCAGATATATTGCGACTTTTCGGGTTACTCCGATATTGCGCAAGGTGTGGCGTTGATGCTCGGCTTTCGCCTGCCGGATAACTTCGATGCGCCGTACCACTCGGCTACGATTACGGAGTTCTGGCGTAGGTGGCATATATCGCTCTCGACTTGGCTCAAGGACTACCTATATATCTCGCTTGGCGGTAACCGCTGCGGTAGTGTTAGGACATACCTCAACCTCATCCTCACGATGTTGCTTGGCGGCTTGTGGCACGGTGTGGGTATGACCTTCATCGCGTGGGGACTGCTGCACGGCGTGGCGCTGGCGCTGCATAAGGTGTGGCTCAAGGTGGTGCCAGGTGCTAAGAGTGTAGGTGCCCAGATGGGCGTGGTGTGCAGGGTGGTGGCTACACTCGTTACCTTCCACATCGTGGCATTTGGATGGCTGCTCTTTACGGCTGACGATATGACCGTGGTGGGCGATATGCTCTCACGCATTGCCTATAACTTCTCATTTGAGGATGTGGCCCTCGTGGTCGAGGGCTCGGCTGTTGCCTTTGTGATTATGGGTGTCGGTTACCTACTTCACGCTATGCCTCGCCGTTGGGACGAGGCGCTGCGTAGGGGTGTGGTCAAGGTGGGTGTCGTGGGACAATGGCTTATTATGGTGGCGGCGATATGG
Organism: Alistipes sp.; assembly: GCA_017631255.1. Classification (GTDB taxonomy): domain Bacteria; phylum Bacteroidota; class Bacteroidia; order Bacteroidales; family Rikenellaceae; genus Alistipes. Next base: position 10,058 of record JAGBTP010000073.1, read on the forward strand.
CTCGTTATGGAGTGCGGTATGTTGCTTGCTGCGGAGACGGGTGCGGGCGGTGGACTGCCGATGTATGCCGCATTTTAACGATTAGATAGAAAGGCGAATTATGAACGATGTTAGATGGGATTGGCCGCTGTTCGAGGCTCTGAACTTCGACGGTCCTCAGTGGCTCGATAGTGCGATGATAGCGGTGTCGGGCTTGAAGATGTGGGTGCCGCTCTACCTCCTTATTATATATATGGTATGGCGCCGCTGCTCGTGGCGTGGCGTGGTGGCTCTCGTTGTGGCCCTCGGCGTGGCGATAGCTATGGCCGACATCGTGGCGGGAATCTTCAAGCATCAGGGATTTTTGGCAGACCTTATCCCCTCGTTCCCAGCGCGCCTGAGACCTATGTACACGCCTGAAGGTCTCGATTTTGTGACAAATGGCTACCATACGGGTAACATCTACGGTACGGTGTCGGCGCATACGGCAACAATCGTGGCCATCGCTATGGTGAGCATAAAGGCTGTGGGTCGACGCTGGTTTACGGCACTAATGGTGCTCGTGGCAGCGTTGATATGTTACTCGCGTATCTACCTTGCGTGCCACTTCCCTCAGGATATCCTGCTCGGTGCGGGTGTCGGAGTGGTCAGCGGTATCGTCGGAATGGTGCTCTTTGGCCTTGTGAATGGTCGGCGTCGCAGGGGGTAGTGACGAAAGTCATACCGTGAGATGTGCGCCAGAGATAGCTCAGACGCACATTTTTATTTTTTGTGAATAAAGTGTCGAAAAATAGAGGTGTGAGCTATCGTTTATACGATAAAAAATCACGAATTTTGTATGCCTGAATTAGCCTCAACAGTGATAAATGTGGCGGGCTGAGGTGGCTCGTGGATAATAATTACGGATGAAAATAATTAAATAACAGATAGATACAATGACTCAGAAGCCTAATAACCAGGAACTTGCGACGGTAAAGTACGAAGACGCTGTCGCTGCATCGAAGGAGTATTTCCAGGGTGATGAGCTCGCTGCACAGGTGTGGGTGAGCAAGTATGCCCTCAAGGACTCATTCGGTAACATCTACGAGACCACGCCAGAGGATATGCACAACCGTATCGCTGGTGAGCTCGCTCGTATCGAGAACAACTATCCTAACCCACTTAGCGCAAGCGAGATTTTCGAGCTCCTCGACCACTTCCGCTATGTGATTCCTCAGGGTGGCCCTATGACCGGTATCGGTAACAATATGCAGGTGGCATCGTTGTCGAACTGCTTTGTTATCGGCCATAAGAACCCTGCTGACTCGTACGGTGGTATCTTCCGTATGGACGAGGAGCAGGTGCAGCTTATGAAGCGTCGTGGCGGCGTAGGTCACGACCTCTCACACATCCGTCCTACGGGTAGCCCTGTGCTCAACTCGGCTCTCACTTCGACAGGTATCGTGCCATTTATGGAGCGCTACTCGAACTCTACACGCGAGGTTGCGCAGGATGGTCGTCGTGGTGCGCTTATGCTCTCGTTGCTTATCAAGCACCCAGATGCTGAGCACTTCATCGACGCCAAGGTCGACACAGGTAAGGTTACGGGTGCTAATGTATCTATCAAGATTGACGACGAGTTTATGCGCGCAGCACTTGCTGGTGAGAAGTACCAGCAGGTGTTCCCTATCGGCTCAGAGAATCCACTCTTCTCGCGTGAGATTGAGGCTCATAAGTTGTGGAATAAGATTATCCACAATGCGTGGAAGTCGGCAGAGCCAGGCGTGCTCTTCTGGGATACCATCATCCGTGAGAGCGTGCCCGACTGCTATGCTGACGAGGGCTTCCGTACCGTATCGACAAACCCTTGTGGCGAGATTCCATTGTGTCCATACGATAGCTGTCGCCTCTTGGCACTCAACTTGTTGAGCTATGTGGAGAATCCATTTACCAAGGAGGCTAAGTTCAACTTCGAACTCTTCAAGAGCCATATCGCTAAGGCTATGCACCTTATGGATGATATCATCGACCTCGAGCTTGAGAAGGTTGAGCTTATCATCTCGAAGATTGCAAACGACCCAGAGGATGACGATGTGCGTCGCGTGGAGCTTGAGTTGTGGCACAAGATTAAGAATATGGCACTCAAGGGCCGCCGTACGGGTCTCGGTATCACCGCTGAGGGTGATATGTTGGCAGCACTCGGCTTGCGCTACGGCTCGGAGGAGGCTATCGACTTTGCAGTAACGGTACACAAGACCCTCGCTGTGGAGGCTTATCGTGCTTCGGTGCATATGGCTAAGGAGCGTGGTGCCTTCGGTGTGTTTAACTTCGAGAAGGAGCAGGGTAACCCAATGATCGAGCGTATCTTGGAGGCTGCACCTGAGCTCCGTGAGGAGATGAAGAAGTATGGCCGTCGTAACATCGCTATGCTTACTATCGCACCTACGGGTACTACATCGCTTATGTCGCAGACAACATCGGGTATCGAGCCAGTGTTCCGCCCTGTGTACAAGCGTCGCCGTAAGATTAACCCATCGGACAAGGAGCAGAACGCTTCGTTCGTGGATGAGACAGGCGAGAAGTTCATCGAGTACTATGTCTTCCACCACCAGTTTGTTAAGTGGCTCGAGATTAACGGCTACGACACCACTCGCTTGGCAAACATCACGGAGGAGGAGCTTGACAAGTGGCTCAAGGCGTCGCCATACCACAAGGCTACGGCAAACGATATCGACTGGGTTGCTAAGGTGAAGATGCAGGGCGCTATCCAGAAGTGGGTAGACCACTCAATCTCTGTAACCGTAAACCTCCCTAATGAGGTTACCGAGGAGCTCGTTGCCGATGTATATCGTACGGCGTGGGAGTCGGGTTGTAAGGGTATCACCGTATATCGTGACGGCTGTCGTGATGGCGTGCTTCTCGATGTTAAGGATAAGAGCGCATCGAAGAGCAAGTGTTCAAGCAGCAGCTCTATGCGTCGTCCAGAGTCTATCCCTGCCGACATCGTGCGCTTCAAGAACGGCTCGGAGGATTGGATTGCCTTCGTAGGTAAGCAGGATGACCGTCCTTACGAGATCTTCACAGGTAAGATTGAGGAGGATGCTATGTACATCCCTAAGACCATCACTCAGGGTAACATCCTCAAGGTTACTGAGGCTGACGGCAGCAAGCGCTACGACTTCCAGTATCAGGACCGCTACGGCTATATCAACACCATCGGTGGTATCTCGCGTCTCTTCGACGAGGAGTTCTGGAACTACGCGAAGCTCATTTCGGGCGTATTGCGCTACGGTATGCCTATCGACAAGGTTGTTCAGCTTGTCGACGGCTTGCACCTCGACTCGGAGACCATCAACACCTGGAAGAATGGCGTTGAGCGTGCCCTTAAGCGCTACATCAAGGATGGTACACGCGGTAAGGGTCGTTGCCCACAGTGCGGTCAGGAGAATATGGCGTACCAGAATGGTTGCCTCACCTGTATGGCCTGCGGCTACTCGAAGTGTAACTAACGGTTAGCTGATATATGTATGGGAGGATGCTTCGGTGTCCTCCCTTTTTGTTTGTGGTGGCGTCGGGTGAGAATTATGGCTGCGGTTGTTGCCATTCTCGACAATTATGCCTACCTTCGTATGATAAATCCTACTACGATGAAGAATATTATCGAGAAATTACAGTTGCGTGGTGCTGCGGCACTTACGGACGAGGAGCTTGTTGCCGTCGTTGTGGCCGAGGATCAGGGCGATGATGGTGCGCTCAGTGCCGCAAAGGAGATAATTGCCGAATGTGGAGGTGCGCTTACGGGCGTTGCGGCGTGCGACTTTGCGCGCCTGAGGATGCTCGTGGGTATGGGCAGGGTGCGTGCCGCAAAGCTCAAGGCGGCGGCAGAGCTCGGTAGTAGGGTGGCGCAGGCGGGAGCGGCAGCACACGATATGGTGGCGTCGGATGGCGATGTGGTGCGTATTATGGAGCCACTTTTGGGCGCATTGCAGCACGAGGAGTGCTGGGTGCTATACCTTGCATCGTCGGGGCGTGTGCTGGAGCGTATGCGCATAAGCCAGGGCGGCGTGCAGTCGACAGTGGTGGATTGTAGACTTATCATCAAGAGGGCGCTGGAACTACTTGCTGTGCAGATTGTTATCGTGCATAACCACCCTTCGGGTAATCCTGAACCCAGCGGTGCGGACTTCTCGCTTACGGAGCGCGTAGCAGAGGCGGCGCAGCTCTTCGACATACGCCTTCTGGACCACATAATCATCGCAAGTGAGGGATATTATTCATTCCGCGCACATAATCTTGTGAAATGAGTAAATAAATTGCAATAAAATTACTACCTTTGCAGTTTGGTATCGCACGCGCGTGATGTGGGCGCTCGTTGTGGCGCAGCGCTGCGGGCGGGCCGAAGCGTTGGAATCGAAAAAAGAGATACAAAAAAATAGATATTATGACACAGGAAGAATTGTTTAAGAAGCTGATCGCTCACTGTAAGGAGTATGGTTTTATTTTCCCTTCGAGCGAGATTTATGACGGTCTTGGTGCTGTTTACGACTATGGTCAGAATGGTGTAGAGCTTAAGAATAACATCAAGCGCTACTGGTGGGATTCGATGGTTAAGCTCAACGACAACATCGTTGGTATCGATGCGGCTATCTTTATGCACCCAAAGACTTGGGAGGCATCGGGCCATGTTGGTGCCTTCAACGATCCACTTATCGACAACAAGGATTCAAAGAAGCGCTATCGTGCTGATGTCCTCGTCGAGGATTGGATGGCAAAGCAGGAGGAGAAGATTCAGAAGGAGGTGGAGAAGGCTCGCAAGCGTTTTGGCGAGAGCTTCGACGAGGCTCAGTACCTTGCTACATCGCCTCGTGTGTTGGAGGTAAAGGCTAAGATGGAGGCTATCCACGCTCGCTTTGCTGAGGCCCTCAACGCCAACAACCTCGAGGAGCTCAAGCAGATCATCATCGACTGCGAGATCGTGTGCCCTATCTCAGGTACTCGTAACTGGACCGATGTTCGTCAGTTCAACCTTATGTTCTCGACACAGATGGGTTCTACCGCCGACGGTGCTAACACCGTGTACCTTCGTCCTGAGACCGCACAGGGTATCTTTGTGAACTACCTCAATGTGCAGAAGACAGGTCGTATGAAGTTGCCTTTCGGTATCGCACAGATTGGTAAGGCCTTCCGTAACGAGATCGTGGC
>JAGBTP010000074.1 GCA_017631255.1 Alistipes sp.
GCCCTTCACCGCAACGATAGCGAGGCGCTCAACACCAACGACTACTACTTCACGCCTAATGTAGAGCAGTACGACGACCACACCGTGGTTACTATGTCGCTGGCCGTAGATACCAACGCAGCATTGGAGTACATCTACACCATCTACAACACCGGCAACCTCAGTCGTGACTACCTCGTTGACTTTACCATCAAGCAGCAGGGCATCGACCCATTGCTTCGTGATGGCGCCATCGAGCTTGTGTGGAACAACCGCTCGATGCAGAACGAGCGCAGCTTCCAGAACGAGTCTATGGCCTCGAACATCATCTATATGAGCGATGGCGACGACGACGAGCTTGACGCTTCGGGCGAGGAGGAGAGCCTCGAGGAGTTGAAGTGGCTCGCTCTTAAGCAGCAGTACTTCACATCGGCACTCATTTCGAAGGATATGTTCAGCGCAGAGGCGAGCTTCAGAACCGCTAAGGATGCGACCAAGGGCTTTGTCAAGGAGTACAACGCCCTCGTAGCTATCCCTCACACCGCAGGCACCGAGCAGTACAACCTCGCACTCTACTACGGTCCTAACGACTATAAGGTTATGAAGGGCGTAGAGTTTATGGGCGAGGATGTCGATATGGAGGTCATCATCCCAATGGGTGGTGTGCTTATCGGCTGGTGGAACAAGATTATCACAATTCCTATCTTCCATTGGCTCAGCGACAAGGGCTTAGGCTTCGGCCTTATCATATTGCTCCTCACCGTATTTGTTAAGTTGGTTATTTTGCCACTTACCTACAAGAGCTATATGTCTACGGCTAAGATGCGCGCTATTCGCCCTGAGATGGATGCCATCAACAAGAAGTTCCCTAACCAGGAGGATGCGATGAAGAAGCAGCAGGCGATGATGGAGCTCTACCAGAAGGTCGGCATCAACCCTATGGGTGGTTGCTTGCCTTTGCTTATCCAGATGCCTATCCTCTGGGCTATGTTCCGCTTCTTCCCTGCAAGTATCGAGCTTCGTGGCGAGGGCTTCCTCTGGGCCGACGACCTCTCGACATACGATAGCATCGTGAAGTTGCCGTTCAACATCCCATTCTATGGCGACCACATCAGCCTCTTTGCACTGCTTATGGCCGTATCGCTCTTCGGCTACTCGTTTATGACCTACAAGCAGCAGGCCGCTACTACCGCAGGTCAGCCAGGTGCGGGTATGATGAAGTTTATGATGGTCTACTTTATGCCACTAATGATGCTCTGCTTCCTTAACAGCTACTCATCAGGTTTGTGCTACTACTACTTCCTCTCGCAGGTGTTCACAATGATTATTATGTTCGCCATCCGCCAGAGCGTCGACGACGAGAAGGTACGAGAGAAGCTCCTCACGCGCAAGCCTAAGAAGAAGTCGAAGTTCCAGGAGCGCTACGAGGAGGCATTGCGCCAACAGCAGGAGCAGATGACCATCAACCGTGAGCAGCGCCGCCAGCGCAAGTAGCATACCTATATATTATAGGGTTCCGTTACGCGCATTTTGTGGCATTGCTACGCGCCATTGACACAACTAACTCGACGGTGGTTACCATTGTGGTAGCCACCGTTTTTATTTTGCTAAACGGCAAGAAACATCATCCTCTATACGCAAAAAACGACATTCGCCTCGCCGAAATAACCACATAGTAGGTAAAAGCACTATGGCACGATAAATAAAGCACGATAAATTTGTATGATTGGCGTAAAATTTATTACCTTTGCCTAATTGAAAACCCAACTTTTATCGTATGGCAATTAAAAATAATGTAATGATTGTGCGCCAGAGACTTCTTACGAAACTCGTAAGCCTCTGGAATGAGGGTAAACTTGTCGAGTCTATCGACCGACTACCCATCGAATTTAGCCCACGCAACTCGCAGGTGCGAGGCCGTTGCTGCATCCATAAGGAGCGTGCGGTGTGGAAGTACAAGTCTCTCCCACTGCTTGGCTATGATATGACCGACGAGGCTGATGAGCTTATGCCACTTTCAGCATACGCGCAGATGGCCCTCGACCGCAAGAAGATCAAAGACAATATTATGTGCGTTATTGACGAGGCTTGCTCATCGTGCGTGCGCACTAACTACGATATCACAAACCTCTGTCGTGGTTGCGTTGCTCGTGCTTGTGAGCACGCCTGCCCTAAGAACGCTATCGAGTTCGATCCTGAGACTTCACAGGGTAAGATCAACCACAAGATCTGTATCAGCTGCGGTAAGTGCTTCGCGGCTTGTCCTTACCACGCTATCGTCTACATCCCTGTTCCTTGCGAGGAGGCCTGCCCAGTGGGCGCTATCTCTAAGGATGAGTATGGCGTTGAGCATATCGACGAGACGAAGTGTATCTACTGCGGTAAGTGTATGAATGCTTGCCCATTCGGTGCTATCTTCGAGATTTCACAGGTATTCGACATCTTGCAGGCTATCCGCCGTGGCGAGGAGGTTGTAGCTATGGTTGCTCCATCTATCCTCTCGCAGTACAATGTACCTACCGAGCAGGTTTACGGTGCTATCAAGGCTATCGGTTTCAAGGATGTTATCGAGGTGGCTCGTGGTGCTGAGATTACTACCGAGAAGGAGACTCACGAGTTTGCAGAGAAGATGGAGGAGGGTCAGGCATTTATGACCACATCTTGCTGCCCATCGTATATGGAGATGGCACGCAAGCACGCTCCTGAGTTGCAGAAGTACATCTCTACAACATACTCACCAATGATCTATACCGCAGAACTCGCACGCGAGAAGTATCCTAACGCGAAGCTCGTATTCGTAGGTCCTTGTATCGCTAAGCGTAAGGAGGTTCGTCGCGAGGACTTGCAGGGCAAGGTTGACTTCGTACTCACCTACGAGGAGGTACACGCTATCCTTGGCGGTATGAACATCGAGCTCGGTGAGGCTAATGTTCACCCTGTTGACTGCGCATCACGCCGCTCGGCACACGGTTTTGCTGAGAATGGTGGTGTTACCGCAGCGGTTAAGGAGCTTGTTGCTGGCAAGATCGACTTCACTACATTGCAGATCGCTGGTCTCAATAAGAAGAATGTCGCTCTCTTGAAGGCTTACGGCAAGACTGGTAAGGCCCCAGCTCAGTTCATCGAGGTTATGGTCTGCGATGGTGGCTGTATCTCAGGTCCGAGCGTACACACCGCTTATGGCGACGGTAAAAAGACATTCGATGCCGAGCTTAAGAAGAGATAAGAATGAGAGAGTTGGTTGAGCAGCTGGCGTCAAGTCATACGCTCGACGCAATGGGATTGGGCACACTCATTGATGCGTGTGCCACAGACCCCAGCGTGCTACAATATCTCAGAGAAGAAGCCGTCCGAACTGCACGCCAGCAGTTCGGACTTGGCGTATATATACGAGGGCTCATCGAGCTCTCGAGCTACTGCCGTGCCGACTGTTTGTACTGCGGCCTGAGGCGTAGCAATCGCACCGCTGAGCGCTATCGCCTCACAATGGAGGAGGTGCTGGAGTGCTGCAAGGAGGGATATGCGTTGGGTTTTCGCACCTTCGTACTTCAGGGCGGTGAGGATGGCACACATTCTGACGAGTGGCTCACCGAGCTACTCTCGCGTATGCGTAGTCTCTACCCCGATGTAGCCATTACACTCTCGCTGGGCGAGCGCAGCGAGGAGTCCTACCTGCGTCTCAAGCGCGCAGGCGCTAACCGTTACCTACTACGCCACGAGGCCGCCAACGAGGAGCTGTACGACTCGTTACACCCCTCGGGCAAGGGCATCAAGCACCGCCTGGCCTGTGTCGAGGCGCTCAAGCGTGCCGAGTACCAGGTGGGTATGGGTATGATGATTGGTGTCAAGGGTCAGACTACGGCGCACTTAGTTGAAGACTTAAAACTTATAGAGAGGTATAAGCCCGAGATGGTGGGCATCGGTCCCTTCCTACCCCACCACGCTACGCCGCTAGGCTCGGAGCCTAAGGGCGATCTAAACCTTACGCTCACAGCAGTAGCCATCGCACGCTTGATGCTGCCCGCAGCGCTTATACCATCCACCACAGCACTTGCAACACTCTCGCCCACAGGGCGTTTGGAGGGTATATTGTCGGGTGCTAATGTCGTGATGCCTAACCTCTCGCCATCGGATGTGAGGGCTAAGTATGCGATTTACGAGAACAAAGCCTCGTGGGGCAAGGAGGCAGCCGAGGGACTCAAAGCCTTGGAGAAGGAGCTTGAGAGTATCGGCTACCACATAGACTACGCGCGAGGAGATTTTAACAACCAAAACACTAAACAATGAGCCAAATAAAGTATAATGTACACTCTGAGCGTGCCGAGGAGTTTATCCACGATGGCGAGATTCGCGCCACACTGGAGTATGCACGCGAGAATCGTAACAATAGGGCACTCATCGAGGAGATCCTCACAAAGGCCCAGGAGGGCAAGGGCATCTCGCATCGCGAGGCTGCTGTGCTCATCGAGGTGGAGGATAAGGAGATTGAGGAGCGCATCTTTGATATTGCGCGCCGCCTCAAGGAGCACATCTACGGCAACCGCATCGTGATGTTTGCGCCGCTCTACCTCTCGAACCACTGCGTCAACGGCTGTGTCTACTGCCCTTATCACGCTAAGAATAAGACTATTCCACGCCGCAAGCTCACGCAAGACGAGATTCGTCGTGAGGTGATTGCCCTTCAGGATATGGGTCACAAGCGCTTGGCGTTGGAGACGGGTGAGCACCCTAAGCTAAGCCCTATTGAGTATGTGTTGGAGTCTATCGACACCATCTACTCTATTAAGCACAAGAATGGCGCTATCCGTCGCGTGAATGTCAACATTGCAGCCACCACGGTAGAGAACTACACGCGCCTCAAGGATGCGGGTATCGGCACATATATCCTTTTCGAGGAGACTTACGACCGTGCTGCCTACGAGCGCCTGCACCCTACGGGTCCTAAGAGCGATTGGGCATACCACACCGAGGCGATGGATCGAGCTATGCTCGGTGGCATCGACGATGTGGGTGTGGGTGCGCTGTTTGGCCTCTCGAACTACCGCTACGATGTTGTGGGCATCCTTATGCACGCCGAGCACCTCGAGGCGCGCTTTGGCGTAGGCCCTCACACCATCAGTGTGCCACGCATACGCCCTGCCGACGATATCGACCCTAAGGACTTCCCCGATGCAGTTACCGACGAGGTATTCCGCCGTATCGTTGCTGTGTTGCGCATCGCTGTGCCATATACTGGTATGATTGTATCGACACGCGAGTCGAAGCGCTCACGCGAGCTGGTGCTCGATGTGGGTGTGTCGCAGCTTAGTGGCGGCTCTAAGACCAGCGTAGGTGGCTATGCCGAGGATGTCGACTCGACAGCTGAGTCGGCGCAGTTTGACATCTCGGACGAGAGAACGCTCGACGAGATTGTGGGCTGGCTTCTGGAGCTTGGCTACATACCAAGTTTCTGCACCGCCTGCTACCGTGAGGGTCGTACGGGTGATAGGTTTATGTCGCTTGCTAAGCGAGGACTTATCGGCAACTGCTGCGCTCCTAATGCCTTGATGACCTTGGCAGAGTACCTCGAGGACTACGCATCGCCAGCCGTTAAGGTTGCGGGAGGTAAGATGATTGACAAGCTAACACGCGTAATACCATCGGAGAAGATTCGCCGCATTACGGAGGAGAACCTCAAGGCTATCATCGAGGGTAAGCGAGACTTCAGATTCTAAGCGGGACGGCTATGCAGAGTAGAGCAAATGCCGAGCGCATACATATAGCCATCTTCGGCCGCTGCAATGCCGGCAAGTCGACACTCGTAAACCGCCTTACGGGGCAGGATGTGTCGATAGTATCGCCCATTGCGGGCACGACGACAGACCCCGTACAGAAGGCTATGGAGATTACGGGATTAGGTGCGGCTCTTATCATAGACACCCCAGGCCTGGACGACAATACGGAGCTGGGCAGGGAGCGCGTAGCCCGCACCGCCAAGGTACTCGACAGGACGGATGTTGCCGTTGTCCTCACCAAGGAGGGCATCGGCAGCAGCGAGATGAATATACTCAAGGAGTGCAAGATAAGGGAGATACCCACCATCGTAGCACTCACGCACTGCGACACCGTCACAGATAGGGAGGAGCTGCTTGCCCAAATCGAGTTTCGCACCAACCATAAGGCACTCGCTATTAGCCCACTTACAGGCGAGGGCATCGAGGAGCTTATCAAGGCCATCGCCGCCCTCGGCGCCACCGAGGAGCTACTTATCACCGAGGGCTTCTGCAAGGCGGGTGATAGGGTACTACTTGTTATGCCACAAGATAAGTCGGCACCTAAAGGTCGACTCATTCAGCCACAGGTGCAGACCATACGCGAGCTACTCGACCGTGGCTGCATACCCATATGCTGCACCCCCGACCGTATGGCCGAGGCACTCGCAGCGCTGGCGACACCACCTGAGCTCATCATCACCGACTCGCAGGCCTTCAACGAGGTATATGCCCTCAAGCCTGAGTCCTCGACGCTGACATCGTTCTCGATACTCTTTGCGCGCTACAAGGGTGACATTGCGCTCTTTGTTGAGGGTGTCAAGGCGCTGGGCCGAATCACCCCCGCATCGCGCATCCTCATCGCCGAGGCCTGCACGCATACGCCTCAGAACGAGGATATTGGACGCGTGAAGCTACCCCGCCTGCTGCGCAAGAGGTTTGGCGAAGAGCTGAGTATCGACATCGTAAGTGGCGCGGACTACCCCGAGGACCTCACGCCTTACGACCTTGTTATCCACTGCGGCGCGTGTATGTTCAACCGCAAGCTGGTACTGAGCCGCGTAGCACGAGCACGCGAGCAGGGTGTAGCCATCACCAACTATGGCGTTATCCTTGCGGCGCTGACGGGCATCCTCGACAGAGTTAAGACATCGTAGTTTGGAGATGTGAAAATAAATATGTAACTTTGAAGAAAATTTTGATTTATGGATAAGATAAGACTCCTTGACCGCAGATTCAAGAAGATGATTCCTGCCGAGGAAATCGATAAGGCCGTAGCTCGCGTTGCTGAGCAGCTCAACGAGCGTTATGCTGGCAAGACCCCCGTATTCCTTGCTGTGCTCAGTGGCTCGTTCCTGTTCCTAAGCGACTTGGTGCGTAAGATTAACTTCGACTCGCGCCTTGCATTCGTTAAGATTTCGTCGTACGAGGGCACACAGTCGACAGGTTGCGTTAAGCAGCAGCTCGGTATCGACTTCGACATCGAGGGTAAGGATATTATCATCGTCGAGGATATCGTCGAGACGGGACATAGTATGAACTACCTGCTCGACTACCTCAACGAGCGCCACCCAGCCAGCGTGTCGATTTGTACACTCTTCTTCAAGCCAGAGAAGTTCCTCTACGAGTACAATATCGACTATGTGGCGATGCCTATCGGCAACGAGTTCATTGTGGGTTACGGTCTGGACTACAACCAGATAGGTCGCAACCTTAAGGATATTTATGTGTTAGATGAAGATTAATCCAGATTTGGAGCTTCTCGAGGGCGGCAAGAAGCTACCCTTGGTCGAGGACTTCTATACCATTCAGGGCGAGGGCTTCCATACCGGTAAGCCCGCCTATTTTATACGCCTCGGTGGCTGCGATGTTGGCTGCCGCTGGTGCGATGCCAAGTACACCTGGAACCCAAAGGTCTTCCCACCTACGCCTATCGAGACCATTGTTGAGCGCGCCTCGGGATGCTCAGCACAGGCCATCGTGATTACGGGCGGCGAGCCACTGCTCTACCCTCTGGGCGACCTCACGCGTGAGTTGCACGCTCGTGGACTCGAGATATTTATCGAGACATCGGGCACAAACCCAATCCGTGGTGAGTTCGACTGGATATGCCTCTCGCCTAAGCGTCAGATGCCACCCCTCGAGGAGGCATTCCGCAGGGCTGACGAGCTTAAGGTCATCATCCAGAGCGTCGAGGACCTTGAGTGGGCGGTGGAGTGTAGCCATAAGGTGCGTAAGCGCTGTCTCCTCTACCTTCAGCCCGAGTGGAGCGTCTACGAGAGCATCATCGGCGACATCGTCGAGTGGGTGAAGGAGCATCCAGCGTGGAACATATCGATTCAGACACACAAGTTTATGCACATACCTTAACGCAGGGATATGTCGAAGGATAAGAGTAGCGAGCTCAAGCAACGAAAGTATATAAATATCTTCTGGGTGGTATTGACCGTGGTCATTACCATCTGTACCATATTTGTATCGTTCAGCACCATTGGCGATATGCTGCGCATAGGGTCGGATAGGCGCGATGTTGAGCGTCGCATCACGCTCCTTGAGCAGCAGATTAGGGAGGACAGCATCTTCATCGAGAAGATTACCACCTCACCCGAATTTATGGAGCGCTTCGCCCGTGAGACTTACCATATGCAGCGCCCTGGCGAGACGGTCTACATCCTCGAGGAGTAGCCTCGGTGCAACAAAGTGCATAAAAAACATATTTTACATACAATATAACGCCTTTCGGGGCGTTATTTTTGTACTTAACAAAACGAAAACGAGTAATAACTAAAACCTGTTGCCTATTGATTGGACATTGCCTCTTTTACTAATTTATTGACTAAGTGATTATTATGAAAAGAGACATCATTCTTTTTGCTGGCGTTGCACTTCTTTCTGCAATGACCACATTGGCAACTACACATCTCCTGCGCCAAGGTGCAGATACCACAGATAACATAGCACAAAACGATACGAATAGCGCCATATTTCGCGAAAATCCCACTACCGATGCTCGCTTTGCCGCAAGCGTCGTAGCGACGGAGTACCCCGACTTGACATACGCCGCTGAGAATGCCGTTAAGGCGGTAGTTAACATCGAGGCTAAGGTCATCGTCGGTGCTCAGAATCAGGTTCGTGACCCATTCTTCGAGTTCTTCGGCTACCCACAAGGATATGGCAAGCGCGAGGCCAAGGCAGGCGGTTCGGGCGTTATCATCTCCGAGGATGGTTACATCGTTACCAACAACCATGTCATCAACAATGCCACCTCGCTACGCGTGAAGCTCTACGACGGCAGGGTCTTCGATGCGAGAATCATCGGTTCTGACCCCGCTACGGATGTAGCACTCATCAAGATTGAGGCTGAGGCGCTACCAACACTACCCTTCGGCTCGTCGGACGACCTGCGTCTTGGCGAGTGGGTGCTCGCCATCGGCTACCCTATGGAGCTTCAGTCCACCATCACAGCGGGCATCGTATCGGCTAAGGCACGCAGCCTCGGTGCGATAGATAACCGTGCGGGCATCGAGTCATTCATCCAGACCGACGCAGCGGTAAACCCTGGTAACTCAGGCGGTGCGCTTGTCAACACACGAGGCGAGCTCGTCGGCATCAACACCATCATCAAGACCTCTACGGGCAGCTATGTAGGCTACTCCTTTGCCGTACCTGAGACTATTGTCCGCAAGGTCGTCGTCGACCTCAAGGAGTCGGGCGTTGTGCAGCGTGCCGTACTTGGCATCTCTTTCCGCGCTATCGACCAGCAGTTCATCGACGAGGCTGGTGAATATACGGGCATCGACCGCATCGGTGGCATCTATGTTGCGTCGGTAAGCGATGGCGGTGCTGCCTCTGAGGCTGGCATCCGCAAGGGTGATGTCATCCTGCGCATTGCCGGCGTGGAGGTTAACGACAGCGCCGTGCTCCTCGAGCAGATAGGCAAGCGCCGCCCTGGTGACAAGATTAGGCTCGATATCAGACGAGGCGACAGGGAGATGAGCATAGATGTGACACTCCAAAACCGTGCTGGAGAGACCACACTCCTCGCCAAGGAGAGTGTCGATGTAGCTGAGGCATTAGGTGCCAAGCTGCGCAATGTCCCAACGGCGCTATGTGATGAGCTCGACATCGTAGGTGGCGTGCAGGTGGTGGCGATAAATAGCGGTGGCCTTATGGAGCGCTGCCGCGTAAGAGAGGGCTACATCATCACTCACATCAACGACCGTCCAGTCCGTAGCCTCGAGGATCTGGAGCGTATGACCGACGCCATTAAGTCCATAGACGGCATCTACCCCGACGGCAGAGCATCTAGCTACACCATAATGTAACGATGCGTAATATTACATACTAAACTACAAGTGCGGGTATCCACGAGGATACCCGCACTCCGTTATATATACTCGTTATTACTTCTTTAGCGCCGCAACGACACCATAGATCGCACCACCAAGCGTAAAGCATAGCGTAAGGATAAGGCCATCGCCATAGCCCGTTAGCGACCACAGGTAGCCAATCATACCGCCCAAAACGGTCATAACCACAGCTCCCAAGACACCATACACGAAGCATCTGCCAAGCGTTGCATTGACCCAAAATAGGAGCGCTGCCAATAGCGCAACACCAAAGATTGCCCCCACAACGGCGAGGACAGCATTTACCGACAATAGCGACCCAATCAACAAAATGTTAAACATACGCTCTGCAAAGCCTAAGGTTACAACTCCAAATTATGCCACCGCGAAGCAATGGTTCAAACAAAGGTAGGCATTTGTTTTAAGTTATCCAACTTTTTGCTGACATTTTACTATCAATCTACTGCATTAGCCGTGAATCGCAGCTATAAGTCTGGCGATATACCCTTTCGCAATTTCATTAGCATCCTGACATATTTCGGTCACCGAGCACCATATTGCTACACAAAAGCCGATTACTACCTATGCAATATTATCAGCATAGTAAGACATAATAACTCTGATAATAAGACACTTACACCTCATAACAACAATAATTTGTACCTCATCGCCACTTCCATATCCTACTTGCAAAAAACAGGGTAGTCAGCTACTTGCCAACTACCCCGCTACACCTTTACAACACGCCACTACCTCACCCTGTCGTAGGTCAGGAACGCGAAGGGCCACTCGTACTCCTCAC
>JAGBTP010000075.1 GCA_017631255.1 Alistipes sp.
GCGAGTTACTCTGCAGCTGGAGTCTCAGCCTCTGCTGCCTCGGTGGTCGCTGCCACCTGAACAACCTCAGCGGTAGCCTCGGCCTCAGCCTCCTCATTCTCCTCCTCCTTGTCGAAGTGGAATGGGATAATGTCGTCGAGCTGGGCAAGCTCCTCCTCAGAAAGCTCCGCTACGGGGCGGCCGAAAGTACGCTCAGCAATGGTGTTGCGATACATATCGAAGCCCGCCTGAACCTCGTTCAAGAGGCTCTCGCGTGTCTCCTCAGGCAGACGGCCAGCGGCGATGAAGCCAGCAGCGTCGATCTTAACGCCCTCAGCAACAGCTACGATCTCGTGGTTCGAGAGCAACATACCCTCAATAACGCGTGCGAGTGAGCCCTCCTCCTCTGGGGTGTCGCCCTCCTCGTCGGTGAAGATGCGGTCACCAACCTTAACCTGATTGTGGCTTACGAACTCGATAACAACAGGCGATGAGGCTGTGGTATAGCGGTCAGCACCACCATCGAAGGTGGCTGGTGTGCCAAATACGAGTGCGTAGAGCACGAACATCCAGTGTGCCGCAATAGCTGCTACAAGACCACCCACGGTGTGTGCCAAGATAGCCTTAGAGGTGAGCTTACGGTAGCCGAGTGCGTCGAGCATAGCGGTGTGGGTGCTGAGGTAACCGCTCCAGCACATACCGATAGCGGTGAACACAGCGATGGCGTTACCATCAATCCAGCCCTCCTGGATGAAGCCAGGGATAAGACCGAGGGCTGCACCTACGGCGCCAAGTGCGGTGATAGGGAAGGCCATAAGAGCTGGGTGCTCGAAGCCGAAGAGCCACTCGAAGACGATGTTAATCTTGCCGAAGAGCCAAGGCAAGAAGCCAACACCCTCGTACGCAACGCCGTCGTAGACGCCATTGTCGCCAGTGGTGAAGGTGAGAATCATCACCAAAGTAGAGATGATAAGCACGCCAGGGATAATCGAGAGACCTACATCCACACCTGTCTTACCACCATCGAGCAACGAGTTGAGGATGCGTGTAAACATCGAAGTCTCCTTAACCGCCTCCTGATCCTGCATATCATTCTCGTCGAGCACAGCGGCGAACTCCTCCGCAAACTCTGGGTGCTCCTTAACGATGAAGCGCTGCATAAGGCGTGTTGAGCAGATACAACCGATAACGGCACCCGCCAAACCGATGAATGGCTCGACGAAGAAACCCTGCGAAATCATAAACACGATAACGAGAAGACCCATACCGAATGCCGTGCCGAAGTTGGTGAGCGAGATAAACTGGAACTTCTTGAAGTAGGTGCTAAAGCGCTTATCCTTAGCAAGTGAGATGATAGCTGGGTTGTCCGAGAGGAATGTCATCACAGCGCCGAGTGATGCCACACCTGGGAGGTTGAAGAGTGGCTTCATCAGAGGGCGAAGGATACGCTCGAGGAGGCTAACAACGCCAAACTCCACGAAGATACGACCCAAAGCACCGGTGATGACGCAGATGGCCATAAGGTAGAAGACGGTGTTGAGCAACAAGTCGTGTGCCGTCTTCATAATAGTGTTAAGCATATTAGCGGTGCCCATTACCGAGCCGATACCGCCGAAGATGCCCACAACGATAATAAGGCAGAAGATACCCGCAAGGTACTTCTTAAAGCCTTTGTCCTGATTCTCCATAAGTCTTTTATTAGTAATTGGTTATTGCTTCACTATTGATTACATCTCGCGCTTAGCCTTGCACTTCTCAACGAGCGAGGTGATGCCCTCGACAACATTAATCTTCCAGGTGAGACCTACGGTCAGGTACGAGCCCTTGCCGTTAGCTGTGCCGTAGGGGTTGGTGTTGTCGCCGAAGTTGTAGGCGTAAGCTGCGTGGAGACGGATGTCGCGGTTACCACGACCACCAAGAGGGTAGTACTCAACGCCACCACCCACGCGTGTGATCTCGGTGCCAGGGATGAGGCCTGATGAGATGATGGAGCTCTCTCCAATCTTGTCGTATGTCGCCTTAGCAAATACATTTACGCGATTTGCGATGAGGTATGCGAACTCGGCCATAATCGAGAAGTTGTCGAACAAGAGGTCCTTAGCCTTAGGGCCACGGTTCATAAGGTCGAGCTGAATCTGTGCGTCGCCAAACTTAAACTGGTTGCCCAGAGCGATATACTTGTCGTACTTACCAGGTGCGTACTGCACGAGGTTGAACGAGTAAAGTGCTGTGAAGCAGCCGTGTGAGCCTGTCCAATAGAGGTTGTAGGCATAGAGGTCACCCAGCTTGTTACCATCCTCGTCGTAGTTGAGAATGGCGTTGTTGTAAGGGCTCTGGCACGCCTGGAAAAGGATGGTGTCGTTGCCCTTGTTTGTGGTGAAGGCTACGCTTGCACCAAACTGATAGCACGACACATTGTTCCAGAACTCCGAGCAGAAGTAGAGGTCGATAGGCGCACGGTCATACTCCCAGCCACCGATCATCACCACCTGCTTACCTGCTGAGATTGCCCAGTTAGCCGTTGGGCGATAGGTGATGTGCAACCAGTCCATATTATCGACGAATGCTTGCGCCGAGTACATCTTGTTGAGTCGCTGACGCCACGAGTAGGTGAACTGCTTGCCGATGCTACCATCGAGACGGAGGTTGATGTAGCGCACCGCAAGTCCCGACGCGTCGTAGAGCTGCTCACCGTCGAGTGCCTGGTTTAGGTAGTCGAAGCGTGCCTCTACGCCGAGCTTGAAAATCTCGTTTACATTTACATCGCGTGCCTCCTCCTGTGCGTGGAGTGTTGTCACACCGAGTAGCGCAACCACAAGGCACAAAATCTTGATAAATGGTCTCTTCATATTGTTTAGGTTTTGATAAATCACTTCCATACCAATGTACGAAATATCGCACAAATGTACAAAAAAAAACAATATGGCAATATGTTGTTCCTCAAAGATTGATTTGCGAGAGCTACTTCGGCACCTTTGGCGCAAAAAATAATATGTTTTACGCTACTGCGGTGGCACGATAATGGCGGTGTGAAGGGCTATGACTATCAGCAAAAAAGCGATGTAGCTATTGCAGTTTCCAAAATTTATATTAACTTTGCACCCACTAAGCGCGAAAACGCTGGACCCATAGCTCAGTTGGTTAGAGCAGCGGACTCATAATCCGAAGGTCGTGGGATCATGCCCCTCTGGGTCCACTTGAAGCCTCTCAGTTCTCTGAGGGGCTTTATTTATTTATTCTTTTTCTCCCGACCGCAAATCAAGAAGTGTCGTCTTTCCCCGTCCTGTAAACAAAAAAAGAAGCTGTCTAACAAGGCTACTTTGTCGTTACGCTTGCTCTCAAAATGCTCATTTACGATAAGTAAACTCCTCTTTTTAGAGCTTCGCAAGCCTAAAATTAGCTCTTGTTATACAACTTCTTAATAGTAAGAGGGTGCCAACAGACTTGTTGGACACCCTCTTGTGTATAGAGTGTTACTCCTAAAATCCGAAGATTAGAGACGCTCGAGCTTAACGGTGAAGTGACGCATCAACTCAGTCTCCCATACGATCTTAACACCACGGGTGATCTCGTGACGACGGTCGTAAACATTCTTCAACGCTGCTGCGATAACATCCATATGGTTGTTGGTATATGAACGACGAGCGATGCAGAGACGAAGGAGGTCGAGACCACCAAAGCGGTTCTCACGAGTTACAGGATCACGGTCTGCAAGGATGTAACCGATCTCGCAACCACGAACACCTGCCTCGAGGTAGAGCTCGATAGCGAGGGTCTGTGCTGGGAACTCCTCCTTAGGGATGTTAGAGAGAACCTTGTCAGCATCTACGAACAACGCGTGACCACCAACAGGACGCTGGTAAGGAATACCGTACTCGTCGAGCTTAGCTGCGAGGTACTGAACCTGCTTGATACGAGTCTCGATAGTGTCGAGCTCGGTGTTCTCGTCGAGACCTACTGCCAAAGCAGCCATATCACGAC
>JAGBTP010000076.1 GCA_017631255.1 Alistipes sp.
GAACAGGTGATGTTAAGGTTGGTGGTAACTACGCTTCGTCTATCTGGTCACTCGAGGAGGCTCACCGCAAGGGCTTCTCGAATGTGCTCTACCTCGACGCTGCTACCCACTCAAAGGTTGAGGAGTTCGGTGCTGCAAACTTCTTCGGTATCAAGAACAACACCTATGTAACACCTCAGTCAACATCTATCCTCCCATCTATCACCAACAAGAGCCTTCGTCAGATCGCTGCTGACCTCGGTCTCACCGTTGAGGAGCGCGATATCCCTGTTGAGGAGCTCGCTACATTCGAGGAGGCAGGTGCTTGCGGTACCGCAGCTGTTATCTCGCCTATCGGTGCGTTGTATGACCTCGACAACAATGTTACCTACGACTTCGGTATGAAGGTTGGTGAGACTTGCAAGAAGATGTACGATCACCTCCAGGGCATCCAGTATGGCCGTGTTGAGGATATCCACAACTGGAATGTTGTAGTAATGTAATTCTTCCTTGCATCAGGGCGCATCAGCGTCCCTAAAGTCAAAAGAGCGAATGGGAAATACGCTTAGTATATCCCATCCGCTCTTTCTCTTTATCGAGAATAGACCACCTCTGTAAGCAAGAACTCTGTTATGTGCTGAGTGTGTTTGGGCCTGTCAGCGTTCAATACACCTTATATATTATAGCATTTCAAGACCCTACCCTTGCTTAGAACCACCCTCACATAGCCACAAAAAAATAGTGTTCCACGGGGAACACTATCTTATTTACACCCTACTCACTATCTTATTTACACCCTACTCACTACTTATCGCCGCACTGAAATGGGTGACTTAGGAGGGAGGGGTTGATTGTTTCTGTATTAGTAATGTATTAGTAACGCGCCCTTTGAGCTTATCACTTGGCTACATCAGCCCACATTACCTACCGAATTTCACGAGCAAGACATTGATATCTGCGGGTGAGACACCAGGGATGCGTGAGGCTTGGCCGATGGTCTGGGGACGGATTTTCGTCAGCTTCTGGCGTGCCTCGATGGTGAGTGACTGCATAGCCGCATAGTCGAAGCCGTCGGGAATAGCTATCTCCTCCAAGCGGTGCATCTTATCTGCAAAATACCTCTCCCTCTCGATATAGCCACGGTACTTAATCTGAATCTCCGCCTGCTCGATAACCTCTGCCGAAAGTGCCTCCTTCGCGATAAATCGCTTAAGGTTTGGATGCGCCTCGGCAAGAGAAGATATCGTCACATTGCTACGCAAAACGATATCGTAAAGCCTCTTTCCCTGCGAAAGTGGCTCCTCACCCACCGAAATTAAATAGCTGTCAATTTCGCCTATTTTGACCGAGGTCTTACGCAGCTTCGAAATAAGCGATTCTACGGCTGCATTTTTTTTGAGCAGATTATCATATTTTTCGTCGCTCACAAGGCCTATTTCGTGACCAAGAGGCGTAAGTCGTGCGTCGGCATTATCCTGACGCAACAGGATGCGATACTCTGCCCTCGAGGTAAACATACGATAAGGCTCGTCGACACCCTTCGTAACGAGGTCGTCAATGAGCACACCGATATATGCCTCGTCACGCTTGAGTACCACCTCCTCCAAGCCGCGAAGCGAGCGGTGGGCGTTGATGCCCGCCATAAGACCCTGCGCCGCCGCCTCCTCATATCCCGTGGTGCCGTTGACCTGGCCCGCAAAGTAGAGACCCTCGACCAACTTAGTCTCGAGCGTATGGTTTAGCTGCGTGGGTGGGAAGTAGTCGTACTCGATGGCGTAGCCAGGGCGGTAGATGTGCACATCCTCGAGGCCTACAATGTTGCGCAGCGCCTCGTACTGAACCTCGTAGGGTAGCGACGACGAGAAGCCATTGAGGTAGTACTCGTTTGTCGTGCGGCCCTCGGGCTCGAGGAATAGCTGGTGCTGCTCCTTGTCGGCGAAGGTGCGGAGCTTATCCTCGATACTTGGGCAGTAGCGAGGTCCGATGCCCGAAATGGTGCCGTTAAAGAGTGGCGAGCGGTCAAAACCCGTACGCAAAATATCGTGTACGCGCTTCGAAGTATATACCATAAAGCAAGGCATCTGCTCCTTAACCGCCTCAGTATCTGGGTCATACGAGAATTTCGATGGTTGAGCATCGCCCTCCTGCATCTCCAAGGCATCGAAGTTGATGGTTCGTGCATCGAGGCGTGCGGGTGTTCCGGTCTTCATCCTACCCTGCTCGAATCCGAGGCTACTGAGCTGTGCCGATATGCCGTGCGAAGCCTGATCGCCTGCTCGTCCACCTTCGGCCTGGGCATCGCCGCAGTGCATAACACCCTCGAGGAAGGTGCCCGCAGTGAGCACTACCCTACTGCACTCGATACATACTCCCATTCGCGTTTTAACGCCCCTTACACGCGGTTTCTCCGCGCTCTGGTCTACGAGTATCTCCACGACCGAATCTTGCCACAGATAGAGGTTTTTGGTGTTCTCGAGCGTGCGGCGCCAGAGGCGTGAAAACTCCGCCTTGTCGCACTGTGCGCGTGGGCTCCACATAGCCGCACCCTTCGAGCGGTTGAGCATACGAAACTGTATAGCCGATAGGTCGGTGATGCGACCCATCTGGCCACCGAGGGCGTCAATCTCGCGCACAATCTGACCCTTGGCCACACCTCCCACCGCTGGGTTGCACGACATCGAGGCAATCTTCTCAAGGTCTATCGTGATGAGGAGCGTGCGCGAACCGAGGCGTGCCGCAGCCGCAGCAGCCTCACAGCCAGCGTGACCAGCACCAATGACCACTATGTCGAACCTCATACTCATAGCATCTGGCCAAGTAGTTTGAGGTACTTGTTCTCCCTGCGTCGCATCTGCTTCTCAGCCCACGGGCTCTTATCCTTATGGCCGCATAGGTGGAGGGCACCGTGCACAATCACACGACGCATCTCGTTGATAGGCAACGAGTTATATATCTCGGCATTATCCGTTACCGTTGCCACATCGATATATACCTCGCCAGCGACGATGCCCTCCTCAAGGCGGCTCTCACGCTCCTCGAAGGTGATGACATCGGTATAGTAGTCGTGACCGAGGAAGTCACGATTCATCTGCCTATGGTAGTCCGACGAGCAGAAGATATAGTTAATCTCGCCCGCCTCGTAGCCCTCCTGACGGATGACCTCTGTAATCCACTTGCGCAGCACCAATCGCTTGGTAGGTAAGTAGTTAGTCTCTTGATTAAAGAAATGTATCATATCTCAACATATTTCGTAACGGCGCACCCCACTACCCTACTTCTTCTTGAAGAAGGATGATACGGGCAGAGGCTTCTTCGACTCGCAGTCGTAGATGGCGATGCGCACATATGGCTTGTCGCCGCTCTCAATGCCGTTACCTATGGTTCCAATCTTATGATCCTTCTTGACGATATCGCCCTTCTTGACGCTCACAGAACCGAGGTTGGTATAGGTCACCAGGTACTCGTTGTAGCCCATAAATACGGTATAGCGATTTGTCGTCTTCTTGTACTGAATATCCTGCACTATGCCCTCATAGACGCTCTTTACAGCCGCACCCTTGGCGCCCGTAACCGTGCCGCCGAAGCCCTGCTCCGTAAGCTCTCCACCATCGACGGGGAGGTTCAGACCCTTGGTGTTGCGCGAGAAGCCAGCACCCACCTTGTTACCCTTGAGCATCTTCTGCAACTCGGCAACGGCCTTGTCGTACTGCTTCTGCTGCTTGCGCTGCTCGTTTATTGCCTCCTTCTCACGCTTGGAAAGGCGGTTATATGCCCTCTGCGCCGCCACACGGCTACTCTCCAACACGCGTCGCTCAGCCTCCAATACACGCGTCAGCGAGTCGAGCTCCGTGGCTCGCGCCGCCAGCTTGAGACGCTCAGCATCGAGTACCGCCGTCTGTGCCATAATGGTATCAGAGAGCCTCTTACGGCTCGTGGTGATATGCTCCAACTCGGCCTTGCGACGCGCTGCATCGGCGATGCTATTCGAGGCAAGGATATAGTTTGTCGTATTATTCGAGCTGTAATTGCGGTACGCCACGCGCACAGCCTCGGCATAGACCTCACGGTTACGGCCCAGCTCACCCTCCAACGAGTCGATGAGCTTATCGCTGCGCCTGATGTCGGCCTGGACCCTACGCAACTCATCCTCGACCTCGCTGATGTAGCCATTGCGCAGGCGCATCTCACGCTCGAGGGCAGCCACCTCCTTCGAGGCGCTCTTCTTCTCCTTTTGAAGTGTCTGAACCTCACGCTTAGCCTTCTCGAGCTCCTTTTTGTACTGCTCTGTGCGGCGGCGCTGCGCATCGGTCTTACTATCCTGTGCCGAGGCCGCAAGTGGGGTGGTGGCGAGGATAAGCAGGAGAGTGATTATCTCAAAAATACGGCGTAACATAGTGGGGTAGTGTTAGTTGATTAACTTAATAGCGGCGATATGTGCGGCCATAGCATCTGCATCGTAGCCCTGCTCGACAGCCTTCTTCCAATAGCTCTCAGCCATAAACTTCTCACCGAGCGACCAGAGGATATCGCCATAGTGCGCCAAGATGTCGGCATCACGCTGACCACCGAGCGACAGGGCGCGCTGCATCTGCTGCTTAGCCTCGGCATTGCGGCCAAGGAGGTGCAGAATCCAGGCATAGGTGTCGATATAGGTGGCATTATTACGCTCCAGCGCCACCACACGCTCAGCCATAGCGAGGGCCTTGTCGAGGTGCTTACCGTGGAGCGAGAGGTAGTAGGCGTAGTTGTTTAGCACCGCAACATTATCGCCATCGTAGCGCAGGGCCTCAGCATAGGCGGCAAAGGCCTTATTGTCGCGTTGCTGCGTGTGGTAGATATCGCCTATATAGCCCTGAAACCTGCTCACACTCACCGCATCGCCCGCCCTCTTAGCGCTACGCATAGCGCGCTGGAAGAGCTTTACGGCAGCGTTATACATCTCCGCCTCGCTACACAGGAAGCCCTCGTAGCCCAGCAAATCGGCATTGTCGGGGAAGCGACGGTGCGCCGCAGCAAGGTCGGTGAGCATAAGGTCAAAGCTCTTCATATAGTGCTCCAGCTGCAACACATAGAGGTAGTCCTCAGGCTCGGTCTCCTCGTCGGCAAGGTGGCGGCGCAGCAGCTCAAGGGCCTGGTCGTGATGACCCGCAGCGAGCATATGTTCGGCATAGGTACGAGCCACCTTACCGTTATTCGGGTAGTCGATGGCAAGGCGCTGAATGATAGCACCTAAGCGCATATAGTGTTCGCGGTAGAAGGCTATATTTGCGGTATATTGCCTAAGGTGGCTGAGCTTCTCCTCGACATCAATGGCCTCGTTGCGAAAGAGGTTCTCCTCGTACGAGAGCATCGTGACGATGTCGCCCTTCGAGTAGTAGTAGTCGGCAATGGCACCTATGGTCGAGATGTTTGTGGTGTCGAGTCTGAAGGCCTCGTCGTAGGTCCTGCGCGCAAGGCTGTCGATGCCCGCAGCGTCGTACGACAGCGCCAGCGTGAGGCGCGCATCGACATCGTAGGGGTGCTGGTCAGTGCGGCGCTTACCCTCCTCGATGGCACGCTTATATTGGCGCGTATCAAGGAGTAGGTTATGCTTAATTTCGGCCAGGTAGCCGTTATATCCCGCCCTCAGCTCAGCGCTGTCGAGGATGGCGATAGCCGAGTAGGGCATACCCGCAGCGTTGTACATAAGCGCCAGGGCGTGGTACGACTGCAAGTTCTTAGGGTCGAGGCGCAGCAGACGGCGGTAGACGGGCATAGCCCTGCGGTAGTCGCCACCAAGGATTAGGCGTGTGGCGTAGTGCTGCGTGTACCACTTATTCGTGCTATCGGCCTCGTAGGCCCTGCGTGCCAGCTCCACATCGCTGCCCGTAAGGCTCAGGTAGTAGAGTGCTGGGGCGTAGGTCGAGTCCTGCGCCACGATGTCGTTCCAGATGGCGCGTGCCGACACCGTATCGCGGTGCAGCGAGAGGCGTTTCACGGCATCGGTATGGCGGTATGTTCGGCTCAGCGTGTCGGGCAGTGGGGTAGTGGGCACAGTAGCGCCCGCCATAGCAACGCCACAGCACATAATAGCACCGATAACCATACATATATATCGCAACATCCTCATACCCAATCATTAATATATTCCAAAGCCCTGTGGCATTAACAATTTAAGGGGCTGCCAACGACTCATTGGACAACCCCTTAAACTTCTGTTGTCAGTCGAGAACGAGCTACAACGCGCTCTCAAACTGGTTGAGGAAGCGGACATCGTTCTCGAAGTAGAGGCGGAGGTCGCCAACGCCATACTTAAGCATAGCGATACGCTCAACACCCATACCAAATGCGAAGCCCGAGAACTCCTTAGGGTCGATATTGTTTGCCTCGAGGACATTAGGGTCGACCATACCGCAACCCATAATCTCGAGCCAGCCTGTACCCTTACATACACCGCAACCCTTACCGTTACAGATCGAGCACGACACATCCACCTCGGCCGATGGCTCGGTGAATGGGAAGTACGAAGGGCGCATACGAATCTGCGCCTGCTCGCCAAAGAGCTCCTTAGCGAAGTAGAGCAACGACTGCTTCATATCGGCAAACGACACATTGCGGTCGATGTAGAGGCCCTCAATCTGGTGGAAGATGCAGTGCGCACGGTACGAGATAGCCTCGTTGCGGAACACACGACCTGGGCAGATAACGCGAATCGGAGGCTTCTGGCGCTCCATAGTGCGCACCTGAATTGACGAGGTGTGTGTGCGAAGCACCACATCGGGATTGCTCTCGATGAAGAATGTATCCTGCATATCGCGTGCTGGGTGCTCAGGTGGGAAGTTAAGAGCCGAGAATACGTGCCAGTCATCCTCAATCTCTGGACCATCAGCAACGGTATAACCGAGGCGTGAGAAGATGCCCACAATCTCGTTCTTAACGATAGATATCGGGTGACGCGAACCTACGCTATCGGCAGAGCCTGGGCGGGTCATATCGTCAATCTTCGAGGCGTTCATTGCCGCAGCACCCTCCATCTCCTCCTTGAGGGTATTGATGCGCTCGGTAGCTACATTCTTAAGGTGGTTGAGCTTCTGACCAAGCTCACGCTTCTCGCTCGCTGGCACGCCCTTGAACTCCTCCATAAGTGCGCCAAGTGCGCCCTTCTTACCGAGAATCTTGATGCGGAAAGCCTCGACATCGGCGGCACTCTGAGGTGCGAAAGCTGCGATTTCGGCCAAAAGTCCTTCGATTTTCTGTATCATAGTGTAATCGTGTTGTTTATAACGAAATATAGTATTACCTTTGTATGTGTTGGTCGAACACAATAGTTCATCGTACAAAGTTACTAAATATTTTACAAATGAAAAGAATTTCAGCCATAATAATAGCTATTTTCCTGCTATTGCCGCTCAATCTTGTGGCCCAGAGCGTAGGAGTAGTGATGAGTGGCGGTGGTGCCAAGGGTCTTTACCATATCGGTGTGCTGCGCGCACTCGAGGAGAATAACATCCCAATAGACTACATCGCCGGCACCTCGATGGGCTCAATCATCGGTGGCCTCTATGCCGCTGGCTACACCATCGAGGAGATGGAGAAGGTGGCTCTTTCGGGCGACCTGGAGCGCTGGGTGAGTGGTACTATTGACGACAAGTACAAGTACTACTACGCTGAGCGTGACCGTATGAGTAGTATGCTGCGCCTGCCCATCGGCGAGAGCAAGAGCAGGGAGCGCAACGCCCACAACCGCGTGAACAGCAGCGGCAATATCAGCAGCTCGATACCCAACCGTATGCGTATCATTCTCCCAGGTGCCGTTATGAACACCTCCGAAATTGACCTTGCCCTCAACTCCTTCTTCACGCAGGCATCGACAGGCGCAGGGGGTAACTTCGACAACCTGATGATTCCGTTCCGCTGTATGGCCACCGATATGGAGCAGCACAAGGCCGTGGAGCTTAGCAGTGGTGATCTGGCTCGTGCCATACGCGCCTCGATGGCGCTGCCCGTAGCCTTCCCACCCGTAGAGATCGACTCGGTACTTATGTGCGACGGCGGCTGCTACGATAACTTCCCGTGGCGCAGCCTCGAGGATAACTTCCACCCCGACATACTCATCGGTGCCTGCTGCACCGACACCGACGCCAACCTCGACAAGGAGTCCTCTGTCGTAGAGCAGGTTATGTCGCTCATCACCAAGCCCTCGGACTTCGATATGCCTGAGGAGCGCTCGGTATTTATCCAGCGTGCCGTGGATGCCTCGGTACTCGACTTTGGTCGTGCGGCAGAGATTATGGCCGATGGATATAACGATGCTCTGGAGGCTATGCCCGCAATTAAGCGCCTCGTAGCACGCCGTATGAGTGCCGAGGAGTACGACGCCCGCCGCAAGGAGTTCCGCAGCCGCTGCCCCAAGGCGCATATTGGCGAGGTGACGGTTACGGGCGTCAACGACAAGCAGGAGGTTATGGTCGAGCGTATGATGAACATAGGCAACGCACGCGCAAAGGATACCACGGCTATGCACGCCGAGGAGTTTAGCTACAACTACCTCTCGATGCTGGCGCGTGGCGTGGTGCGCAGCGACTTCCTCACCTTCGACTACAATGGCGATACGGAGCGCTACGATGTGGTGCTGCCGCTGAGCGTGCGACCCAATTTCGATATTGCCGTGGGTGGTAACATCTCTTCTACGGCCTTCAACCAGGCATACATCGGCCTCCAGTATGGATGGTGGGGCAAGGTCGAGCAGTCGTTCAACCTCGACATCCTCCTCGGACCGGTATATACTATGGCGCGCCTCAAGGGTCGCACAACGCTCTTTATGGACTCGCCCGTATATTTCGATTATAGCCTTAACTTCAACATCCACAACACCTTGCAGGGTAACTTCGGCAACATCACGCAGGTAGACAATGCCGAGCAGATGCGCCTCAAGGAGGGCTTTATCTCCGTAGCTTCGGGCGTTGCGTTTAGCCGCAAGGGAATCCTTGAGTTGTCGCTCAATATAGGTACTAACGGTTATAGCTACGAGCTTGAGGGCTATGCCAAGAGGCAGTACACCCACTTCTACTACCTCACCCCCGCCCTGACTCTTGAGCGCAACACGCTCAACAAGCCCCTCTTCCCGACCTACGGTACACACCTTACGGCATCGGCGATATATGTCTACGGCCGCGATAAGCGTAACTCGAAGCACGAGAATGGCGCCAAGGGCGAGGATAACTACGACAATATACGCGAGTGGCTCGGTGCCAAGGTGCGCTGGGAGCACTACATAAGCCCTACGCCTAAGAGCCTCTTCAGCCTGGGCTATGCCGTGGAGGGTGTCTACACGAACCACCCCCAATTCGACTCGCAGGATGCCACAGTACTCTCGTCGCCACACTATGCTCCGCTGCTGCACTCGAGGATGATTTATATGCCCGAGTTCCGTGCTAACCGTTACCTCGGTCTTGGCCTTATGCCTACGGTGCGCCTCTACGACAACCTCTACCTTCGCCTTAGCGCCTATGCGATGCTCAGGGATAGGTATAATGGTGAGGCGTGGCACTATATGTCGGACTTGTCAATCATCTACCACACCCCTATCGGCCCCGTATCGCTGGCCCTGACGAAGTACGACTTCAGAAGCACGAAGAACCTCTACCTCACCTTCAACTTCGGCTACGCGATATTTGGAAAGAAGGGTTTACATTATTAACCCAATGATTATTGGGTTAATAATGTAAAAGAAAAATATTTGAGATATTTTTCCTTTACATACCTACAATCCCCCTAAATCCCCCTTTGATAAGGGGGACTTTTTTTAGGGGGTACTAATCCTATCTAAGCGCGAGAAAAAGTAAAGGCTAATCCTATCTAAGCGCGAGAAAAAGCGAAGGATAAACCTATCTAAGCGCGAGACCTAATTTGTTGTCAGAAGGGGTTAGATGTGGTCTCGATAAAGAGAAAGAGCGGATGGGACATACTATGCGTATTGTCCAGTCGCTCTTTGGATTGAGAGGCCGCAGATGCTGCCTTATCACTACACATTATTTGTTGTTAGA
>JAGBTP010000008.1 GCA_017631255.1 Alistipes sp.
AGAGGTTTAATGCCCCCCCAAAAAAAGTCCCCCTTATCAAAGGGGGATTTAGAGGGATTGTAGATATGACAATCTCTCTGTGAGAGATTTAGGGGGTTTGTATGCGTCTTCGTCCTTCGAAGAAGGATTTAGGTGGATTGTAAACATCTTACTATCGCAAGAGAGTAGGCGTGCACCCCAAAAAAAGTCCCCCTTATCAAAGGGGGATTTAGGGGGATTGTAAATGTGACAATCTCTCTCCGAGAGATTTAGGGGGATTGTAAATATTAACATTGTGCTTGCGCACAAGCACAACGAAGAAGTAGTCCAATTAGACAATTTCTTAAACGGTCATTACCTCCTTCTCCTTCTTCTCAAGCTCAGCATCAATAACCTTGGTGAACTTCTCGAGAAGCTTCTGTGCCTGTGCCTCGCCGTCCTTCTGCTCGTCCTCAGACATACCCTCCTTCTGGGCCTTCTTGAACGCCTCGACAGCATCACGACGGGCGTTGCGGAGGCTGATGCGTGCGGTCTCGCCCTCGGCCTTTACCTTCTTAACGATCTCCTTACGACGATCCTCGGTGAGGGGTGGGATAGAGAGACGGATGTGCTCGCCGTTGTTCGATGGGGTGAGGCCGATGTTTGAGTCGATGATGGCCTTCTCGATAGGGCGAATCATATTCTTATCCCAAGGCTGGATGAGGATGGTCTTAGCATCGGGCACGGTGACGCTCGCAACACCAGACACGGGGGTCTGTGAGCCGTAGTAGTCGACAAATACGCCGTTAAGCACATTGACTGATGCCTTGCCAGCACGGATGTTGAGTAGCTCCTCGGCGAGGTGGGCAACGGCGCGCTCCATACGCTCCGTGGTCTCGTTCAAAATAGTCTTAGTATCCATAGTATTATCTTCGTTTATTTGTTTATCGTCGGTAAGAGTTTTGGGCGAGGTCTACTTTTTAAGGGCCTCGGTGATAGCCTTCTCGATTTCGGCAGCGATGGTCTCGTCGTAGCCAACAGCAACATATGCCACCACGCCATCACGACCCACCACTACGCTGCGAGGGATGTAGTTCGAGGCGTACTTGCGGTATGCCTCCTGCTCGCCATCGAGGTAGATGGGGAAGGTGTAGCCAACCTTAGAGATGTAGTTCTCGACGGTCTCGCGCTTCTCGCCACGCGAAATAGGGAGCACCACGAGGTCCTGACCTGCGAAGTGGTCGATAACGCCCTCCTGCATATGTGCAAGCTCCTGACGGCAAGGGGGGCACCAGGTAGCCCAGAAGCTAACGAGCACAACCTTACCCTTAAGCTCCGAAAGGCTCACCTTACCACCAGCGAGGGCCTCAACCGTGAAGTCGGGAGCCACATCGCCCGCGTGGATGAGGGTTGTAGCCTCGATATCCTGCTGTGCAGCAGGGGTGAGGGCGTGCGACGCCTCAGCATCGACGGGCCAGAGGATGATGGCTGCCACAAGGGCGATAAGCACCACAAGGGCGAAGAGGAGCGTGAGGTTTGAGCCACGCTTCTTATGATTCGATTTAATTGCCATAACTTACTATGTTTTAAGTGTTAATGTTTACTGCGTTACCACCGTGCCGATATTCTCGCCCGCAACGACCTTCTCGAGGTTGCCAGGGGTGTCCATATCGAAGACGATGAGCGAGAGGCTGTTCTCGCGACAGAGCGTGAAGGCCGTCTGGTCCATAACCTTGAGTCGGCGTGCGATTACCTCGTCGAAGGTGATGGTATCGAACTTCGTAGCCGTAGGGTCCTTCTCTGGGTCGGCGGTGTAGATGCCGTCGACGCGCGTGCCCTTGAACATCACCTCTGCCTCAATCTCTATGCCACGGAGTGCCGAAGCGGTGTCGGTCGAGAAGTATGGATTCGAGGTGCCGCCGCCGATGATTACGACATAACCCGCACGGAGGTACTCGAGTGCCTTATCCTTCGAGAAGTACTCGCCGATAGGCTCCATACGGATTGAGGTGAGCACCTTGGCCTTGACGCCAGTCGACTCGAGAGCCGAACATAGGGCCAACGAGTTGATGATAGTTGCGAGCATACCCATCTGGTCGCCCTTGACGCGGTCGAAGCCACGACCAGCGCCCTGAATACCACGGAAGATGTTGCCGCCGCCGATGACGATACCTATCTCGACGCCCATCTCCTTGATGCGCTTAATTTGCTCAGCATAGGCGTTTAACACCTCTACATCGTGACCATAATTCTGTTTTCCCTGCAACGACTCACCACTGAGTTTGAGCAGTATTCTGCGATATTTTGAAGTTGCCATAATAGCTATACTTATTATAAATTATGCGAAGATAGGAAATTTTGGTTAAAAATACAATGGTTTGCGTCAAGTTTTTGCGTTTCGGGGAGGGGAAGGAGGTGGGGGTGTATGGTTTTTGTGGCGGGGGAGAGGATATTCCATAAAAAAGTTGTACATTTGTAGATTAATTAGAAACCACGGTGGCACGCCAAACCTCGGGCACACGCCGCCGAAACCGAAAACAGCAGAGATGAGCGATAGAGAGTATCGATACCTGAACCGCATAAACAGCCCCAAGGAGCTGCGGGCACTGAGCCTCGACGAGCTGAAAAGCTATGCCGAGGAGCTGCGCCGATACATCGTCGAGCGCTGCGCCACAAACCCTGGTCACCTCGGCTCGAGCCTCGGCACCGTAGAGCTGACCATAGCGCTGCACTATGTCTACGCCACACCCGACGACCGCATAGTGTGGGATGTGGGTCATCAGGCATATGCCCATAAGATTATCACCGAGCGACGCGACGCCTTCGTCCACAACCGCACATATGGCGGCATCAGCGGCTTCCCACGCCGCAGCGAGAGCCCCTACGATGCCTTTGGCGCAGGTCACTCGTCGGTGAGCATATCGGCAGCCTTCGGCATCGCCAAGGCACTCGAGATGCAGGCATCGAAGAGCCACACCGTAGCCGTCATAGGCGATGGCGCACTGACCGGTGGTCTGGCCTTCGAGGGTCTGAACAACGCTGGTGCCTCGCCCAAGACCGACATATTGGTGGTGCTCAACGACAACGAGATGTCTATCGACAAGCCCTCGGGTGCCCTCGACCGCTACCTCGTGCGTATGTCTACATCGCGCTGGTACAACAACCTCAAAAATGGACTATGGAAGGCCCTCGGCATCGTACCACCACTGCACCGCCTCGTGCGCAAGATGGGCAACGCCGTAAAGCAGGGACTACTCCAAAATAGCAACCTCTTCGAAAGCCTCAACTTCCGATACTTCGGCCCTGTTGACGGCCACAACATCGAGGAGCTAATACGCACATTCACAGCGCTTAAGGACATCGGTGGACCTAAGTTGCTACATATCAAGACCACGAAGGGTAAGGGTTACGCCCCTGCCGAGAATGACCCCGCCATATGGCACGCCCCAGGGCGCTTCGATGTCGCTACGGGCCAGAGGCTCAAAACCGAGTACAAGGCCGACCGCTATCAGGATGTCTTTGGATACACGCTCCTCGACCTTGCGCGTGCCGATGAGCGCATTGTGGGCATCACGCCTGCGATGCCGTCGGGCTGCTCAATGAACATCCTTATGCGCGAGATGCCCGACCGCTCGTTCGATGTGGGCATCGCCGAGGGTCACGCCGTAACCTTTTCAGCAGGCCTCGCAGCGGCGGGAGCACGCCCCTTCTGCAACATCTACTCGTCGTTTATGCAGAGGGCCTATGACAATGTTATTCACGATGTTGCGTTGCAGAATCTACCCGTCGTTATGTGCCTCGACCGTGCTGGCATCGTGGGTGAGGATGGCGCTACGCACCACGGGGCTTTCGATTTGGCCTACTTCGGCTGCGTGCCTGGCATCACCATCGCCGCACCCCGCAACGAGTGGATGCTCCGCCAGATGATGTACACCGCCTCGCAAGCCGACCACCCCACCGTCATTCGCTACCCTCGAGGTATTGGCGAGGCCGTAGAGTGGCGCAACACCCCCTTCACGCTAATCGAGGAGGGCAAGGGCGAGCAGCTACGCGAGGGCACAGATATCGCCATCATCGCCGTGGGTACAATGGCCAATGTGGCACTTCGTGCAGCTGAGAGAGCGGGAAGTGGAGATACCATTAGTACGCCCCAGCACACAACGCAGGGTGCGCCCAAGGGCGACACGAGGAGGAGCGTTGCGGTATACGACTTGCGCTATGCCAAGCCGCTCGATATAGCTATGATTGAGGATGTTGCGTCGCGCTTCGACAAGATAATAACCATCGAGGACGGCGTCATTCGTGGTGGCGTAGGCCAGGCCATAGCGGCACACCTCTGTCGCTGCGGCAGCAGGGCAAAAGTTGCGACCTTGGGCATCGACGACCGCTTCGTTGAGCACGGCAAGCCCACAGAGCTATACGCCGAATGTGCCTACGACGAGGCCGCTCTCCTCAGGGTGATTGCGGCGATTTAGCTACGGAGAGGGCATCGAGGGAGATTGGTGGCTACCCCATCGCCCTACAAAGATGCGCCACATACAAAGATGCGCCACATACAGCTGGATATAAACGACTTAAAATTAGATAAGATGTTCGAAACAGAGAAGATAATCGTGGAGCAGGCGTGGGAGGATCGCGCGATGCTACAAAAGGATGAGATCAAAGAGGCTATTCGTCGCGTCATCGAGGCGGTGGATAAGGGCGTGGTGCGCTGCGCCGAGCCCCTCGACCTAGAGAATAGCAAATGGCAAGTAAATGAGTGGGTTAAGAAGGCCATAATTATGTACTTCCCCATTCAGACGATGCGCACGATGCGCGCTGGTGAGCTCGAGTGGTACGACAAGATGGAGCTCAAGCGTGGCTACGAGGAGCTCGGCGTGAGGGTTGTGCCACACGCCATTGCCCGCTACGGCGCCTACATCGCCCCCGGCGCTATCCTGATGCCGTCGTATGTCAACATCGGCGCCTATGTCGATAGCGGCACGATGGTCGACACCTGGGCTACCGTGGGCTCGTGCGCACAGATAGGTAAGAATGTACACCTTTCGGGCGGCGTGGGCATCGGCGGCGTCCTCGAGCCTGTGCAGGCATCGCCCGTAATCATCGAGGACAACTGCTTCATCGGCTCACGCTCTATCGTCGTCGAGGGCGCGCATATATGTCGTGAGGCGGTGCTTGGCTCCAACACCGTAATTACCGGCTCGACACACATCATCGATGTTACGGGGTCAGAACCCGTTGAGTATAAGGGCTATGTACCACCTCGCTCGGTAGTGGTATCGGGCACCTACACCAAGCGCTTCCCTGCTGGCGAGTACGGCGTTCAGTGCGCCCTCATCATCGGCCACCGCAAGGAGTCTACCGACAAGAAGACCTCACTCAACGACGCCCTGCGCGACTTTGCCATCTCGTAACGAGATCGTGTAGCGGATGCCCCCGCTGCGTGTTAAATGCGCGTTCACACGCGTGAGATACTGAGATACATACATAATCCTTCTTCGAAGGACGAAGATCTCGAAGAGAGATTGTCATATCTACAATCCCCCTAAATCTCTCGGAGAGAGATCTTCACATTTACAATCCCCCTAAATCCCCCTTTGATAAGGGGGACTTTTTTTTGGGGGGGCATACCTACTCTCTTGCGGTAGTAAGATGTCTCAATCTACCACACCTCTTGGTAAGGGGGACTTTTTTTGGGGGGCACGCCTACTCTCTTGCGGTAGTAAGATGTCTCAATCCACCACCACCTCTTGATTAGGGGGACTTTTTTTTGGGGGGGCATCTGCCACACATTTCCTATTATATATACGCGTGAGCCGCACGACCCGCTCACACACACCTCTCACGGGTAGCCCCGCATACCAATACTACCCCCTCCCACATCACGGGTAGCTCAGCCCTCGAATATCCATCCTCCCACATCACGGGTTGCCCCACATACCAATACTGCTCCCTCCCGCATCACGGGTACCCACATCTACAAAGCGCCGCCCCTCATACCTCGCGGGTATCCGCGCCTACACCCCCCCTCTCACGGGAGCCCACATCATCAAACCGCCGCCCCTACCCTCACGCCCCTCGCTGGGTAGGGTGGAAAATGCCGTAATCGGCTCACCGAAAATGAGCAGGAAAAGGGGTACAACTATGACAAACGAAAGAGAATTTTGCGATTTTTTATGCAGAAAATCACCGAGATAAGTTTTTTTTACTATCTTTGCAGCCCAAAGCAGATGTCTATGGGGGTGCAACACAAGAGTGCACCTGAGTGGCATCGAAGTTAAACTATTAATTATCACACACTTATGAAGTCAATTCAGATTAACGGTACTGCTCGTAACGATTTCGGTAAGAAGTTCGCTAAGGCAGCGCGTCGCGAGGGTCAGGTACCTTGCATCATCTACGGTGGCGGCGAGGAGATCGCATTCACTATCGACGCTAAGGAGCTCGGTCAGCTCATCTACACCCCTAACTCTTACATCGTTGAGCTCAACATCGACGGTAAGATCGAGAAGGCAGTTATGCGCGAGGTTCAGTACCACCCAGTTCGTGAGCAGATTCTCCATGTAGATTTCTACCGCATTCAGGAGGGTAAGCCAGTAGCTGTGAATGTACCAGTTCGCCTCACAGGTAACGCTGAGGGTGTTAAGATCGGTGGTAAGCTCCAGCTCTCAGCTCGTAAGCTCACTGTTAAGGCTCTCGCAGAGTACATTCCAGATGAGATCGTTGTTGATGTTACTCCATTGCAGGTTGGTCAGACAATCTTCGTTGGCGACCTCCAGCAGGAGAACCTCACATTCGTTACTCCAGCAACTACTGCTGTTTGCGCCGTTCGCGTAACTCGTGCTTCACGCGCAGCGAAGTAGTAGCTAAACCGAATCTGAGATGAAATATCTTGTTGTCGGGCTGGGCAACATCGGCGCTGAGTACGCCGCTACCCGCCACAACATAGGATTCAGAGTGTTGGATGCCTTAGCCGAGGCATCCAATATCTCTTTTACCACGGTACGCTACGGCGCTATGGCTACGCTCAAGCACCGAGGCCGTACTGTGTTGCTACTCAAGCCCTCGACATATATGAACCTCTCGGGTAAGGCCGTCAGATATTGGCTCGAGCAGGAGCGCATACCACGCGAAAACCTACTCGTCATCTCCGACGACATAGCCCTTCCGTTTGGCACATTCCGTATGCGCAAGAATGGTAGCGAGGGAGGTCACAACGGCCTGAGAAACATCACCGAGATGCTGGGCGACAACCAGTATAACCGCATCCGCTTCGGCGTGGGCGGCGACTTTCCACGCGGACACCAGGTGGACTATGTTCTTGGTGACTTCTCGGACGAGGAGAACAAGGCTATGCCTGAGCGCCTGAAGCTCTTTGGCGATGCGGTGCTGTCGTTCGTCTCTATCGGCGCCGACCGCACGATGAACTCCTACAACGGCAAGTAGCCCTATTAAAGAGTCGGTAGATAAAGGTCAGGCCATCCAATCGGATGGCCT
Organism: Alistipes sp.; assembly: GCA_017631255.1. Lineage (GTDB taxonomy): Bacteria > Bacteroidota > Bacteroidia > Bacteroidales > Rikenellaceae > Alistipes. The sequence continues at coordinate 7,456 of JAGBTP010000008.1, forward strand.
GATTTTTTTGTATGCGGGGGTGAGAGGCGGCGGCAATGGAGTAGATGTGGCGCAACATAGAGGGGTAAACAGCTAACTATTAACAATATAGCAAGCAAAAACAACAGCAACCCGCGAATGTGTGGGTGTGGGTGCGAGGGGGCGTGATGTGAGAGAGGATGGCGTGATGTGAGGGGGGGGGATGGCGTGATGTGAGGGGGGCTTTTCTGTCAGAGTGGTGCTAATTTGGCGCCGATAAAGAGAAAGTGCGGATGGGACATACCGTGCGTATTTCCCATTCGCACTTTGGATTGAGGTGACGAAGTAGCGCCGCTATCACAGAAAAGACGCGCGATTTGTAGATAGAAGGTTGCAGATGTGGCCTTGCTAAAGAAATTGGGTTGGATGGATAGTACTTGATGTACATTCCATTCAACCCAATGATTAAAAGGCCGCAGATGCTGCCTTATCTCTACAAATTAAGCCTCTGGTGCAATAGCCTCAGAAGGACATACGCCTGCGCAAGTACCGCAGTCGATGCACTTATCAGCGTCGATTACATAGATATCACCTGCAGAAATAGCCTCTACTGGGCACTCAGCGATACATGTACCACATGCAACGCAAGAATCTGAAATTTTGTAAGCCATATTACTTTTTATTTTTTAATGAGTGTTGTTTCGCAATGCAAATATACGAATTATTTTATAAAATCAAAACCTGTATAAGGAATTAACGCCTCTGGTATCGAAATTCCTTCGGGTGTTTGGTTGTTTTCGAGCAGTGCCGCTACGATTCGTGGCAATGCAAGAGACGAGCCATTGAGTGTATGGGCGAGCTGTGTCTTGCGATTTTCGTCACGATAGCGGAGCTTGAGGCGGTTGGCCTGGAACGACTCGAAGTTGGATACTGACGACACCTCGAGCCAGCGCTGCTGGGCCTTAGAGTAGACCTCGAAGTCGTAGGTGAGGGCTGAGGTGAACGACATATCGCCACCGCAGAGGCGCAAGATACGATATGGCAGACCGAGAGAAGCGACGATAGACTCAACATGGGCAACCATAGCGTCGAGAGCCTCGTACGACTTATCGGGGCGCGACACCTGCACGATCTCTACCTTGTCGAACTGGTGGAGACGGTTGAGGCCACGCACATCCTTACCATAGGAACCTGCCTCACGACGGAAGCAAGGGGTGTAGGCCGTCATCTTCACGGGGAGTTCGTTCTGCTCGAGGATGACATCGCGGAAGATATTGGTAACGGGCACCTCGGCAGTAGGCACGAGGTAGTAGCCGTCGGCCGTAGCGTGGTACATCTGACCCTCCTTATCGGGTAGCTGGCCGGTGCCGAAGCCCGAAGCCTCGTTGACCATAATTGGAGGCTCAACCTCCTGATAGCCAGCGCGTGTGTTGCAGTCGAGGAAGTAGTTGATAAGGGCGCGCTGAAGGCGTGCACCCTGACCCTTATAGACAGGGAAGCCAGCGCCGGTGAGCTTAACGCCGAGGTCGAAGTCGATGATGTCGTACTTCTTGGCCAACTCCCAATGAGGCAACACCTCGCCCTCGAGAGCAACGCCGTCGTCGACAAGCTTAACCACCACATTATCCTCTGCGGTGCGACCCTCAGGAACGATGTCGGCAGGCATATTTGGCAGCTTGACGATCTCGGACTGCAACTCCTCAGCCACGCGCTCCGACTCCTCCTTGAGTTCGTTCGAGCGGAGCTTGAGTGCCGCCACCTCCTGCTTCTTAGCCTCGGCCTCATCCTTGAGACCCTTACCCATCAGGGCGCCAATCTGCTTAGCGGCCTGGTTCTGCTGTGCGAGGCAGCCGTCGAGTTCGTTTTGTAGTGCCTTGCGTTTGTCGTCGAGCTCCTCGATGCGAGCGATGATAGGTGCTGCATCGACACCCTTCTTTTGTAGGCGGCAGATAGCCTCCGCCTTATTATCGCGTAGTTGCTTTAGTGTAAGCATAGGTTTACATTTTATCGTTTCAAATGACAAAGATACAACATTATTAATAACATTGTTCCGCGAGGGCTCAATTTTTTTCGCATTTATGGCACGCCGAGGCGATAATTGCACAACTTTTTTCGTCGCACACAAAAATTAGGCGGCAAGGTGAAAAATCATTCGCAAAAAGTGTGTATCTTTGTACTCTTAAGAGTATAGTTTTTTACACAGTAAAACCTACGACTATGAGTACCACCAAGCGCAAGATCGAGCTACTATGCCCCGCACGCGACTACAACGGAGCCATCGCCGCCGTGGACTGCGGTGCCGATGCCCTATATATCGGTGCGGAGAGCTTCGGTGCACGCCGTTCGGCAACAAATACCACCGACGATATCGCTCGCGTGGTCGACTACGCCCACCTCTTCGGCGTGAGGGTATATGTGACGCTCAACACCATCCTCTATGAGAGCGAGCTCGGTGAGGCCGAAAGACTCGCACGCAGGCTCATCGACATAGGCGTCGATGCCCTCATCGTGCAGGATATGGCATATCGTGAGATGGGACTGCCCGTGGAGCTGCACTCGTCGACGCAGATGTGTAATATGACCCCCGAGGGCGCCAAGTTCCTGGAGGAGTGTGGCTTTAGTCGTGTGATCTTGGAGCGCGCACTGTCGCTCGAGGAGATTAAGGCCATACGACGCGCTACGACCGTAGACCTTGAGTGCTTCGTGCACGGCGCCATCTGCGTGGGACATAGCGGTAGGTGTTACCTCTCGCGCTCGCAGTCGCACCGCTCGGGTAATCGTGGTGAGTGCTCGCAGCCCTGTCGCCTGACATACGACCTCGTGACGGGCAAGGGCGAGACCCTAATCAAGGGTAAGCACCTGCTCTCGGTCAAGGATTTCGACCTATCGGAGCGCATCGGCGAGCTCATCGACGCGGGCGTGATGTCGTTCAAGATTGAGGGCCGACTCAAGGACGACAACTACATCAAAAATGTGGTGAGCTACTACCGTCAGAAGATTGACGCAGCGCTTGCCTCGCGTCCCGACTGTGAGCGCCTCTCGTCGGGCGTGTCGAAGGTGGAGTTTGTGCCCGACCCCAAGAAGACATTTTCGCGTAGCGGTGGCGAGTATATGTACTCGGGTAAGCGCGCGGGCGTGGCATCGTTCGACACCCCCAAGGCCTTGGGCGAGTATGTTGGTACGGTGGCCGTTGTGGGGCGTCGTGATATCAAGGTGGTGAGCCGCCTAAAGCTGAGTGCGGGCGACGGCCTCTGCTTCATCGCTGGCGACAGCGTCATTGGCACCAACATCAACCGCGTGGAGGGCAGCACCATAGAGCCTAACCGCATCGAGGGCATAAAGGCGGGAATGGAGATATATCGCAACCACGACCACAGCTTCACGCAGAGCATCGAGCGCAGCCGCACACGCCGCACCATAGCCGTAAGCTGCGTGGTCGAGGTGTCGCAAAATGAGATACGCGCCACATACACCGATGACGAGGGCAACGAAGCTACCGCTGTGCGCAGCGTGGAGCTCGAGGCGGCAAAGAATTCCGAGCAGATGGCCTCGACGATCAAGGAGCAGATGGCAAAGTGCGGCGACAGCATCTTCCACCTTAGCGACATCACCATCAAGGGCGCCGAGTGGTTCGTGCCAGCCAAGACCCTGGCGGAGATGCGTCGTACGGCGATATCGACCCTTGCGTCGAAGCGCGTGATGCAGCATATTGCGCACGACATACGCCTCGATAGTGGTACGGCACAGCACCCCCTCAAACGACTTTCACAGCACTATAATGTGGTCAACTCGCTGGCACGACGCTTCTACCAGCGTCACGGCGTGGAGCATATTGTCGAGGGCCTCGATAGCTGGTCGTCGACATATGGCGAGAGGGTTATGGAGTCGAGCTACTGCATACGACGCGAGATAGGCCAGTGCCTCAAGAGAGGTAGCACGCTGCGCGATAAGCTCTACCTCGAGCACGGACGCCACCGCTACCTCCTCGACTTCGACTGCGCGCAGTGCCGTATGTCGCTCATAGATTGTTCAGAACCAGAAAATAGAGTTAAGAGATGATAAAGCAACTAACACCCAACATCCCCGACTACGAACTCATCGACAGCGGTGAGGGCGAGAAGCTCGAGCGCTTCGGCCGATATGTAGTGCGCCGTCCTGAGCCTCAGGCTATATGGCGTAAGAGCCTCAGCGAGAGAGAGTGGCTCGCTGCCGACGCCTCGTTCCTGCGCGATAGCAAGTCCGAGGAGAGGGGCGAGTGGCGCCTAAAGCCACAGATGCCATCGCGCTGGAGCGTGGGCTTCGACTACAAGGCTATGCACCTGCGTATGCGCTTGGCACTCACCTCGTTCAAGCACGTGGGCATCTTCCCTGAGCAGGCCGCAAATTGGCAGTTCATATACGACAGCATCGAGGCGCTGCGCGCAAAGGGCATCGAGCGCCCCAGGGTGCTCAACCTCTTCGCCTACACGGGTGGTGCGTCGCTGGCGGCACGCGCTGCGGGGGCCGATGTGACACATATCGACTCGGTAAAGCAGGTGGTAACCTGGTCACGCGAGAATATGGAGCAGTCCGACCTTGAGGGCATACGCTGGATTGTGGAGGATGCCACGAAATTCGTGGAGCGTGAGGTGCGTCGTGGCAACAAGTACCACGGCATCATCCTCGACCCGCCCGCCTATGGTCGTGGTGCCAATGGCGAGAAGTGGGTGCTCGAGGACGACATCTGCAATATGCTCGAGTGCTGCGGCAAGCTCCTCGAGGCGAGCGATGCCTTTCTGGTCTTCAACCTCTACTCGATGGGTCTCTCGTCGATGCTGGCACGCACTGCCGTGCATCAGGCCTTCGGCACGCCCAAGGAGGAGCAGATGGGCGAGCTATACTTCGAGGATAGAAGCCACAAACAGATACCTTTCGGTACATATTACCGCTTTAGAAGATAGCACATACTGAGATACTTAGCAGCGACGAGACGAACAAACGACGAGACGAAATAAGTGATGCGTGAGCTATTTACGATATTGTGGTCGTTCCTGAAGATTGGGGCCTTTACCTTCGGGGGTGGGTATGCGATGATACCGCTCATCGAGTATGAGGTCGTAGCACGCCGCCGCTGGCTCACCGAACGCGAGTTTTGCGACCTGCTAACCATAGCGCAGGCGGCACCAGGGCCTATATCGCTCAACACCGCCGTATTCGTCGGGTACAAGAGGCGTAGCTATGGCGGTGCGCTGGCAGCCGTACTCGGCACGGTGCTACCCTCGTTCTTCATCATCCTCGTGGTGGCGATATTCTTCGACCAGATGCGCCATAACCACTGGGTAGATGCCGCCTTTCGGGGTATGCGCCCCGCCGTGGTGGCACTCATCGTGGCGCCCATCGTCGGCCTTGCCAAGGGTATGCACTGGGCACTCATAGGCGTAGCGGCAGCAACGGCACTCACAGTGTGGTACTTCGGACTATCGCCCGTATGGTTTCTCATCGGCGGTGCGGCGTGCGGCCTCGTGTGGGCGGCACGCAGAGGAGAGGAGGTGGAGCGATGATTGCCACCCTTGTACAGCTCCTGGTCAGCTACCTCAAAATCGGCTTCTTCGGCTTTGGTGGCGGCTACGCTATGCTCTCGCTGATACATAGCGAGGTGGTGGTACACAACGGCTGGCTTACGAGCAGCGAGTTTACCGATATCGTGGCCATCTCGCAGATGACACCCGGCCCTATCGCCATCAACTCGGCGACATACATAGGCTACGAGGTGGCGGGCATCCTCGGCTCGGTGGTGGCGACGGTGGCGGTATGTCTGCCCGCCCTCACGCTGATGATGCTCATCACGCACTTCTTCCTGCGCCTGAGCGGCAACCGCTACATCCAGGGCGTGGTGGGAGGTATGCGCCCTGTGGTGGTGGGAATGATCGCCTCGGCGGCGCTGCTACTTATCTTCCCAGCAGAGGAGGAGGGGGCGAGTTTTATAGACCTCTGGAGCTGGGCGATATTTGGCGTGGCGGTGCTGCTATCGGCACGCAAAGTTAACCCGATACTCATCATCGTCGGTGCGGCGGTGGCGGGTGTGGTGATTTATGGATTGTAAAAACGCTAATTATATGAGTCAAGATAACATAGCTATACTCGAGGGCCTCAACGCAGCACAGCGCGAGGCGGTGGTCAACTACGACGGCCCCTCGCTTATCATCGCTGGTGCGGGTTCGGGTAAGACGCGCGTGCTGACAACGCGCATAGCCTATATGCTCGCTCAGGGCGTGAGCCCACATAGCATCCTGGCCCTGACCTTTACCAACAAGGCGGCACGCGAGATGCGTGAGCGTATCGAGAAGATTGTGGGTGCCGAGGCGAGGTATATCCGTATGGGTACCTTCCACTCGGTATTTGCACGCCTACTGAGGGAGAACGCCACACGCCTTGGCTACCCCGAAAGCTTCACGATATACGAGCCCAACGATGTCAAGAACCTTATCAAGACCATCATCAAGGAGAAGAACCTATCGGACGAGAAGTACAAACCGCAAGCCGTGGCAGCACGCATCTCGATGGCCAAGAACTGCCTCATCACGCCCAGCGCCTACCGCGCCAACGCCGTAATCGTGGGCGAGGACCGAGAAGCCAAGATGCCCGAAATTGTCGACATATACGACGAATACTGCGCGCGCTGCAAGCGTAACGGCGCGATGGACTTCGACGACCTACTCTTGCAGACCAACATCCTGCTCAGGGACTGTCCCGAGGTGCTGGAGCAGTATCAGGATAGGTACAAATATGTGCTGGTGGATGAGTATCAGGATACCAATATGGCGCAGTACATCATCGTGCGCCGCCTGGCGTTCAAGCACTCGAATGTGTGCGTCGTGGGTGACGATGCGCAGAGTATCTACGCCTTCCGTGGTGCCAAGATTGAGAACATCCTCTCCTTCCAAAGGGACTACCCCACAACCAAGGTCTACAAACTTGAGCAGAACTACCGCTCGACGCAGACAATCGTCGAGGCGGCAAACTCACTCATAGCCCACAACTCACGCCGACTGGAGAAACGATGCTTTTCGGCCGCGGAGATGGGCGAGAAGATACGCCTTGTGAGGGTATTGGAGGATAGCTACGAGCCTGTGGAGGTGGCGATGGACATCAAGGACAGGGCGCGTGAGGGTGCCCAGTGGAAGGACTTTGCCATCCTCTACCGCACCAACAAGCAGCACGGTCTCTTCGAGGCGGCACTGTCGCGTAGGGGCATACCCTATCGCGTCTACAAGGGTATGTCGCTGCTCGACCATAAGGATGTGCGCAATATGATTGCCTACCTCTCAGTCATCCTCAACCCCAACGACGACGAGTCCTTCAAGCGCATCATCAACTACCCCGCACGCGGCATCGGCGACACCACCATTGCCCGCATCGGCGAGATAGCCGAGGCGATGAACACCTCGATGTGGCACGCCATACACAAGCTCGTAACCGAAAGCCAAGCCCTCGGGCAGGTCGAGAAGCAAGTCGTGCGTAAGGTTGCCGACTTTGTGAAGATGATTGGCGAGCTGGCGGCGATGCGTGTGGAGATGGGCGTATGCGACTTTGCCAAGGAGGTAATGATTCGCTCAGGCATACTCCACGAATTGGAGAAGGAAAAAAAGCCCGAGAACGACACCGCCAAGGACTACCTCGACCAGCTGCTGGCGATGATGAGCTCCTACGAGGATGAGTGCGCACGCGAGATGGACGAGGGCCTCAGGGATGTGAACCATACGCCTACGGTCGACGAGTGGATGCAGAACATAATGCTCCAGACGGACCAGGACAATGAGGACGATGGCAACAAGGTTACGCTTATGACCGTACACTCAGCCAAGGGCTTGGAGTACGACTATGTATATATAGTAGGTATGGAGGAGGGTCTCTTCCCCTCGTCGCGTTCGGCAGAGTCGCTCGCCGACCTCGAGGAGGAGCGAAGGCTTATGTATGTGGCCATAACGCGTGCCAAGAAGGCGGCGATGCTCTCCTACTCGGAGATGCGCCGCGTGTGGGGCAAGACCGAGAACACCTCGCCCAGCCGTTTCCTCAGGGAGATAGATGCCGAGTACCTCGAGGCTAACTTCAACCTCGACGAGCTCACTCGCCGTCGTGCGATATGGAGTGGCGACGATGATGATGATGCGGGTGCCGGTTCGGGTGCCGGTTCGGGTGCGCGCCCACGCTTCGAGTCGCTCAAGAGCCGCTACGGCACAGGTAACGAGGGTCGCCCCGCAGCTACGCGTGGTGGCTATGGCGGCAATGGCGGTCGTGGCGCGAACAGTGGTGGCTATGGCGCAAGTAGTGGTAATGGCGGTGCTCCGCGTGCCGATATTATTGGCTCGCCCGTAGACCCTCAGCGTGCTGGTATGCGTCGCGTAGGCCAGAGCAGTCCAACGGTGAGCGAGGCGCCGACGATGACAAACTGCGCATACAGCGTGGGTGACCGTGTGGCGCATCCCAAGTTCGGCAACGGCACCATAGAGCGCATCGAGCCCCTCGCAACCGACCATAAGGTGGTGGTGGCGTTCGACCGCTACGGCTCGAAAACACTGCTGGCAAACTACGCTAAACTAACCAAGATATAACACCAAAGCGATGGAGGAGGTAGTTCTTTCGGTCGTAATGACCACCTATAACCACGAGCGATACATCGCCCAGGCCATCGAAAGTGTGCTCAGGCAGCAGACCTCGTTCCGCATCGAGATTGTCATCGGCGAGGATTGCAGCACCGACCGCACGCGTGCCATTGCCGAGGACTACCAGAGGCAGTACCCTGAGGCGATACGCATCATATCGTCGGCAGAGAATGTGGGCTGGCGCAAGAACTATCGCCGCACCATTGCGGCAGCACGCGGCAGGTACATAGCCCTCCTCGATGGCGACGACTACTTCACGCACCGCAAGAAGTTGCAGATGCAGGTCGACATCCTCGAGGCACAACCCGAGGTGGGAATGTGCTACACGCGCTCCGAGCGTATCGACGAGAGCGGCAACGCCACCCTCTACCCCGAGGGCGAGTGCGCCACATCGTTCGAGGCGATGCTGAGGCGTAACCCTGCCGAAAACTCTACCACCGTGGCACGACGCAACCTTGTCGAGCAGTACTATGCCGAGGTGCGCCCTGAGGAGCATCCCGAGTGGCTGACGGACGACCTGCCAATGTGGCTATGGTTTGCTGCGCGCAGCAAGTATGTGGGCATCGACTGCCCTATGGCGGTGCATCGCGTGCTGACATACAGCGTGAGCCACAGCCCCGACTACCGCAAGAAGATAGCCTTCGTGGACTCGCTCGCCGACATCGCAATGTGGTACGACCAGCGCTACAACGACTCACGCCTGCGTGCCGAACTCAACCTCAAGAAGCACAACACGGCGATGTGGGTGCTATCCTACAACGGCTCGATAGGCGAGTATATCTCGCGCTGGATGAGCGACATACGCACCGACAGAGCCCTCATTCGTAACAAGGCTGCCTACGGCCTCCTCCTCAAGAAGGTGTGCTGGCGTATGTGGCGCAAAAACCGATAAACCGACAAAGCAATGACACTAAAGCAGCGATACGACTACATTATCGACTACTTCTCCAAGGCTATGCCTACGGCTGAGAGCGAGCTCAACTACACGACGCCGTTCGAGCTCCTTGTGGCGGTGGTGCTATCGGCACAGTGCACCGACAAGCGTGTCAATATGACCACGCCGGCGCTCTTTGCCGCCTACCCCGATGCGACGGCGATGGCAAAGGCCTCGGCCGATGAGATATTCGACTACATAAAGAGCATCTCCTACCCCAACAACAAAGCCAAGCATCTTGCCACCCTCGCACGCCAGATTGTCGAGCGCTTCGACGGCGAGGTGCCCTACGACCCCAAGGACCTCGAGTCGTTGCAGGGCGTGGGACGCAAGACGGCAAATGTTGTGGGTGCGGTGCTGTGGAACAGGGAGGTGATGCCCGTCGACACCCACGTCTTCCGCGTGGCGGCACGCATAGGCCTCACGCGCAACGCCAAGACACCCCTCGCCACCGAGAAGCAACTCGAGAAGGGCTTTCCGAGCGAGCTGCTGCCTATCGCCCACCACTGGCTTATCCTGCACGGTCGCTATGTCTGCATCGCCCGCAAACCCAAGTGCGAGAGCTGTGGCATCACCGCAGCGTGCAAGCACTACGCCGACGAGGCAAAGGAGGCATCTAAACGCGTGACCGAGGGAGGGGTACATAGTGCCACCGGCGGGGCTACAAAGCCTAAACGAAAGCCTATGAAAAGCGCAGATGAAACTGAGTAAACTTCATACTATGAGAAGATTAGCATATGTCGCAGCAGTGATACTACTCGCCTGCACCAACACCACATATGTGGGCATCGACCAGCCCCCAACCTGGAACAGTCAGACCAACCGCACGATCATAGATTACATCGACCAGCGTCTCCTGGGCGAGTACTATTGGCTCGACGAGGTGGTCCAGAAGAGCGCCTCGTTCAACCGCAACAGGCCCTGGGAGAACTACCTCAGCGAGTCGCTCCTGAGGCTCGAGACCAACGCCGACGACGGCTACCTCAACAGCCGTGGTCAGCGCATCCTCTACTCCTACATCGACGAGATTAAGGAGGGCACGCGCGCCACGACACTCGGCTTCGGCATCGAGCTACACTACACCATCGTCGTCATCGACAGCGCCAAGGGTCACTACGGCTTCGTAGTGGAGAGCATCTTCGAGGGCTCACCCGCCAGGGCGGCGGGCATAGAGCGTGGCGACATCATCATCTCGATAGACGGCAAGGCCATAACAAGCTCGAACTACGCCTCGCTATTCACCGCCATACAGGACAACACCGCCTCGGCACTGCGCCTCGAACTTAAGCGCCAGACCACGGGCGAGAGCCTCACCGCCTCGCTCGACAAGGGTGCCTACGATGCCACCGTGGTGGTGCACAGCAGCATACACGAGGTCGAGGGACTGAAGATAGGCTACCTCGTATATACGGGCTTCGAGAGCGAGTACAACGAGGCTATGCTTGAGGCACTTAGCACCTTTGCTGCCGAGGGCGTGGAGGAGCTGGTGCTCGACCTCAGGTGCAATAGTGGCGGCTCGGTTACATCGGCCATACAGCTCTGTTCGGCGATGCTATCTGCCGAGTACGAGGGCAAGACCCTCTGCACCGCCAAGCGCAACCCCAAGAACGAGCGATACGAGATAGTGGAGACCTTCGCACTCGAGGGTACGGGCACGGCACTCAACCTCAAGCGTCTCACGGTGATAGGCTCGAACTACACCGCCTCGGCATCGGAGCTGGTGATTATGGGTCTGCGTGGCCTGGACATCCCCGTCACGCTCATAGGCTCGACGACGCAGGGCAAGAATTGCGGTATGGATGTTACGCGTGCCAAGGTGGGTAGCACCTACTTGGAGTACGCCCCCGTAACCTTTATGTGCTTCAACGCCAAGGATTTCGGGGCGTGGGGCGACGGCATCGAGGCCGACATCAACCTCAAGGCGAGCAACGCCATAGGCGTCAAGGACGACATCTACCCGCTACCTCGCGCAGCGTGGGGCGATGCTCAGCACGACATAGGCCTCGCAGCGGCCATAGCCCACATTACGGGCAAGAGCCTCGAGCAAGGTGAGAGGCAGGCACTCGCAACGCGTGCAGCGATGTCCAATGGTACGATGACGATAGACCTCCCTCAGCCGATGCAGGGCATACGCATATACCACGACGAGGGTATTGATGCGTTGAAATAAATTTCGTAACTTTGCGTTGCGCCCCAATGGCAGAGATACAACGCCCCAATGGCAGAGATACAACGCCACAATAGGAAGTAGTGCCTCAACGCCACCAACGGCCCGAACACAACGCGCCCAAACCCAACGGTCCGGACACAACGCGCCCAAACCCAACGGTCCGGACACAACGCGCCCGAACCCAACGGTCCGAACCCCAAAAATTTAGCGGCGCAGCAATAAGCGGTGCCGTGTTGCGTTAGCACATAAGGAAGAAGCAAATAACACACAAAATACGATGAACGAAGTAGTTAACATCAAAGAGCTAAACGCTCACATTCAGGAGGAGTCGGTATTTGTCGACACTCTGCGCAAGGAGATATCGCGCGTCATTGTAGGTCAGCAGCACCTCGTCGACACGCTCCTTATCGGTCTGCTTTCCGATGGTCATATCCTCCTCGAGGGTGTGCCAGGATTGGCTAAGACACTGGCTATCACCACCCTCGCAAAGGCCATAGATGCCAAGTTTGCCCGCATACAGTTTACGCCCGACCTTCTGCCTGCCGACCTTATCGGTACGCTCATCTACTCGCAGCGAAACGAGGAGTTCAGCGTAAAGCAGGGCCCTATCTTCGCCAACTTCGTCCTCGCCGACGAGATTAACCGCTCACCAGCAAAGGTGCAGTCGGCACTCCTCGAGGCGATGCAGGAGAAGCAGGTGACAATCGGCGACAACACCTACCCGCTGCCAAAGCCATTCCTTGTGCTTGCAACGCAGAACCCACTCGAGCAGGAGGGTACCTACCCACTCCCCGAGGCGCAGGTCGACCGTTTTATGCTCAAGGCCAAGATCTCGTACCCTAAGCGCGCCGAGGAGCTCGACATCATTCGTATGAACCTTGCCGGCGAGGGTATGCCTAAGGTCGAGAAGGTGATCTCGCCAGAGGATATCTTGCGTGCGCGCGAGGTGGTAAATAAGGTCTATATGGACGAGAAGATTGAGCGTTACATCATCGACATCATCTTCGCTACGCGTGAGCCTGCGGAGTACCACTTGCAGAACTTGCAGCCACTGATCGCCTATGGCGGCTCGCCTCGTGCCAGCATCGCCTTGGCCAAGGCTGCCCGCACCTACGCCTTCATACAGCGTCGTGGTTATGTCATACCGGAGGATGTGCGTGCCGTGTGTCACGATGTGTTGCGCCACCGCATTGGCCTAACATACGAGGCCGAGGCCGAAAACATCACCACCGAGCAGATTATCACCGACATTTTGAATAATGTTATTGTACCATAATGCATTACAGCGACGAGGACATACTCAAACGCGTGCGCCGCATCGAGATTAAGACGCGTGGCCTGTCGAGCGAGATATTCGCCGGCAAGTACCACACGGCCTTTCGTGGTCGTGGTATGTCGTTCGCCGAGGTGAGGGAGTACCGCCCTGGCGACGATGTGCGCGACATCGACTGGAATGTTACGGCGCGTGCCGACCGCACACATATCAAGGTCTACGAGGAGGAGCGCGAGTTGACGATGATGCTCCTTGTGGATGTCTCGCCATCGCGTATGTTTGGCTCGGTGGAGCTCACGAAGAAGAACCTCATAACCGAGATAGCGGCAACACTTGCCTTTTCGGCTGCCACCAACAACGACAAGGTGGGCTGCATACTCTTCTCGGACCGCGTGGAGAAGTTCATACCGCCGAAGAAGGGTCGTAGCCATATCCTGATGATCATACGCGAGCTGGTTAGCTTCCAGCCTACGGGCCACAGCACCAACATTTCGGAGGCGCTGCGCTACCTTGTGGGCGTGAATAAGAAGCGCACCACATCGTTCCTGCTCTCAGATATGGTCAACAGCGAGGGCGACATCCCGAAGATGGAGGATGCACTCAAGATTGCCTCGGCCAAGCACGACATTATGGCCATCAAGGTCTACGACAAGCGCGACAGAGAGCTGCCCGATGTGGGTATCGTCGAGGTCGAGGATGCCGAAACGGGTGAGCGCGCGTGGCTCGACACATCGTCGCGTCGCGTGAGGGACTTTTGGCGCAGCGACTACGACAGTCGTGAGGCGCGCATCAACGCCCTGCTGAGCCAGAACCGCGTGGACAGCGCCGCCGTAGCAACGGACGAGGACTATGTTGTGGAACTATTAAAGATGTTTAAGAAACGATGAAGCACCTTAGTGCCATACGACGCACGCTGCTGCTCATCCTCGCCCTTGCCCCCGTTATCGAGGCGGCGGCGGAGCAGCCCACGGTGCGTGCCCGCTTCTCGAGGGATAGCATCGAGGTGGGTGACCGTGTGGAGTATATCATTGACATAGAGCTCGATAGAGCCACAAATATCGGCATCCCCGACTTTAGTGACCGCACCGAGGGCAAGGAGTCGAAACAAGCAATGTCGAAGAATGAGGCCTACAACGAGTCTCTCTTCGACCTAATCAAGGACTACCCCATTGACACCGTGGCAGAGGATGGTCGTCGTCTCCACCTGAGGAAGCGCTACCTGCTGGCGGCGATGGAGACGGGCGTGATACCTATGCGCCCAGCGATACTCTACTTCGAGAAGAATCGTGAGGAGGCCGACACCCTATACAGCGACGACACGCTGCGCCTAACGGTGGCAAGCTACTTGGAACTCGACACCACCCTTTTCCTCAAGGCCGACCCCACCTCGCAGCAGGGCTTTGGCGTCGACACTGAGCGCGCTATGGAGATGCTCAAGGAGGAGGGTGTGCACACGCAGAAGCACCTCAAGTTCCTCTTTGCCGAGATTCGCGACTACGCCATCTATGGCGCTATTGCGCTGATAATCATAGCCCTCGTTGCGTGGCTTGTGGCGCGCTACCTGGTTGCATACCTTGCCCAGCGCCGCACCATCGTCAAGCCCGAACCTAAGCTCCCGCCACACATCATCGCCATCAAGGCACTCGAGGAGCTCAGCCACCGCAAGCTATGGCAGAACGGCAAGCACAAGCACTACTACACCGCCCTCGCCTCGATACTCAAGGTCTACATCGACGACCGCTGGGGCATAGGCGCCCTCGACAAGACTACGGGTGAGGTTATCGCCGCACTCAGGGATGTGGATATGCCACGCGAGAGCCGTAGCGACCTCATCGTGATACTCCAGATGGCCGACCTCGTCAAGTTCGCTAAGGCGATGCCCGAGGCCGAGGAGAACGAGGCCAACTACACGCGTGCATACTACTTCGTCGAGAACACCAAGCCGCCGCACGAGCACAACGACGACAAGCGCGACATAACCATCGAGACCAAGATTAACGAATAATGATGCGAGACTTGACATATAAAATATTCGCCATAGCGCTGCTCATCATCGCAGGCACCCTTGCCGGCACAGTAGAGGCCAAGGCGCAGTATCTCAAGGAGCGAGGCCTTGTGCGTCAGGGCAATAGCAGCTTCGAGAAGCGTAACTACCGCACCAGCCTCAACCGCTACAACCAGGCCCTCGAGCACGACTCGACAAGCTACGAGGCGCTATACAACCGTGCCAATGCCCACCACCAGCTGCGCCGCTCAACGCCTCAGGACTCGACGCTGCAAGCCGAGACCACATACAGCTACTACGAGCAGATAGCCTCGGACGAGCTACTGAGCACCGAGCAGCGTGCCGAGGTGTTGCGTAACCTTGGTGAGAGCCTCTTTGCCGACGAGAAGTACGAGGCTGCGCTCAACGCCTTCCGCGAGTCGCTCAGACTCAACCCCGACGACCGTGAGACCAAGTATGACTATGTCCTCACCAAGCGCATCGTCGACCAGAAGCGCCAGCAGCAGCAGAATCAGCAGCAGCAGGACAACAACCAAAACGACAACAACAATCAGCAGCAGGATAACAACCAGCAGCAGGACAACAACCAAAACGACCAGCAGAACCAGAACGACCAGCAGAATAACCAAAATCAGCAGGACAACAATCAGCAGCAGAACGAGGATAACCAGAACGACCAGCAGAACCAGAACGACCAGCAGAACCCTAACGACCAGCAGAATGAGGATAAGCAGGGCAAAGATGAGAGAGATAACAATGGCGAGGATGAGCGTGACGGTGAGCGTGACGGTGAGGGCAAGCCTCGTGAGCTAAGTCGTGATCAGGAGCGTATGCTCGACGCCATCCAAGCCGAGGAGGACAAGACTCAGGATAAGCTCAAGGAGAAGAAGAAGGGCATCCTCATCCCCGGCAAGAAGAATTGGTAAATGCTAAGTAAAATGCTAATAATTAGCCTATAATGCAGTTTTTGAACCCATACATACTTATCGTGGCGGTGGTGATACCGCTGCTGGCCCTCCACTACATCTTGGCCGGTCGCAGGCGTGCAACGCTGACCGTGTCGCGTGCGGCGGCGAGGCCTCCCCGTACACTTAGATATTGGCTTAGGCATATGCCTATCGTGTTGCGTCTGGCGGCAGTGGCGGCAATAATCGTGGCGCTGGCACGACCTGTGGCGGTGCATCACGAGAGCGAGAGCACGACGGAGGGTATTGACATCGTGTTGGCGATGGATATATCGGGTTCGATGCTGGCGCGCGACTTCACGCCCGACCGTCTTACGGCGGCAAAGCAGCTGGCGACGGAGTTCGTAGCAGAGCGTACGGGCGACCGCATATCGGTGGTGGCATTTGCCGGCGAGGCCTTCACGCAGTGCCCCCTGACCTCGGACCAGGCATCTATTGCCACGATGCTCGCACGACTACGCAGTGGCGTGGTAGATGACGGCACGGCGATAGGTAACGGTCTTGCCACGGCGATTAATCGCTTAAGGGAGAGTGGCGCCAAGTCGAAAGTGGTGGTATTACTCACCGACGGCGTGAACAACAGGGGTCAGATTTCACCAATTATGGCGGCAGAAATTGCGCGCGATATGGGCATCAAGGTCTACACCATTGGCGTGGGTAGCAGGGACAAGGCGCCGATGCCAGCACGCGATATGTTCGGCAATATGACCTATGTTATGGCCGATGTGGAGATTGACGAGGAGCTGCTCCGCAACATCGCCACAACAACCTCGGGACGCTACTTCCGTGCCAACGACAACGAGGCTCTCAGGGCCATATACGAGCAGATTAACCAGATGGAGAAGAGCGAGGTGCAGGTGACGAATTACACCTCGTACGAGGAGTTTTTCGGGGGCTGGCTCCTGCTTGCCGCACTGCTCCTTGCAGCAGAGTTTATAGTGGCACGCGTGGTGCTTAACCGCTTGCCATAGAACAAATTACAAAGTTAGAAGATATGCTTGAGACAAACATATTTACCTTCGCATCGCCTGCGTGGCTATGGCTTCTAAGCGCCGTGGTGCTGCTACCCGTAGCCTATGGCCTGCTGAGGCTCTATGCCCGCCGTAAGCTCCGCCGCTTCGGTAACGAGGCGACGCTACGCACGCTGATGACGGACTATGCACCCCATCGTGGCTGGATCAAGATTTCGCTCCTGAGCCTCGCCGTAGGCTTCCTCGCCCTCGCCCTCGCACGCCCACAGACGGGCTCGAAGCTGCGCTCCGTAGAGAGTACGGGTAGGGAGATAGTCCTGGTGGTCGATGTATCGAACTCGATGCTCGCCGAGGATGTAACGCCCAGCCGTATGGCCCGCACGCGCTACGCCATAGCGCGCCTCGTGGAGAGGATGACGGGCGACCGCATAGGCATCGTGGCCTTTGCCGACCAGCCTGAGGTGCTGCTGCCTATTACGGGCGACTACAAGATGGCGGAGGCCGTAACCAAGCGCCTCTCGCCCGACCTCATAGCGGAGCAGGGCACCGACATTGGTAAGGCGCTGGAGGTGGCGCTGCTCTCCTTCTCGCGCAACTCGCACAACTCCAACAGCCGTGTGGTAATCCTCATCACCGACGGCGAGGCGCACGACACCAATACCGAGGCGGCCATCGAGATGGCTAAGGCCGAGGGCGTCGTGGTGTGCGCCATAGGTATAGGTACGCCCGAGGGTGTGCCACTCAAGATTAACGGCACCATCGTCGAGGACGAGGAGGGCAAGATGGTAATCACCAAGTTAGGCGAGGAGCTCCTTGGGCACATCGCCGAGGCGACAGGCGGCATCTACTTCCGCTCGCGTGACGACAGCTTCGGCCTCGAGGAGATAGTAAAGCGTCTCGACGAAATGGAGGAGATGGAGCTCACGCATATGAGCTTCGAGGAGTATGACGAGCAGTACCAATGGTTCCTGGGCGTGGCACTCCTGCTCCTGGTACTCGAGGTGCTGGTGCTCGAGAGACGCAACCCGCTACTTAGGGGCGTGCACCTCTTTGAGCGTGAGGAGAGCGCGAAAAAATAGAATAGAGTAACACAATTATAAACTACTTAATACCAACGGATTATGACAATTAGAGATTTGGAGCCTAAGCTCATTTGGGAGCAGTTCGACGACATCACTCGCGTACCTCGCCCATCGAAGAAGGAGGAGAAGATCATCGCTTGGCTTGTGGAGTTTGCCAAGAAGCACAACATAGAGTACCAGACCGACGCTACGGGTAATGTGGTGATGCGCAAGGCCGCAACACCTGGCTACGAGTCACGCCCAGCGGTTATCCTTCAGTCGCATATGGATATGGTATGCGAGAAGAACTCGAATGTGGAGTTCGACTTCGAGAACGACCCTATCACCACCGTTATTCGTGACGGCTGGGTATATGCCGACGGCACAACACTCGGCGCTGACTGCGGTATCGGTATGGCAGCAGCCCTCGCAGTGCTCCTCGACGAGACATTGGAGCACCCAGCTATCGAGGCTCTCTTCACCGTGGACGAGGAGACAGGTCTCACCGGTGCCTTTGGTCTTGGCGAGGGTATGCTTACGGGTAAGTACCTCGTGAACCTCGACTCGGAGGATGAGGGCGAGCTCTTCATCGGCTGCGCTGGTGGTGTCGACACCGTGGCACGCGTGAACTACGAGAGCGAGGAGGTGCCTGAGGGCTACACCTTCGTGCGTCTCGAGATTGGCGACCTGCTTGGTGGCCACTCGGGTGATGATATCGACAAGGGTCGTGCTAACTCTAACAAGCTGATGGTCCGCTTCCTATACAACGCTATCGACAAGTTCCAGGTTGCCCTCGCAGAGTTCGACGGCGGTAACCTCCGCAACGCCATCCCACGCGAGGCATATGCCATCGTGGGTGTACCTTCGGCCGAGGTCGAGGACTTCGAGGAGCGTTACCTCGAGTTTGGCCAGATGATGATGGAGGAGTTCAAGCACACCGAGCCTCGTATGCGCTTCGCCGTTACCGACGCTCCTAAGCCAGCGAAGGTGATGTCGAACGACGACCTCTGCTACCTGCTCCTCGCCCTCGTAGGCCTGCCTAACGGCGTGCTCTCAATGTCGTTCGCTATGCCGGGCCTCGTGGAGACATCGTCGAACCTCGCATCTGTGAAGTTCAACACCGAGGAGAACGAGATCGTCGTTACCACCTCGCAGCGCTCCTCTGTTGAGAGTGCTAAGCTCTACGCCGCACAGACCATCGAGTCGGTATTCTACCTCGCAGGCTTCGATGTCGAGCACTCGGACGGCTACCCAGGCTGGGCACCTAACCCAGAGTCGAAGCTCCTCGCCGAGACCGTGCAGTGCTACCGCGACCTCTTTGCAGCTGAGCCTAAGGTGCGCGCTATCCACGCAGGCTTGGAGTGCGGTCTCTTCCTCGAGAAGTACCCACACCTCGAGATGGTGTCGTTCGGCCCAACACTCCGTGGTGTTCACTCGCCAGATGAGCGCCTCGAGATTGCTACCGTAGATAAGTTCTGGAAGTTGCTCGTGGAGCTTCTCAAGCGCATCGCATAACGCCATAGGCAAGAGACTCGGCTAACACGATAACGATACTGCGAGCACCCCCTGGGCTCACATATGTTTTCGGTAGTTGATATCGTCAATGCGCTGCGTGCTGATGTGGTGCATATCGCATCGGCTGTACAGGTCGTTGTACGCAGCGAGACCATCAGCGTGGGCAATAACTCTGTCGCCGCTCGGTGCTCCATCAGGGGCATCGACGGCGATTTTTTGTTGAAGTGCTACTACCGCCACGACCCTAGCCTCGAGCGCATCTACGGCGGGGCATATCGTATCGCGTCGCTGCGCGTGCCCACCCTTGCTGGTACCGAGGAGAGCATTGATACGCTGATTGTTGGGTGGATTGAGGGCATCACACTTAGCGACTACCTCGCCGATTGTGCGGGCGGGGGTGCGGACGGTGGTGCAGACAGCTGTGCGGACGGTGGTGCAGACGGTGGTGCAGACGGTGGTGCAAACAGCAGTGCGGGCTGCTACGGTGGTGCGGGTGGTTATGCGCGTATTAGTCGGGCCTTTGACCAGCTGGCATTGGAGGTGCTGAGTGCCGAATATGCGCACGGTGATATCTCGCCCGACAACATCATCATCGTGGGCGAGGCAATGCGCCTCATTGACCTCGACACGCGCTGGGAAGAGGCTATGTCTCAGGCATATAGCACCATCGGCACACCACGATTTACGCACCGACATAAGGAGTTTCTGCGCAACAAGCACATCGACGATTTTGCCATAGCGACGCTCTCTACCCTCCTGGCAGCGCTCGCCACCTACGACACCCCTACGGAGACCGTCACGCCACCCAATGAGCTGCTAACACTCGGTAGCGGCAACCTCGACAGGGCACTCGACATCGCACGCCACAGGCTGCGTCGTGTGGACGATACGGCGCACTACGAGATGGCGACGAAGATTGAGAATGTTTGTGGTTACATCGACAACCTTGGCGATATGCTCACGCGCGCGCTGCGCCTGCACGCAGGTAATGATCATAGTATGCCCCGCCAACATAGTATGCCCCGCCAACGCGATGAGTATCTCTATGGTGGGAAGGTCTATGAAGAGAGGGCGCGAGACGGAAAGGCGCGGGACGGAAGGGCGCGGGACGGAAGGGCGCGGGGTGAGCTACACTACGGCACGCAGTTAGGTGGCCAATACTACTACGGTGCGCGAGGTGGTGAGCTGCCACGCAAGAGTGAGCCGTGGTGCGTGGCGGAGGAGGAGCAGATGAGTATGTGGCTCGAGGAGTCGTTCTCGCCCTACACCATAAGTGCCGCCCTGAATCGCAATACCGACGAGGTGGCATCGCGTGCCCAAAAGAGAAATACATCCTCCAAAGGCGCGCGGAAAAAGAGGTAGATAGCGTGAACTTGGGTGTCGCGCCCCTCTGTTGTCGTGCCCCTCTGTTGTCGCGCTCCTCTGTTGTCGTGAACTTGGGTGGCGCGCTCCTTTGATGGCGTGCCCCTCTGTTGTCGTGAACTTGGGTGGCGTGCCTCCTCTGTTGTCGCGCCCTCTGTTATCGTGAACTTGGGTGGCGCGCTCCTCTGTTGTCGTGCCCCTCTGTTGTCGTGCCCCTCTGTTGTCGTGCTCCTTTGTTGTCGCGCTCCTCTGTTTGCTCGCCCCTCTGTTGTCGTGCCCCTCTGTTGTCGCGCCTCACGACTGACGCTTGAAAAATTTTCAACTTTTTTTCTGGCGTGAGATAGATTTTCGTAACCACCACGCTCTATATATATGCGTTGGGGCTCAAAAGGCGATTTAATGAGTTCGGAAAACTGCGCAACTTGTTATAATTCATTCGATTATTATCCTACAAAGCTCGCTCTATGGGGAGAGTATGTCCTCACCCAAGGGCCAACTATGGGATAACTGTAAACACTTAAAACCGATTGACTATGAACAAGATGCAGAAAACAACCAACTACCGCCTTGTGGCACAGATTAAGGGTAACGCTCTCACAGTGAACGAGACCCTCGGCGAGGAGATGCTCCGCCAGTATGATAAGAGCATCGAGGCTTTGCGCCATATGAATATGGGTACATTCGAGCGTAATCGCTTGATAGCCAACGAGCTGGAGAGCAAGGGCGACCTGCTCGCTATGTTCGAGCGCAACGCAGCGGCCATACGCTGCTACATCGAGGCGATGGCACTCGTCAATAGCCGCAGCATCGTCGCCCGCCTCAAACATAAGGCACTCGCGTGTGCCAAGGGCAACGACACCCTCACGCAGCTACTCAAGGAGTAGCGGCACCGTGGGGCGCTATTGAGTAGCGCTGTTGTGCGGCGCCAAGTAGCGGCACCGTAGGGTGCTATTGAGTAGCGCTGTTGTGCGGCGCCAAGTAGCGACACCGTGGGGCGCTATTGAGTAGCACGATTGCTCCTTGTGGAGCAGAGTACGCTGTGGTGCATATCACGCCTTGCAGGGGGCACAACGCCAACATTAGCACACCTGAAACAGAATGGGGGTGTCCAACAAGTCTGTTGGCACCCTCTTACTATTAAGAAGTTGTATAACAAGAGCTAATTTTAGGCTTGCGAAGCTCGAAAAAGCGGAGTTTACTTAGCGTAAATGAGCATTTTGAGAGCAAGCGTAACGACAAAGTA
>JAGBTP010000009.1 GCA_017631255.1 Alistipes sp.
ATCAGGAATGTTCCCGTGCCAGGACCATAGAAGCCGTCGTAGACACCCATTACGAGGGCCAATATCGTTATGATGGTCTGTGTCTGGCGTGGTGGTGGCGTGGTGGTGGTGTGGTGCTGGCTGGCGTGGTGGAGTGGCTGGCGAGGTGGTGGGGCGTGGTGGCGATGTGCTGTTGAGTGCAGTAACCGCGTGCAGCGGCTGAGTGCGGCCACCGCGTGCGGCGATGGTGGGTGGTGCGTTGTGGTGCACTAAGCGTTGTGGCGATATAATAATAGGTATGTCATAATACAAAAAGGGGTGCAGTGACCGCAGCCACCGACCCCTTAATTATATATAGTACCGCTCAGCAATGCGCGCTACACCCTGATACCCCTCCTCAACGAGGAGCTGCTCATTGATAACTGCCGCTCAGCGACCCCCGTTGTTCGCTACTTACCCTCGATGAGAAGCTCGAGAATCTGTACGGCGTTGAGCGCAGCGCCCTTGCGAATCTGGTCGGCAACGCACCAGAAGGTGATGCCTCGCTCCGATGCCAAATCCTTGCGGATACGACCCACATATACGGGGTCGGTGCCCTGCGCAAATAGTGGCATTGGGTAGCACTTCTCCTGTGGCTCGTCCATAAGGATGATGCCCTCGGCCTGGGCAAATGCCTGACGCACAGCCTCCACCGACAGCTCCTCCTCGGTCTCAACCCATACTGCCTCCGAGTGCGCACGCATCACAGGCACACGAACGCAGGTTGCCGAGGTGCGGATGTCCGAGTGCATAATCTTGCGTGTCTCGTGAAACATCTTCAACTCCTCCTTGGTGTAGTCTCCCTCCTGGAACACATCGATGTGTGGGATGAGGTTGTAGGCAAGCTGGTAGGCGAACTTCTCGACCTTAGGTTCACGACCCTCGGCAATGGCGTTGTACTGCTCGCCCAGCTCCTGCATAGCGCTGGCACCAGCACCACTTGCCGACTGATATGTTGCCACACGCACGCGTTCGATGTGCGATAGCTTCTCGATAGCACCGAGGGCTACGACCATCTGAATGGTTGTGCAGTTAGGGTTTGCGATGATGCGACGAGGGGCGTTGAAGGCATCCTCGCCATTGACCTCAGGCACCACGAGGGGCACATCCTCTTCCATACGGAAGGCACTCGAGTTGTCGATCATAAATGCGCCGTACTTTGTGATGGTCTCGACATACTCCTTTGATGTTGAGGCACCTGCCGAGCAGAGTGCTACATCTATATCCTTGAAATCGTCGTTGTGCTGCAACTCTCTTACCACGATATCTTCACCACGGAAGCGGTATGTCGTTCCTGCGCTGCGCTTCGAGCCAAAGAGTCGTAGCTCGTCGATGTGCATAGGGTGGCTCTCGAGAATAGAGAGGAACTCTTGACCTACGGCACCACTTGCGCCAACAATAGCAATTTTCATAATCTATCTAATTATTAATCGTTAGTTAACCAATCTTTCTGTGTAAATTTATCCTTTTGCGCCCCGTCCGAGGAGCGCCGTATCAGCTAAAAGAAGTCATCCTCGCCGCCGAAGAAGATGTCCTCCTCTGCGGTGGTCGTGGTCGTGCTCTCGCCGCTTGTCATATCTACCTCGCAGCTATAATCGGGCTCCTCGTCCGAACGCTCGAAGCGGTCGCTGCGGTCGACGCCCAGCGTGCCATCCTCATAGACCTTCTTGAGGAAGCGACCTGCGATAGGCAGCGCTATGCGTGAGCCGTCGGCGTTGCGCGTGAAGTGGATGCCGTTCTCCTCGCCACCGACCCATACGCCCATCACAAGGTTGGGCACGCAGCACATAAACCACGCGTCGACATTGTCGTTTGTCGTACCCGTTTTGGCGGCAATCTCCACATCGTCGAACTTAAACTCGTAGAGCAGACGGCGTGCCGTACCCATCGTCACAACGCGCTGCATCATCGTAATCATCGTATATGCCACCCTCTTTGAGAGCACATCCTCGGTCTTAGGGGTGAAGGTTGCAAGGACATTGCCCTGACTATCCTCGATGCGTGTCACGAAGATAGGGTCGATATGCACGCCCTTGTTGGCAAATGTCGAGTATGCCGATGCCATCTCGAAGGGGTTGCTGTCGTACGAGCCTATGCACAACGCCGCTACGGGGTCAATGAAACTCTTGATGCCGATGTCGTGGATGAACTCCGCCACGGCCTCAGGGCGCTTTGCCTGCTTCATAATCCAAGCCGAGTAGTTGTTGCGGCTATTTGCCAAGCCCCAATAGAGTGGGTGTATGCCTGTGTACTCCACCTCGCTCGCCTCCTTTGGCGACCAGATGCCCGCAGGGGTCTCGATCGACACCGGCACATTTGGCACGGGGGTGCAAGGTGTTAGGCCGAGGTGGTCGATGGCGAAGGTGTAGATGAAAGGCTTTGCCGTTGAGCCCACCTGACGCTTACCCTGCTTGGCGGCGTCGTACTTGAAGTAGCGGTAGTCGGGGCCACCGACATAGGCACGCACATAACCCGTCGAGGGGTCGATGGCAACAATCGAGCCTCGCATAATCTTCTTGTAGTGTACGAGCGAGTCGCGAGGTGTGATGACGGTGTCGCGCAGGCCGTTGAAGGTGAATACGGTCATTGCTTGAGGCGTACCAAATGCCGCCTTTATCTCCTTCTCCGAGGCGCCATCTGCCGACATTGTTCTCCAGCGCTCGGTCTGGCGCATCGCTGCGTCAATCTTCTGGTCCGACTCCTCCTTGGTGAGGTCGGGGTAGAGCGAGCCACCGCGACTCTTAATCTGACTATTCATTCGTGGCTGCACCGTTTCGGCCATATGCTCACGCAGCGCCTCCTCGGCATATAGCTGCATACGCGCATCGACCGTGGTGTAAATCTTGAGGCCGTCACGATAGATGTCATAAGGCTCGCCGTTGGCCTTGAGGTTCTTGTAACACCAGCCGTAGATGGGGTTCTCCCTGTACTCCTTGAGCGCCTGCTCGTAGTCCCACTCGGTGTAATAGTTGCGCCTCTCAGGCTCCTTGGCCATCATCGTGCGGCGTACCATCTCACGGAAATATGTCGCTGAGCCCTCGTTGTGGGCATCCGCAGCACGACGGTAGCGTGTGAGGTCGATAGGTAGCTCCTTGAGCGAGTCGGCAAGAGCGCGCTCTATGGCTCCCGCCGCCACAAGACGGTCAAGCACCGTGTTACGACGCACGCGTGCCTTCTCGTTTGGCTCACCACGCTTTAGTGGTGCATAGGTGCCAGGTGCCTTCACCTGACCAGCGATCACGGCAGCCTCCTCGATACTAAGGTCGCAAGGCTCCTTGCCGAAGAAGTTGTTGGCCGCCGACTTGATGCCGAAGTTCGAGTTCGAGAACTCTACGGTGTTGAGGTACATAGCCACAATCTCCTCCTTGGTGTAGTTGTGTTCGAGCTGCGTGGCGATGACATACTCCTGAGCCTTAGCGGCTAAGGTGCCTGCATTGCCCTCCATACCCTCCTTGTTGCGGCGCGTCTTGTATAGGTTCTTGGCCAGCTGCTGCGTGATGGTACTGCCACCACCCTGACCCGACTGCTGGAGGATGACGGTCTTGATGCCGGCACGCGCCGTAGCCTGAAAGTCGATGCCCGAATGGTCGAAGAAGCGCACATCCTCGGTGGCCAGCAGCGCCGCCACTATCGTGGGTAGCTGGTGGCCGTCAATCTCAAGCCACTTGCTGCGGTCGGCAGGGAAGAGCTCCTCGTAGGAGAGGTATGTGCGGTTTTCGATGAAGTAGGTGCCCAGCACCTCGCCATCGTGTGAGTATATCTGTGTTGCGAGGTTGGTCTTTGGGTTCTCCAGCTCGTCGAATGTGGGCATAGGACCCAACACCTCGGTCTTAGCCATAATGAAGATGCTCGCAAGTGCGATGACACCCGTAAACAGCGCCGTCCATAGCGCCACGATGAGCCACCATCGCCATCCACGACCACCCTTTACACTCTTTTGTCTCTGTGCCATACTCTGTATTCTATTCGTTTTCGGTTTCTACACTATCCTATTATTATTAGATTCGTTGTCTTGTTGTTGTCTATCATCGCTTCGCTGCTGCCTCTCCTTCGACCATTAGAACGGCAGTCCTAAGCCGAACGAGAAGAATAGCTTGCCGTTGCGGAACGGTGCCAACCACATCTTCTGGTATAACGAGAATGTCGCCGATATTGTTGCGGCATCTGGCATACTGAAGAGGTTGAAGTCTACGCCGAGGTCGAAGCCAAACGATGCGAGGTGCTTGCGTCTGTCGATAATCGTACCCTCGCTGTCGAAGCCATCGGGGCGCTGGAACGAGGCGTAGTCGGCGCCTATGTTGAGCCTCAGACGCTTGAAGAAGAGGAAGCCTGGGATGCCACCATCGGGGTACCATACGGGCATCTGGTAGTTCAACGCCGTGGCGAAGTAGTGGTCGTTGACGATGTCGTACGACGAGAATCCGCGTGGCAGCAGGCGTGTCGACTTGAAGGCCAGCTGCGAGAGCACGAGGTCGGAGTGGAAACCTCCGAGTGTCGTCTGGTACGAGGCCGCTACCGATAGCGAGTGGTGCTTGGCAAAGCCCGGCGTGTAGAGCTTGCCGTAGATCACCATTAGGTGACCGATGTCGTTGCTCGTAGGGTTGAGCGTATAGCTGGCCGATGCCACCACGCCCCACGGCGGCAGGAAGTCGCGATGCGACTGTCGCACGAAGTCCTGGAAGGTGGCGCCGAACGATAGCTGGTGCACACCCTCGGAGTAGCTCACGGTGCGTAGGTTGGTGACATTGAAGTTGTTGAAGTCGAGCTTGTCGACATTCGCAACCATACCATTCGAGAAGTCCCACGATGTCGATATTGCGAGCTGACGCGTGTGGTAGCCTCGTTGCAGGAGTATGGGCAGCGTGGCACCTGCGCCTATCGAGTAGTACCTGCCTCGCTCGATGTCGGGCGAGTAGACAATCTCACCCTCCTCGGGGTCGTAGGCCGCAATCTTGTAAATATTCTGACTACCGCCATAAGTGCCTCGCACCCAAAGGTTAATACCCAGACCATAGTAACGCAACATACCCTTAAATACCGAGCCTTCGTTGGGGTTCCAGCCCCAGGTGAGGAAGCCCTCGAGCGTCGAAAGTATGTTCTGCGACATTATCGTAGCACCGAGGTTGAAGGCAATGGCAGACTCCTCCATAATGGCATAGGGGTCGTACGATGCGGGTGCCCAGCTGTGGATGTTGAGGGCGTGCAGCACGCGTGTGAAGCGCTTTGCGGGTGTCTGTGCCTTTACCGCCGCCTCGGCAGCGCTGTCGTAGCGTACCGTGTCGAGGTTGACCACGCCCCAGGGCTTACTTTCGGGTAGCATAATCTTTGGCGGATGGGGTAGGTATGGCACCTCGTTGCTTAGTGCAATGGTCTGCGTCACAGGCATATATCCCCTGCGGTCGTACGATGTGGCGGCGATGCGTGTGCTATCTATCGGCTGTGGGTAGAACGAGCCGTAGCGCGAGATGGTGAGGCGGTACTCCTTGCCCGAGGCGATGTCGAGCGTGTGCACCTCGTCGCGTCCCGAGGCTATCGAGCCGAAGTATAGCTTGCCGTCGGCAGCCGTAAGGTCGCTCAGCGTGGTGTATGCTGGGCGCGTAACCTTATGCAGACCCTCGCGCTCCACGCGTGCGATGTGCATACCGTCGTCATCCGTAACGATGATGTATAGCCCCTCCGTGGCATTGTCCCACGCCATACCGTGTATCTCGCTGCCCTCAGGTAGTGGCGTGCGGCGATTTAGCTTCGTCGGACCATTTACCACGATGGTGTAGATGCCGTCGGGCGTGTACTCCACCCACGCGATGCCGTGTCCCGATGTGGGGGTGGGGTAGAGGATGTTGCGATGCTTACGCATTGTCTGTGGCTTCTCGTTGCTAAGCTCCATATAACACAGCCTCGAGTCGACCTTCTCGGCAAAGAGCGGACTCTGACGATACTCGGTCCACCAGATGCGACCCTCGCTGCTGAGGCGTGGGCGTGTCGAGATGGCACCCGTGCGCGCCACAAGACGCTCCGCACCCGTCTCTGTGTCAACCTCGACAAAGGCGGTGGTATTATCCAAATCCTCTTTTAAGTATATGAGTTTACCATCCTCACGCACAAGAGGATAGGAGTATGCCGTGTATGATTTTGGCTCAGCTACGGGTATCGGCATTGTCGTCTGCTCAACCTCGGCAAGCGGTGTCCAATGGTAGTATAGCGTGTGGAAGGTGTCATAAAATAGCTGCGACTCGCTGCGGCCGTAGAGCTTCTTCAAGGTCCACGAAGTCGACACCAACATATATGGTCGGCGTGAGGTCAGCTCCGCCACATCGTCGCCCATCACCCTGCCGAAACGGTTGTAGCCGTGGCGGCTCATCAGGAAGCCCAAGTGATAGTGGTTCGGGATATAATTCTTGTACGAGCCGCAAAACCAAGTATCGATGTTGCGAAACTCGTTGGCTACATTGCCATAGGCACGGTAAGCCATTGTAAACGAGGGTTGTAGGCCTCGTCCAAAGGTCGACATTTCGGTCTCGGTCATCACTGCATCGCCCTCCATCATCCATAACGGCATCGTGAGCAGACCTATGGTCGAACTCTGCTGTCCGAGGATATAGCTGAGACCC
The DNA here is from genome assembly GCA_017631255.1 of Alistipes sp. Classification (GTDB taxonomy): domain Bacteria; phylum Bacteroidota; class Bacteroidia; order Bacteroidales; family Rikenellaceae; genus Alistipes. The sequence continues at coordinate 6,630 of JAGBTP010000009.1, forward strand.
TTTACAACGCCACGATTGAGGTTGTTGTACTGCACCGCGTGACGATATTCGTGCGCTATGAGCTGCTTGGTCCAGGGCATAGAGTAGCCGTCAACCTCAGGCGTAGAGAGGAACTCCACACGCCGTGGCATCCACATTACCAGACCGTTAGAGCGGAAATTCGAGGGGTGAACAACGAATGGAATCGACATTTGCGGGTGGCGATAGCCGTAGTCGATGCTGCCCTGCACCGCATCGAGGTAGTACATCATACGCGAAGCTATGCGCTGTGCCGTGTCGGGATATACGACGCGATAGTTGTCGGCCTTCATCTGTCGCCAGCGGAACGATGGCGGGTCGACGCCCCAACTGTAATACTGCGCACTAAGTTGCTCTGCGGAGAACGCCCCACAGAGTGCGATTAGCAGGAGTATTACGAGTCTCTTCATTGCGGTTATATCGTAGATATATCGAGCAAAGATACGCAAAAAATGTGAAATTTTACATTCCTACCGTCCCAATGACAAAAAATGATGAAAATAGTGCTGGCTATATCACATAATTAGCCATTTGTTCCTATGCCTGCTGGGGGGGCTACTCCTCCTTCTTTTTGGTGTCGAAGCGGTCGAGGAAGGCGATGAGCGACTTGTCGTCGCCGGTGATGCCAAACTTCTTGCGGAGGCGTGAGCGGGCGATGTTGATGCTGCCGATGCTCTGTTGCGAAATTTTAGATATCTCCTTGGTAGATAGGTTCATATGTATGAATATGCAGAGCTTACGCTCATTCTTTGTGAGGTTGGGGAAGGCGCTGATGAGGTTCTCGAAGAAGGCGTCGTTGTTGCTCTCCATAACCTTCTCGACCTCGAGCCAGTCGCCACCCGAATCGTTATCCTTGTGCATACGCATAATGATGCGTTTGAGTTCGGCGCGCAGTGAGCGGTTGTCCTGGTCGTTGGCGATGAGCGAGAGCTCGTCACGCAGCTTCGAGAGGCTCGACTGCTCCTGATACTGCTGCAACTTTTGCAAGCGTATAATCTCATTCTTGTGATTTAGCTCCTGCTCGGCCTTGGCCTTCATAAGTCGGCTATTCTTGCGCTGCAGTCTGTAACGCGAGAAGAGGAGTAGGATGAGCACCACCAGCACGCCGAGGCTGCAAGCGTGGATGCGCCAAAGGAGCTTGTCGTACTCCTGCTGCTGCTCGAGTTGCAGCTGTCGCTGGCGGTACTGCTCCTCGGTGTGTTGCAGCTCGAGGTCGTTGATGAGCTTCGAGAGCTCTATCGCCGAGTCGGTATTGTTCTGGCGGGTGTAGGTCTCAGCGAAGGCCATCAGTGCGTCGTAGGCCTCACGATAGCGACCTTCGGTGCGGTAGATGTCCTGCAATAGGAAGTAGGAGTGTACATTCTTGGTGTCGAACTCGCCATTGCTCAGTAGTTCGATGGAGTGCTTCAGGGCGGCGATGGCCTGCGTCGTATTGCCCACGATGAGGTGGTAGAAGCCCAGCGCCGAGTAGTAATATCCCTCCTCTTTGAAGTTGCTAACGAGCGACTTAGCTACATCGAGATACTCCGCCGCCGCTGCCATATCCTCGTGTTGCAGCTTGTACATCGAGGTGTTGAGGTAGACATTTATCATCTGGTCGTCGATGCCGTAGCTGTGGCAGATGCTGTCCGTGAGGCGGAAAATCTCGTCGGCCTCAGCGGGCTCGATGGCGTAGTTGAAGCGGTTGTTGAGTGCGCGTACGGCTTGTCGTGCCTGGTCGTAGCCCTCGTAGTTGTCGGTGACAAGGTGGTTGTATTCCATAGCTCTCTCGCGACTGTTGTGGTAGTAATATGTCACCTGCTCGAGGACGATGTATGCCTCACGCACCGAGGTCGAGTCGCCCAGCTCACGCCCCTTGTTAAGTGTCTCACTACTACTGCTAAAGGCGTTGTGGTAGTCGCCATTGCGGAGGTAGAGGCGACTGAGGTCGGCATAGGTGCGCACCAGGGCTGTGGTGTCGTTGAGGTGGGCGTATATGTTTCGCGAGCGCTCGCGTAGCTTTAGGGCGTGGCTATATCGGTGCAGCGTCACCTCGTTGTGTTCGGCAAGGTAGTCGAACACCTCCGCAACGCGTGCATCGTTGGCGGTGGAGTCAATGTCGGCCTCGATAAGTTGGGCATAGTGTAGCGCCTGCTCACGGTCTGTCGTCTTGTGCTGGTTGAAGAGGCGGAAGTGCTGCTCGAGGGTTCGTGAGGTGATGTTCTGCGCTATGGCATCGGTAAATAGCGCTGAAACTATGCAAAAAACAAGTGCTAAGGCTAAGTGGGTGATATGTAATTTGTTATGTTGCATAAACCGTTGTGGTTAAGAGTTTTAGTATAAATTGTTATACAAATGTAATATAATTTTTTCGTATTGTTATACTAAAATAACATATATTTTGAGGGGGAAATAAATCGTGAATATTAATTTTGTAATAGCAAAAGCCAAGAAACGAACTTCAAAACCGAAAAACATAACCTTTAAGACTACTATTAAATCTATGAAAAGAACTCTTCTCGCAATGCTTATGATGGTGGCACTTGTTGCTTGTACAAAGTCAGAGGTCAAGCCTCAGCCAACACCAGAGCCAGAGCCTCCCGTTCAGACCGAGGCAAAGATTACTATCGATGTTGACGAGTCACGCCTGACCGCATATCAAGTAGTATATAGTATATATCCCGAGGATAAGGAGGCGTACTACTACTGCGATGTTATGTCGAAGGCACGCTGGGAGAGTGCCAACCTCAACGAGGTGAAGGCTGAGTTCAATACCGCACTTCGTAACTATGCTCAGATGACCGACGCTACATACGAGGAGGTATGCGAGCAGATGCTCTTCAAGGGCGACACCATCGACTTTATGAGCAATGCTGGCTACCGTGGCGATACCGACTTCGTTATCTTCTCGTTCTACTGGGATGAGACTGACGAGGTGAATATGGCAGAGGTTGCTGTTGCCGAGTTCCGCACACCATCGCATATCGACTCTACTGAGAGCGTGGCTATCGCGTTCGAGGGCGTTGACCCATACGAGATGACCGTTAAGTGTACCCCTACCGAGGGCGTAGATACATATTATTACTACTTCGCTGAGACCGCAAAGGTTGACGCTATGCTTGCTAAGCTCGAGGATGAGTACGCATACCTCTCTTACGAGGCGATGAACCAGGGTATCCCATACAAGGGTGCGCAGACACTCGCACAGAAGGGTCTCAAGCCTGAGACATCGTACACCGCCCTCATCGTGGTGTTGGACAAGAGCGGCAACCGTGTGCAGGTGTCGGCTGCGCAGGCAACAGAGGCCGTTCAACAGAATGCGCGTGTTGAGTCAGAGTTGTTCGAGAGCCTTCTCGGTGAGTGGGTGGGCGTGCAGACCGTGACTGACGGCTATGCCGAGCCTCTCACATCGGAGTTCGTGGTCAATATCGTTGCGGGCGTTGATGATTACGACTACAACTATCGCGACAATAACCAGCTCCTTGCACTTGTTGACGGCTGGTGCGACTTGGCTTATTACAGCGTTACCGACCTCGTGGAGTACGAGATCGAGGATCCTGAACTCAAGTGGGGTCCTAAGTGGGTGCTCGACATCGCAGAGGGTGATGTTGTGACTATGGATGGCTACGCACGCCACTCGGTGATTGGCTGGATGTTCTTCGGTGACTGCTTTATGCTGAGCGCCGACCCAGCAACCCAGAGCGTGACTGTCGACACAACCCTTTCGGTTACAGTATCTGAGGATGGCAACACCTTGACTATCGCATCGCCTGTGGCTAACTGCTACCCATCGCTGGTCTACAACTTCGAGGGCTACGGCTGGATGGCATACTACTACGGCGCATCGGATATCGTGCTCACACGCAAATAATACTTTTGCGCAACCAAATCGAAATACAAAAACAGAACTTAGATACTAAACACTTAAAACACCTTTTACTATGAAAAAACTTGCTCTAGTTTGCTTGGCAGCCCTTGGCCTCAGCCTCGTGGGTTGTAAGTCAGATGCTAACACCGAGACTCCTAAGGAGGCTCAGCCTACCGTAGCCCTTGAGAAGGGCCTTGAGAATGTGAACAGCGTAACCTTCACGCTCACAACTACCAACGCCACCGAGGCGCGCTATATGGTGCTTGGTGACGAGGCGACAGCTCCTGCACTCGATGTGATTATGACCGAGGGTGTGGCCGTAACACTCAACGAGAATGGTGCTGCTGAGGTTGAGGCATTGGACCTCGAGGCGGCTACAAGCTACAAGATTGTTGCTGCGGCTAAGAATAAGACCTTGGTTGCTGGTTCTAATACCCTCTATGTTACTACAACTGCCCAGGCTGAGCTCGCATTGGATGTTGATGTTGTTGGTGTAACGCATAACACTATGAATTTCCGCTATACAGCTACCAATGCTGAGTCGCTTGCGTACCTCGTTCAGAGCGCTGCCAAGGAGATTCCTGAGGCTTCGGAGGTGCTCCGCAAGGGTGACGAGTTGGACCCAGCATCGAAGGAGGCTGTTGAGGTTAAGGATCTCGACAATGTCAAGGAGTATGTCCTGTTGGTTGCTGCTGAGGGTATGGGTCAGACACTTTTGGCTGAGCCTGTCTACTTCACAACCGAGGACGATCCAGCAAATGTTATTGAGCACAACTATACACGCGTTAAGGGTTCGAAGTATAGCTCTAACTACTACCTAATGTTCTCTTACGAGGATGCTAACGAGGCAGATAACTTCGCGTACAACGACAAGACTTTGTGCCTCGACTTCTATGGCGATCCTGATAAGGATTACCTCCCAGCAGGTACTTATGAGGTTAAGGAGTCTACCGAGTGGCCATGTGTGAACAGTATGCGTTACTCAACTTATGGCTACGACAATGGTGTATTGCTCAAGTCTGGTGCTGTTGAGGTATCTATAGACCCCGATACTAAGGCATACACATTCGTTATCAACCTTCAGTTGAAGGATGGCCGCAGCTTGGCAGCTAACTACACTGGCGATGTTGACGGTATGCCCGTTATTGACAAGGTATTCGTAACCACTGACTACACTTCTGCTAAGGCAACAACCACAGATAATGGTCTTAACTGGGCATTGACACTTGCTGACGATGCTGGCAACACAGCATATCTCAACCTTGCAAACGCATTCCAGGCACCATATATCGTAAATAACACCTACACCATCAGCACATCAGCTGAGGAGTTCAGCGTAAAGGCTTTGGCTGCTGAGGCTGGTCAGTTCGACAACACTACATCTACATTTGTTGTTGCGGGTGAGAATGGTGGCGAGTTCAAGTTTGCTACAGGTACTCTCACCGTAGACATCGACTGGGATGCTAAGGAGTATCTCATGTCATTCTATGGTACACTCGAGAATGGTTACATTATCGAGTCAGAGTATAAGGGCTCTGTCGAGGGTTGCTCACTCGAGCAGTCTGAGGAGGTTATCGATGTTACGATGAACCGCGCATATGCAAGCTCATACGAGTCTGGCGCCAACTGGTACATCACTCTATCTCAGGTGGATGGCGAGTTGACAAACTATATGCTCAAGCTCGATGTATATTGCACTCCATCACAGTTCCTCGCTCCTGGCGTTTATGAGCTTGGCGTAGGCACTGGCGAGGGTTACCTCGGCGTAGATGCTACAACACTCACCGTATCGGGTCAGAGCCAGTACAACTTCACTGAGGCACGCCTCACCGTTGAGACAAATCTTGCTGACAAGACCTACACTATGGTAGTATCTGGTAAGGTGCAGGATGGTCGCACATTCCTTATGTCATACATAGGCGCAGTGGATGGCATGGAGATCGTTGACGCTGAGGATACTCCTAGCGACTTGACTTGGTCAACATTCTCTGCAAGAAAGTGGTACTCTGACAACTGGGAGCTCACAATCAAGGACTCTACTGAGCAGTACACAATCGCATTCGATATGCGTACTGGCGATTCAAGCGCAGACCACATCTCATCAGGCGTATATACTCTTGGCGAGTCATATGTTGACACCGTGTACATCGACAACAACTACAGCACATTCAACGGTAGCAAGAAGGCATTCTCGGAGGTTAACCTCAACCTTCAGTACGACGAGTCTGCAAAGACATACAGCGTATCGTTCAGCGTAGTTCTTACTGATGGTCGCGAGTTCAATGGCACATACACAGGTCCTATTGCAGGTAGCCCCGCAGCATAGTAGCGATTGATACTATATGTAAAACATAACATGACAATTCTTATGAAAAATGTTTGGTTAATGATATCAGCAGCTCTCACTCTTACACTCCTTGCGGGGTGTAAGAGTAGCGAGCCCACTGTCGACACGCCTCAGGGTGCTCCCGCTATGGAACTCGAGCAGAGCGTTGTCGAGGCTACGGCCGACGGCGGTCACTTCGAGGTACACTACACGCTCACTAACGCCGTTGCTGGCGCAGAGCTTAAGTACAACGCTGAGAAGGAGTGGGTGCGCAATATCGACCTATCGGTCGAGGGCGTCATCTCGTTCGATGTGGCTGAGAGCTTCGATGCTGAGGCCCGCACCTGCCGTGTGGAGCTTATCTATCCTAACCTCTATCCTAACCCTACACTAACTGTCAAGCAGTCAAAGGGTAAGGAGTACGCTATCAAGCTCGAGCTTGTGAACGCTGCCGCTACTACCATCACTATGAATGTGGTGCCTCAGGATAAGAATATGCCTTATGTCTTCATCCTCGGTACAGGTAAGTACTTCGAGGAGGACGGTGGCCGTCTTATGTTCGACGACGAGGCGTTGTGGGCGAGCGATATGGAGATTTTCGAGAGCTTTGGCGGTGCCTTTGGTGGCGATGCTTCGACTGGCGCAGCTGCCTTTATGTACACAGGCGATATGATGGGCCACCAGTTCACCGGCGTGACACCTAACACCACTTATGTGGCATACGCCTATGGCTTCGATAACGAGACTCTGACCCCTCTTACCGAGATTTCACGCCTCAAGATTACCACTACTGCCGTTAGCGACTACACGCTCCACTTCGACTTCAATGTCGAGGTTGACGGCCCTAATGTGGCTATCGACATCAAGCCTCAGGGCTACGACGGTTACTACTACTACGGCGTATTCTGGGCAAGCGATGTAGCGGGTGCTACCGAGGAGCAGCTCCGCAGCTACTGCGAGCAGACCTGGGAGAACGACAAGGCGTACTACTCATCGTTCTTCGACACTCCAGAGCAGGGTCTTCACTTCATCTTCAACGAGCTTGCGTTCCGTGGTGAGCAGCACCTCGATGTAGAGCTCGATGCCAACACCGAGTTCATCCTCTGGGCCTTCGGTATGGATGACGAGGCGTTGATGAATACCACACCTGAGTTCTACGCCTTCAAGACGGGTAATGTCGCTGCGTCGGACAATAGCTTCACCCTCTCTGTTACCGAGCTCCTTTCGCGCAAGGCGACAGTTAAGGTTGAGACCACCAACGACGATAGCTATATCGCCGCTCTTGTTGCAGGCGACCGTTTCGAGGGTAATAGCGATGCTGAGATTATGGAGTATATCCTCACTAACTTCTCAGTGCAGTATCTCTCTGGTACTATGAGCGATACCGCTACGGGCCTTACCCCATCTACCGAGTACGAGCTCCTCGTCTTCGGTGCTCAGGCAGGTGCCCCTACTACGGCTCTCTACCGCCTTTCATTCACTACTGCTGAGGTGGTTTACGCCGACCTTGACTTCTCGCTCACCATCGACAAGTATTATAGCGGCACCGAGCTTGCAGCGCTCGACTCGGCTTACGCTGCCTTTGCTGGTACCGCTATCGTGCCTATCGTAGCAAATGTTGACGAGGATGCCGTTGCCTTCTACTTCAACGCAATGAACTCGCTCGACTTCCCATACTACGAGTACGAGCAGATTATCGAGGGTCTCCTCGCTGACGGTGCTGTTGAGGATGTGATGTCGCTCTACGCCTTCGAGTTCGACACACCATACACCTTCTTCGGTGTTGCCGAGGATGCCAATGGTGACTTTACCGAGGTGTGGTCGTCGAAGGATACCAAGTTCACCGAGGAGGGATGCTCTCCTGCCGAGGAGTTCTTGTCGGCTACCGCAGCCGTAAGCCATAAGTCGTTTGTTTACAGCGACGAGCATAGACCAGCCTCTAAGAGCTTATGCGTATTGTAATCCTAAGAACTCATCATAGTATATAGTATAAAGTGTTAGTCGGGGGTTGTCCAATTCGGTTGGATGACCCCTTTTGTTGTTGGGCGGACTCTTTTGTTGTCTATATTTGTTGCGGTGATGAAAATTTACTACCTTTGCCCTGAAAACGAATACTATAACTCAAACACAAAGTAGTATATGTTACACAAACTCTTCGGTTTCGATGCCCAGCGCCATAATGTGCGTACCGAGATTGTGGCGGGTATCACCACCTTCCTCACAATGTCTTACATTCTTGCGGTTAACCCAGCGATCTTCTCGTCGCTCGAGGGTATGCCCGCAGGTGCAGTCTTTACCTCTACGGCTCTGGCGGGTATCGTCGGCTGTATGATGATGGCCATCGTCGGAAAGCTGCCTTTCGGTCTTGCGCCAGGTATGGGCCTTAATGCCTTCTTCGTCTATACCGTCTGTATGGGTATGGGCTACTCGTGGCAGTTCGCCCTTACGGCTGTCTTCATTGAGGGTCTGATATTTATTCTGCTCACCGTCACCAATGTGCGTGAGGCTATCGTTAACGCCATCCCCATCAACCTGCGCTATGGCATAGGTGCGGGTATCGGCCTCTTTATCGCCTTCATCGGCTTGCAGAATGCTCAGATTGTGGTGCTTAACCAGAGTACACTCGTATCACTTGGCGACATCGCTCAGGGCTCAGCCTTGCTCGGCTTTATCGGCCTCATTATCACAGGCTTTCTCTATATTATGCGTGTCCGTGGTGCTATGCTCTTCGGTATCTTAATCACTACGGTTATAGGTATCCCTATGGGTATCACCGAGTACGGTGGCTTGATGTCACGCCCAGAGTCTATCGCCCCTATCTTCTGTCAGTTTGAGTGGGATCACATCCTCTCGCTCGATATGCTTGTTGTGGTCTTCACCTTCCTCTTCATAGATATGTTCGACACCGTGGGTACGCTCATCGGCGTATGTACGCGTGCGGGTATGGTGGATAAGGAGGGCAAGATCGACCGCCTTAACCAGGCCTTTATGTCGGATGCGATAGCTACCACCGTGGGTGCTATCCTCGGTACCTCTACCACTACTACCTATGTTGAGAGTGCTGCTGGCGTATCTCAGGGCGGTAGAACGGGTCTTACGGCCTTTACCATCGGCTGCTGCTTCGTCATCACGCTCTTCTTCTCGCCACTCTTCCTTTCGATACCATCGGCTGCTACGGCCCCCGTACTCATCATCGTGGGTCTGTTGATGCTCGAGCCTATCCGCAATATCGACTTTAGCGACTATACCGAGTCTATCCCAGCGTTCGTGTGCATCTTGCTTATGCCTATGACCTACTCGATTTCGGATGGTATCCTCCTCGGCGTGATTATGTATGTGTTGCTCAACATCTGCTGTGGCCGCTACAAGAAGCTCACGCCTATGATGTATATCCTTGCATTGCTCTTTATCCTCAAGTATATCTTCATCTAATGAGCCTACGACCCACCCACGGGTCGCTACATAACCGCGGTGCTTGTGCCCGTCGGACACCTGTTGCGCGCCACCTCTGTTGGCGCGTAACATTGTAAAAACCTAAGCCTACCACTATGCGATACCTCTACTACCCCTTGATGCTGCTGCTCCTCGCCCTCGCCCTCACCGAGTTTATCTCTGTGGGAGGATTGTTCGTGGCAAATATATGGCACTATAAGTGGCTTCTTGGCGGCGCCGCTGCCTACCTCCTTGTCCGCAAGATAGGCCTCTTTGCCCGCAACGAGCAGTGGCTGCAAACCACCTCGCACGAGAGTACCCACGCCCTTGTGGGTATGCTCTTCTTGCATAAGATTCACTCGCTTCAGGCGGGCGATGGTAGCGGTGCTGTGTACCATAGTGGTGGTCGCTTCGGCTCGCTTTTTATCAGCCTTGCGCCCTACTGCTTTCCAGTGCTGAGCTATGTGCTGCTACTGCTGCGCCTCCTCAGTGCCGAGCAGATGCTCTATATATTCGATATCCTTATCGGCTTTACGCTTGGCTTCTATGTTGTGTGCTTTGCCACTCAGACGCGCACCTCGCAACCCGACATCTACGAGCAGGGCAAGCTGCGCTCGTGGCTCTTTATCCTCACCTCGTGGCTCTTTAGCTCTACGCTCATCCTGCTGAGCATATATAAGGGGCTGCTCAGCGCCATCACCACACTCTTTATCAGCTACTACGGCGACCTCATCTCGTGGTGGTGCCTCCTCTGGCGCTAATGCGTGAATAGTAGGGGCGTGCCGCTTGTTTGTACTCCGCCCGACTTCACCTCACCGCGCTCGACTTCGCACACCGCGCCCGACTTCACACGCATCCGCCCGACCCCCCCCCACTAAAAAAAGAGCCTCCCTCCTTGTCATACAATAAAAAAAAGACTGCGCCCAAGATTGAAGTGACCCCAAAAGTTTTTTGTCTAAACTTTTGGGGTCACTTCAAATTAGAATAGGGCTTATAATTAGAATATGGTTTGCGATTAGGCGAGTGGCCAGAATTAGGCGACAGGTCGCAATTAGACGCGAGGTCGCAATTAGTCGGCAGACCAGAATTAGGCTCTCTGGTCGCAATTAGACGCGAGGTAGAAATTAGAAGAGTTCGAGTTGCTCGGGTGAGGAGTTGAACGAGAGGCGGTGGTGGGGTGTGAGGCCGTGGTCACGGATGGCCAGGCGGTGCTCCTTGGTCGGGTAGCCCTTATTCTTTGACCAGCCGTAGGCGGGGAACTCCTCCGCAAGGTGCTCCATATACTCGTCGCGATGCGTCTTGGCGAGCACCGACGCTGCGGCAATGTTGGCATACTTGCCGTCGCCCTTGACGATGGTGCGCCACGGAATGTCGAGGTCGCTATGGAAGCGGTTGCCGTCGACGACGATATATTCGGGGCGTGTGGTGAGCGATGCCACGGCGAGGTTCATACCCTCGATTGAGGCGTTGAGGATGTTTATCTTGTCGATGCGCTCAGGGCTTACGGCGATGACGCTCCACGCCACGGCCTCACGCTCAATGATGGTGCGCAGCTCCTTGCGGCGACGCTCGGTCATCTGCTTCGAGTCGTTGAGCAGCGGGTGGTAGAAGTCCTTGGGTAGTATCACCGCCGCAGCAAAGACAGGGCCTGCGAGGCAGCCTCGTCCCGCCTCGTCGCAGCCCGCCTCTATAAGGTCGTGTTGGTAGCAGTTCTCGAGCATAGCTTACTTCGTTGATTCAGTGGTTCTTATCTCTCGTTGTTTGCACTCGTTGTCGGGGGTGTAACCCTCCGCACCGAAGGAGCGCATAAGGCGGAGCATAGCCTCGCGCACGGTGATATCTGTCTGGTGCAGTGCGCGTGCTACGACATCGTCGGCGATGTAGTTTTCTGCGATATAGTTGCACATAGCAACGCGGTAGGGTCGCTCCTCAAGGTTGAATACCACATCGAGGGCGTCGGGGGCGTTGGCGGGGGTGTCGCCGAGGATGACGCTATAAGGCACATCGCTGCGGAAGTAGAGGTAGTGCGACTCCTTATCGGGCTGCTTGGGGTTGCCGCTGTTGTACTTCTCGAGGATGAAGGCGCGCATTTCGGCGGGGGTGAGCATACCTATGTATATAGTAGATACGAAGGGGTCGTTGTTGAGGATGTCGACGCGCTTGACATCGCCCGCAGGTATGGCGTCGATGCGCACGCCGCCGTAGTGGTAGAACGATATTTCGGGCACGAAGTCGTCGGCATAGGGGTAGCTCGCAAGCGCCTCGACGGTGAAGTTGGCAACGCCATCCTTTGTCGCTGTGGCGGTGGCAAAGCCCTCGACGGTGTTGAGCTCAGGATCGCTCGCCTTAAGCTCCTCGATGCGCTGCTCCATAGCGGGCGATGGGGTGATGGTGGCGGTGTTAATCTGCTCAAATTGAATGGCTACAATGGCGCCATCACGCACCTCGATGTCGGCAACGGTGGCGTAGCGTATGTTCTTGTTGTTCTGCGAGATATAGATATTGTCGTGTGCCTCGGCTATGGTGTCGTGGCTATGGCCTCCTGCAATCCAGATATCGTCGACGCCCAACGCCTCGCCCGCAAGTCTCTCTGTGAGAAGCCTATCGCTTTCGGCGCCCATATGTGAGAGGAGCACCACGAAGTCGCACTCCGCAGCGAGGGTGGTGCAGGTGGTGTAGGCCGTCTCTATGTCGGGGCTGAAGGTGTAGTTGGTGTAGGATAGCTTGCCGCCAAGGGGGTAGCCGTTGTTGTCCGTAGCCACCACGCCAGCAAAGCCTATGTCTATGCCTGCACGGCTAAGGATGGTGTAGGGCTTGGTCTGCATCGCGCCGTTGTGCGCCTCGACATTGGCGCATACGACCTCGAAGTCGGCCGCCGCAAGCATCGTGTCGAGCACCTCGGAGCCCTTGTCGAACTCGTGGTTGCCGAGGGTTACGACATCGAAGCCCATAGTGTTCATCAGCTTGATGAGTGGCACGCCTGGCTGCATAGCGTCGTCGATGTAGGCGTTGCCCGTAACCCTGTCGCCAGAGTCCACGATGATGACCTCACCACGCGCCTCATAGTCGTCGATTATGGTTGCGAGGTGCGGTATGGCATCTATCGAGGCGTGGATGTCGTTGGTCGAGATTATGTAGATGTGCTCGCCGTGGGTCGTTCTCTGGCGGCTGCACGCGAGGAGTGCAAGAGCCGCTATGGCAGAAAAAATTAGGTGCTTTCGCATAACTTATCAACTTTATTCGTTACAAATTTACAAAAAATTACTATCTTTACACACAATTACATAAAATTTGCTTATCAGATGGCTGCGACAATAACACTTCGACTGCTCAACAACTCCGCCCAAATGGAGGTGGAGATGGGCTCTACGCTTATGGAGGTGCTGTGCCGTGCTCGCTTTGAGAGGCCATATCCCATCCTCGCCGCAAGGGTAAATAACGAGTATAAGGAGTTGGGTTATAGGATATATAAGCCTGCCGAGGTGGAGTTCTTCGATGTGCGCCACTTCGAGGGCTACCGTGTCTACCAGCGCACCCTCTCGTTCGTTATGCAGCGCGCATCGTATGAGCTATTCCCCAATCGCAAACTACGCATACGCCACACCCTCGGTAATGGTTTTTATGCCGAGTACGACGATGGTAAGGGCATCACTGCGGAGCAGGCCTTAGAGCTTAAGGTTCGAATGTCGGAGTTGGTGGCGGCCGATATACCCCTTAGGCGTGAGAAGCACTTGGCTACGGAGGTGGCAGCTGAGTATGCCGAGTACGACTTCGATGACCGCATCGAGCTGCTCAATACGCGCCCTCGCCTCTACCGTACGGTGAACTATCTGGGCGATATGCCTGGCTACTTCTACGGTGCGCTGGCGCCATCGACGGGCTGCGTTGCGCACTTCGACCTTGCGCCATACTACAACGGTTTCTATGTGGCCATCCCCGCACGCAATAACCCCGATGGTGGCGTGACGACGGCGATACACCACGACAAGATGTTCGAAATATTCCACGAGTACCAGCAGTGGATAGATATTATGGGCGTGCCCACGGTTGGCGACCTCAATCGTCGTGTTATGGAGGGCGACGCCTCGGAGCTTATCAAGATTGCGGAGGCCTTCCACGAGAATAAGATTGCCGCTATTGCCCGCTCCGTAGCCGAGGCTAATGCCGAGCGTGGTGTGCGTATGGTCCTCATCTCGGGACCATCGTCGAGTGGTAAGACCACCTTCTCGAAGCGACTCGGTGTGCAGCTTCGCGTCCTCGGTCTGGACCCTGTGCTTATCGCTCTGGACGACTACTTCGTCGATAGGGATAAGACGCCGCTCGACGAGAGTGGTAAGCCCGACTTCGAGGCTCTTGAGGCCATCGACCTTGCTACGCTCAACGACCACCTGCGTCGTCTTACGGCGGGTGAGAGTGTCGAGATCCCACGCTACGACTTCATCAGTGGTCGCCGTCAGTGGCACGAGAAGCCTCTCCAGCTTACCGACCGCTCGATACTAATCCTCGAGGGTATCCACGCCCTTAACCCTGCGCTCACGCCAGGCATCGCCGATGGCCAGAAGTTCAAGATTTACATCTCGTGCTTCACCTCGGTGGCGATGGATAACTTCTCGCGCATCCCAACGACCGACAACCGCCTCCTGCGCCGTACCATACGCGATAATGCTACGCGTGGTCATAACGCGCTGCGCACGCTCTCGATGTGGCCTATGGTGCGTAGAGGCGAGGAGAGGCATATATTCCCATACCAGGAGAATGCCAATGTGATGTTCAACTCGTCGCTCTTCTACGAGATATCGGTGCTCAGGGCCATTGCCGAGCCTGTGCTTCGTGAGGTGCCCAATACGGAGGTCGAATATGCCGAGGTTAGGCGACTGTTGAAGTTCCTCGATAACTTCGTCCCCATATCGCCAGAGGAGATACCACCCACCTCGCTGCTTAGGGAGTTTATCGGTGGCAGCTCGTTCAAGTATTGATTCTAATGACGAGGCGCTGCATAATGGAGATTCGGTGCTGAGTCATAATATAAATATAATAGATAACCAAAAACAACTAATAATTTAATAATCAATGAAAACCTTTGATAGCTTTGTAGACCGCCACACTGGTCTTAACTCTAAGGATGACTTGCAGCAGATGCTCGCAACAATCGGCGTAGGCTCTGTTGAGGAGCTCTTGCAGCAGGTGATACCACAGAACATCCGCCTCAAGAAGGCGCTTGACCTGCCCGAGGCAATGAGCGAGTATGAGTATGCTGCTCACATCGCTGCCCTTGCGGGTAAGAACCGCACCCTCCGCTCGTTCATCGGTATGGGCTACTACCCAAATGTAGTGCCAGCGGTGGTGTCGCGTAATGTGTTCGAGAACCCAGCTTGGTACACATCCTACACTCCATATCAGGCTGAGATTTCGCAGGGCCGCTTGGAGGCGCTGCTCAACTTCCAGACCGCCATCCTCTCGCTCACAGGTATGGAGGTGGCTAACTGCTCACTCCTCGACGAGGCTACCGCATCGGCTGAGGCTATGCTTATGATGTACGCTGCGCGCTCACGCGAGGCTGTTAAGCAGGGCCGCAACCAGCTCTTCGTCGACGAAAATATCTTCCCTCAGACCTTCGATGTGCTCATCACACGCGCTGAGCCTTTCGGCATCGAGATTATCCGTGACGACTTCGCATCGTACGAGTTCTCGGGCAAGGAGTTCGGTGCTATCCTCCAGTTCCCAGCCGCTAATGGCGAGGTGTGCGACTATGCAGCCTTCGCTGAGAAGGCACACGGTGCAGGTGCGTTGGTAACAGCTGTTGCCGACCTCCTTTCGTTGGCACTCTTCAAGGCACCAGCCGAGTGGGGCGCAGATATCGCCGTAGGTACTACACAGCGCCTCGGTTGCCCTATGGGCTTCGGTGGTCCAAGCGCAGGCTATATGGCTACACGCGATGCCTACAAGCGTCAGATGCCAGGCCGTATCATCGGCGTATCGGTAGACCGTCTTGGCAACAAGGCCCTCCGTATGTCGCTCCAGATGCGTGAGCAGCATATCAAGCGCGAGAAGGCAACTTCGAATATCTGTACCGCTCAGGCACTTATGGCGTCGATGGTGGGCTTCTACTGTATCTACAACGGTAAGGAGGGCTTGCAGCGCGCCGCTATGGTGGCACACACCGCAGCCGTAACAGTTAAGGAGGCACTCGAGGCTATGGGCTACAAGGTACGCACCAAGGCTCTCTTCGACACCCTCGAGGTTGAGGCCGAGGCATCGGTAATTCAGGATGCAGCCCTTGCACGCGAGGTTAACCTCTTCTATCCTAACGACGAGTGTGTTCGTATGTCGTTCGACGAGGTTACCACCGACGCAGAGATTCAGACCATCGTCGAGATCTTTGCCGAGGCACGAGGCAAGAAGGCTAAGGCCGTTAAGCGCAACGAGGTGGCAGCTATCGCCGCTGAGGTTAAGCGTGAGAGCGACTTCTTCACCGAGAGCATCTTCAACTCGTACCGCACCGAGACCGAGATGATGCGCTATATCAAGCGCCTCGAGTTGCGCGATATCTCGCTTATGAACTCTATGATTTCGCTTGGCTCTTGTACTATGAAGCTCAACGCGGCACAGCTTATGCAGCCACTCTCACTCCCTGGCTTCCAGAATGTTCACCCATTCGCACCAGAGGATCAGGTGGAGGGCTACCGTGAGCTTATCGCCAACCTTGAGAGCTACCTTGCTACGATCACAGGCTTTGCAGGCTGTACCGTTCAGCCTAACTCAGGTGCTGCGGGCGAGTACGCTGGTCTGTTGATTATCCGTGCTTACCACCAGAGCCGTGGTCAGGGCTACCGTAACATCATCCTCATCCCATCGTCGGCACACGGCACCAACCCTGCGTCGGCAGCTATGGCGGGTATGAAGATTGTGACCGTGGCGTGCGACCAGAATGGTAACATCGATGTTGAGGATTTGCGCAAGAAGGCCGAGGAGCACGCATCTGAGTTGTGCGGCTTGATGGTTACCTACCCATCTACCCACGGTGTCTTCGAGAGCCGTATCCGCGATATCGTCGATGCTGTACACGATGCTGGTGGTCAGGTATATATGGACGGTGCGAATATGAACGCTCAGGTGGGCCTCACTAACCCTGGCTACATCGGCGCCGATGTTTGTCACCTCAACCTCCACAAGACCTTCGCTATGCCTCACGGTGGTGGCGGTCCTGGTGTTGGTCCTGTTTGCGTTGCTGAGCACCTCGTTAAGTTCTTGCCTACCCACTCACTTATGGAGACAGGTGGCCAGGAGGGTATCACCGCAGTGGCATCATCACCTTGGGGCTCGGCTATGCTCCTGCCTATCACCTACGGCTACATCCGTATGCTTGGCTTCGAGGGCTTGCGCCGCTCGACAGAGATGGCTATCGTCAACGCTAACTATATGTCGTCGGCACTCAAGGATGAGTACAAGACATACTACTCTGGCGAGACTGGTCGCGTAGGTCACGAGATGATTCTCGACCTCACCCGCTTCAAGCACGACTATAACATCGACTGCGGCGACATCGCTCACCGCCTTATGGACTACGGCTACCACGCTCCAACCCTCTCATTCCCTGTTCACGAGACCTTGATGGTCGAGCCTACTGAGAGTGAGTCAAAGGCTGAGATGGACCGCTTCATCGAGTCGCTCATCCAGATTAAGCGTGAGTGCGAGGCGGCAGCCGCTTCGGGCAATGCCGACAATGTTGTTGTCAACGCTCCTCACACCGCTCTGGAGCTTGCTGGCGAGTGGTCACACCCATATAGCCGCACCGAGGCAGCCTTCCCATTGGAGTGGGTTGCTCAGGGTAAGTTCTTCCCTTATGTGACTAAGATTGACAACGGCTACGGCGACCGTAACCTCGTTTGCCGCTGTATGGAGTAGTCTTTCGGCAAGTGGTGGGGTAAAAGTGCCGCAAGGCCTCCGCAGACTCCGTCGCTTGGTTGACAATACAAGTATGAGCCTGTCCAGAGTGCTGGACGGGCTCATTGTATAACTAAATTGTAACCCATTTTAACACTGAGGATTATGCGAATACTTAACTCCTTGTCTATCATCCTTGCGCTGCTCTTGTCGGGCTGTGCGCAGGGCTTAGATAGCGACACAACCCTCACCTCGCCCGATGGTCGTATTACCGTTACGCTCGACCTAAACCATAGCGGCGAGCCCTGCTATACCCTTGCCTTCGATGGTGAGACCATCGTCAACGAGTCACGCCTTGGCCTCGTTACTACGGATGCCGACCTTACCTACGGCCTCTCGCTTGTGAGCAGCGAGCGTAGCGCGCACAATAGCTCGTGGGAGACGGTGTGGGGTCAGCAGGCCGTTATCGAGGATAACTACAACGCCCTTACGGCACACTATATCAATGGTGTGGGCGAGGGCCTAAGCATTGAGCTGCGCCTCTACAACGACGGCCTCGGCCTGCGCTATACGCTCGATGGCGAAGGTAGTGCTATGATTACCGATGAGCGTACCGAGTTTGTGCTTGCGGGCGACTACGAGACGCATTGGATTGCAGGTAGTTATGACGATGACGAGTTCGCATATATGCACACGCCACTGTCGGGTATCACGCTCGAGAATATGAACCACTCGTCGGCAGGCGACCGCAAGCTGCCATACCCATCGGTGAATACGCCTGTGACTATGGTGACCGAGGATGGTGTGCATATCGCTATCCACGAGGCGGCACTCTGGCACTATGCCGCTATGTCGCTCAGGTACGATGCCCAGCGTAATGTCTTCACCTCGGACCTGGCCGCTGTGGGCGATGTTAAGAGCCTCGTAACGCTGCCATTTTCAACGCCTTGGCGCACGATTATCGTGGGCGATAGGGCGGGCTCGCTTGTCGAGTCGACCCTCGTTCTCAACCTCAACGAGCCTTGCCGCTTGGATGATACCTCGTGGATTAAGCCTATGAAGTATGTCGGCGTGTGGTGGGAGATGCACCTCAAGCTCTCAACTTGGGATATGGACGGCGCCGCACAGCACTGCGCTACGACAGAGAATGTCAAGCGCTACATCGACTTTGCTGCCGAGAACGGCTTTGGTGGCGTGCTTGTCGAGGGCTGGAACTACGGCTGGGGCAGCAGCGAGAGGTTCGACTACTCGCTTCCATACCCCGACTTCGACATCGAGGAGATTGTCGCCTATGGCAAGGAGCGAGGCGTGATGCTTATCGGCCACCACGAGACCTACGCTAATGTCGACAACTACGAGGCACAACTCGAGGATGCCTACGACTACTACGAGGCGTGTGGCGTGGGCTCTGTTAAGACGGGATATGTAGGCGTCATCCGTGACCGCCTGCACAACAGTCGTGAGATGGTCGACCACTATAATTGGAGCGTCGTGGAGGCTGCTGAGCGCCACCTTACCGTCGATATACACGAGCCTGTGCACCCTACGGGCATATGCCGCACCTATCCTAACTTGGTTAGTGCCGAGGGTATGCGAGGCCAGGAGTGGCAGGCCTGGAACCGTGGCAACTCCATCGACCACAACCCTACGCTGCCCTTCACGCGTAACCTTGCAGGAGCTATGGACTTCACGCCAGGCATCTTCGATGTTAGGTACCATAATACGGTAAATAGCGCCGCCAAGAATGAGGATTATGCCGTTCTTGCAAACCACGAGTATGAGTACTTCGTCAACTCGACTCTGGCGCACCAGCTCGCCCTCTATGTGGTATTTTATAGCCCTATACAGATGGCTGCCGACTTGCCTGACAACTACCGCGAACACCCTAAGGCTCTGGAGTTTATCCGCAATGTGCCTGTCGATTGGGCCTTTACGCGCGTGCCTGAGGCTAAGGTGGGTGACTACTGCGTTACGGTGCGCAAGGATCGTAACTCGGATAATTGGTATGTGGGCGCTATCACCGACGACGAGGCACGCGATGTGACCCTTGCATTCGACTTCCTCGATGCCGATACCATCTACACTGCCACCATCTATCGTGATGGTAATCGTGCTGGCTGGAATAGCTACCCCGTAGACTATGTTGTCGAGGAGTGCACCGTTACAAGTGTCGACACCCTCAAGCTCCATATGGCTTCGGGTGGTGGCTTCGCAATCGAGCTGCGTAAGTAGCGAGATTTGGTAATGCGTGATGTCGCGCACGCACACACTACATCATCAAAATGAACAGCCCTGCTGATACCAGCAGGGCTGCGTGTTTATACATATTGAGGCATTGGCTGCCTTTGTGGAGCATTGGCTGCCTTTGTGGAGCATTACTTATATAAGTACCACCTACTTACCCGTTGAGCCGAAGCCGCCAGCACCACGGTCGGTCTCGTCGAGAGACTCCACTGCGTCCCACTCGACCTTCTCGTAGCGCGCTACGACCATCTGTGCAATGCGCTCGCCGGGGTTGATGACAAAGGGCTCGTTCGAGAGGTTCACGAGGATAACCTTAATCTCGCCTCGGTAGTCGGCATCTATCGTGCCAGGTGAGTTGAGCACCGTGATACCGTGCTTTGCCGCAAGGCCACTGCGTGGTCGCACCTGTGCCTCGGTGCCGTCGGGCAGGGCTATGTACAACCCTGTTGGCACCATCGCGCGCTGCAACGGTGCGAGGGTAATAGGCTCCTCGATGTTTGCCTTGAGGTCCATACCCGCCGACTTTTCGGTGGCATAGAATGGCGTCTCGTACGCCGACTTATTGACTATCTGTACCTTCATAGTATGGTGTTATTGTTTTGTTTCCATCCTCAAAGGTACGAAAAATAGTGCTACGAGCAAAGCGTTGCGCGCTGTAAAGTGTGCCCCGCCACAAAAAACAACAATGGCCGTCCGCGGGGGACAGCCATTGTCAGGATAGTATCTATGTCGATGATTACTTTGTTGCGCTCTCGAGACGCTTCATCATAACGAACATAAAGAGTGCCGAAAGGAGGCAGAGGGTGATGAACACTGTCCATACTGACCACAATGGAATACCTGCCCAGAGGAAGCCACCAACAGCTACGAGCATATTACCAAATGCAGTAGCCACGAACCAGCCACCCATCATCAAGCCCTTGAGCTTTGGAGGTGCCACCTTCGATACGAATGAGATACCCATAGGCGAGAGCAAAAGCTCTGCAAAGGTGAGTACCAAGTATGTGAGGATGAGCCAGTAAGCCGATGTGCGAGTCTCAGGCTTTGTCTCAGCC
Source organism: Alistipes sp. (assembly GCA_017631255.1). GTDB lineage: Bacteria > Bacteroidota > Bacteroidia > Bacteroidales > Rikenellaceae > Alistipes. The sequence goes on from JAGBTP010000009.1 coordinate 27,436, forward strand.
TTGATAGCCTCGAGCGTAGCCTCTGCTGCTACAACAGCCTCGTTTGCTACAACCTCCTCGCCCTCAGCAACCTCTGCTGGTGTGTTAGCAAGGATGGTCATCTTTGCGTCGTACACCTGTGTGAAGATGCCCTTATTCTCCTCTGTGAGCTTATTCTCGAAGTCGCTCTTCTGCTTCTCAGCAACCTTCATAGCCTCCTCGTTGCCCTCAGCAGCGAATACATTAGCTGCGATAGTCTCAGCCTTGTTCACTGCGATAGCGCGTGACTGCTCGTTAGGGGTGTTGAGGCCGTTTGAGCCTACTGCCATAATAACGAAGCCGCACGCTGCTACGAGCATACCGTAAGCAATCTTACGAGGTGCTGATGGCTCCTTGCCACGCTTTGCGAGCGCACCGAAGATAGCCATCGACACAGGGGTGAGGGCTACAACATAGAATGGGTTGAACTGCTGGAAGATAGGAGCTGAAACTGCAACCTCAGCGTCGGCGCTGATGCCCGAAGCACGGTAAGCAAGGAATGCCAATACCGCAGTAGCGATAATGCCTGATGAGAGCTTACCCTTAGCACCCTCGCTCTGGAAGATTGAGAAAGTAGCGTAAACAGCGATGATAACAAGAACGAGGTTCCATACATCGAAGAGCATAGTGTTAAGACCGAACGCAGTAGTGTCGGTGAACTCATCAGCGAAGTATGTGAGGGTCAAGCCGTTCTGGTGGAATGCCATCCAGAAGAAGATAACCACAGCAAATACGAGGCAGAGAGCCACGATGCGCTGCTTAGTCTCCTCAGGAGTGAGGTTGTCGTTAACAACGGCAGCCTCGCCCTTCTTCTTACCACCCTCCACGTGACGGAATGTCGCACGGAAAGCGTAGTAGATAAGGATTGAGAGCACGAGCGCTGCGCAAGCAACCATAAACGAGAAGTGGTAAGCGTCGTTCGATGAGAAACCGAGGCTGTTCTGCGCCCAATTCTTGATGCCCACAGCGGTGGTAGGTGCGAACAACGAACCTACATTGATGGCCATATAGAAGAGCGAGAAGCCCGAGTCGCGCTTGTCGGCATACTGTGGGTCGTCGTAGAGGTTACCAACCATAACCTGGAGGTTACCCTTGAAGAGACCTGTACCGAGGCTGATGAGCAAAAGTGCCGACATCATTGCGATCATAGCGATAACATCGCCACCAAGGGGGAATGAGAGCAGCATATAGCCTGCAAACATAACTGAGATACCGATGGTTACCATCTTACCGAAACCAAACTTATCGGCGAGCATACCACCTACGAGAGGCATAAAGTAAACCAAGCCGAGGAATGTCGAGTAGATAGCACCTGCGGTGCCGGCCTCGAGACCGAAGTTCTCTCTTAGGAAGAGAGCAAACACAGCCAACATAGTGTAGTAGCCGAAACGCTCACCTGTGTTAGCGAGGGCAAGGGCATACAAACCTTTAGGATGTCCTTTGAACATAGTAAATTAGTTTTAGTTAATATAATAGTGTTATTTGTTATTCGCCTAACAATACCACGGGTGGCAAAGATACGAATAATTTTTATATATAAAACATAATTCTATGTTAATTTGCCCTTTCCGACCCTCCATTGACCCATATGCAATGAGGAGAATGGGGTAGACCTTGGTCCGTTTCCCACTCTCCTCAGAGCTTTGTGTCACCGCCTCGGGGCGGTTAACATTTATCTGTTTGTTGTGCTTATGCGTTGGTTACGCGCTCGAGCCACTTAACCATACCAAGCATAATACCCATAGATACGAGGCATACTGCGAGGAATACGGTCCAGCAAACCCAGATAGGTGCTGCGTTGTAGATAAGTGGACCAATCCAGAGCAAGAGGTTACCGATAGCCGTAGCACCGAGCCACAAGCCCTGGCAGAGACCGAGCATATGCTTAGGCGCAACCTTCGACACGAACGAAAGACCGAGTGGCGAGATGAAGAGCTCAGCAACGGTAAGGAAGAAGTAGAGTACGAAGAGTACCCAAGGACCTGACAATACAACGCCCTCGGCACGAGCTACGGTAGCTGATGGGTAGCCCATAAGGTATGAGTACACAGCGAGGAATACGAACGCTGTACCTGCGATAGCCATACCGATAGCGATCTTACGAGGTGTAGAGATGTAGATGCCACGACGACCCAAAGCACCGAATACCCACATAACCACAGGGGTGAGGAGGATAACATACAATGGGTTGAGTGCCTGCCATACCTCAGGAGCTACGCTATCGGACTTCACGAAGTCGCGCGCAAACATTGAGAGTGAGGTACCATTCTGGTGGAATGCGAACCAGAAGAAGATAGCGATTGCGAGCACTGCAAAGAGGGCATACATACGCTGCTTAATCTCGGTAGCTGCTGCTGCGCGCTCCTCAGGAGTGTAGTCTACATTTGTAGCTGCTGCCTTCTTCTGAGGTGTTGGGAAGCGCTTGCGTGTAGAGATGAAGATTGTGAGCGAGATGAGCATAGCGGCCACAGATGCGATGAACGAGTAGTGAATACCCTCGTTGAAGATCTGCAAGTAGTCGGTTGCGAAGGCTGAGAAATCGACGATAGGATCCGATGTAATTGTAGCGTTGTTAGCCAACTCAACGAACTTCTCCGATACTATGCCATCCTCGTTGAGGTTGTGGCAGAGAGCTGGGAGCTGTGCGTTGTAGAGCATATCATGAGCCTTGAGCCACCACTCACGAAGCAATGGAGCTACGAAAGGAGCGATAACACCGCCCACATTGATAAATACATAGAAGATCTGGAAGCCTGAGTCACGCTTATCCTTGGCAGCCTTGAGTGCCTCCTCGCCCTGCTTTGCAGCCTCGGCCTCGAGGTTGTCGTACATCTGGCCTACGATAGCCTGCAAGTTACCCTTGAACAGACCGTTACCAAAGGCGATAACGAAGAGAGCCAAGCAAGTAAGTGGGAGCAACCACGCTTGGTTGGTGTCGGTAGCGAGGATTGGAATAGAGAGCACAACATAACCTGTTGCCATAACCATCAAACCTGCCATAATTGTACCCTTGTAGTTCTGTGTACGGTCAGCGATAAGACCGCCCACGAGGGCAAGGATGTAGATACCTGCGTAGAAGCACGAGTAGATGATAGCACTTGTCTCCTCCGAGAGTCCGAACTTCGAGCAGAGGAAGAGCACAAGAACTGCGTTCATAATGTAATAGCCAAAACGCTCACCCATATTACTGAGGGCGGCGGCTAACAGACCTTTAGGATGTCCTTTGAACATAGTTTAGTGGTTTTAGTTAGTGAATATTGTAATTTGTTGTTATATAATTAACATCTCGTATTAGGCAAAGATACGAAGATTTTTTTATATCTTTGCTACATATAAACAAAAAAAAAGTATGAAAGAGCAAAATTCTAAACTGCCGATAGTAGCCGCCGACGAGTGGCTATTGCCTGTTGAGGAGGAGATTAACCGCCGCTATGCGATGTATATCAGTCGATTAGCTGATATCGAGAAGTCGGCTGGCTCGATTGTCGACTATGCCAACGGATATAAATATTTCGGCTGGCAGCGTGACGAGGTGATGCAGGGCTGGTGGTTTAGGGAGTGGCTCCCCGAGGCTAAGGATGTCTACATCTTCGGCGACTTCAATAATTGGCAGCGCACCGAGCTACGCCTCCAGCGCAATAAGGAGGGCGTTTGGAGCATCTTCCTCCCCGATGCGATGTATGCCGCACGCCTTGCCGACGGCTCGCTATATAAGTTGCATATCCACGGTGAGAATGGCTGGCGTGACCGCATCCCTGCCTACGCTAAGCGCGTTGTGCAGGACGAGGAGAGCAAGAACTTTACGGCGCAGTTCGTCATCGACAAGCCATATGCGTGGCAGCACGACGACTTCCGTGCCCCTAAGGTCGGCGAGCTTGTGATTTACGAGGCTCATGTCGGTATGGCTCAGGAGAGCGAGGGTGTAGGCTCGTATGTCGAGTTCCGCGACGAGATTCTGCCTCGCATCAAGGCTGCGGGCTACAATGCTGTACAGCTTATGGCCGTTGCCGAGCACCCATACTACGGCTCGTTCGGCTACCATGTGTCGAGTCTCTTTGCGCCATCGTCACGCTTCGGTACTGCCGAGGAGCTGCGCTCGCTTATCGACAAGGCGCACGAGCTGGGTATCGCCGTGATTATGGACCTCGTTCACGCCCACTATGTCAAGAACTTCGACGAGGGCATCAACGAGCTCGATGGCTCGAAGCACCACTACTCGAAGGAGGGCGATGCGGGCTACCAGAAGTATTGGGACTCGATGGTCTTCGACTACGGCAAGCGTGAGGTCGAGCACTTCCTGCTCTCGAATGTTAAGTATTGGATTGAGGAGTACCACTTCGATGGCTACCGCTTCGATGGTGTCACCTCTATGCTATACCACCATCGTGGATATGTCGAGTTCGACTGTCGTGAGCGCTTCTTCGACGAGGGTGTCGATCGCGATGCTATCGTCTACCTCACGCTGGCAAATAAACTCGTTCACGACCTTAGGAGCGATGCCATCACCATCGCCGAGGATGTGAGCGGTATGCCGGGCTCGTGCGTGGCACCTGAGGAGGGAGGTATCGGCTTCGACTACCGCCTCGGTATGGCTATTCCGGACTATTGGATTAAGCTGCTCAAGGAGCAGAGCGACGAGGATTGGAACATCTGGGAGATGTGGTCCGTGATGACCAACCGCCTGCCCTCGGTGCGTACGGTAGCCTATGCCGAGTCGCACGACCAGGCTTTGGTGGGTGATAAGACCATTGCTTTCCGCCTGATGGACAAGGAGATGTACTTCTCGATGGATAGGGCTTCCGAGAGTCTCATCATTGACCGCGGTATGGCGCTGCATAAGCTCATACGCCTTATGACCATCACTACGGGTGGCGAGGCATACCTCAACTTTATGGGTAACGAGTTCGGCCACCCAGAGTGGACCGACTTCCCACGCGAGGGCAACGGCTGGTCGTATAAGCACGCGCGCCGTCAGTGGTCGCTCGCCGAAAATGGCTTCTTGCGCTACTCCTTCCTCGCCGACTTCGACAAGGCTATGATCGAGGTGGTGCGCAAGTATGGTGTCTTGGGCGACGGCTACCCATATAACCATATGATGGACGAGACCAACAAGACTATGGTCTACTCGCATAAGGGGCTGCTCTTCGTGCTCAACTGGCACCCTACGGCCTCAATTCCAGACTATGAGCTCTGCGTGCCTTGGCCAGGTAAGTACACCATCCTCTTCTCGTCGGACGAGAAGCGTTTTGGCGGCCTCGAGCGCGCTGAGATTGAGGGTGAGCACTTCACTACCACCCATACGCGTGAGGACGGCACCGAGTACTACACCATCAAGATGTACAACACATCGCGTACGGGCGTGGTATTCAAGTGGGAGGAGTAGACTCGCAGTGCCGAGTTTAGTTGCTTAAAATTATAGAGTATATAGATGAAATTCAGAGATATAGCATTGTATTGCGCACTACTCCTTGCTGCCGTGTCGTGCGGTGGCGAGGCGCCGAGGGTTACAGAGACGCCGCAGGAGGTGTTCGTCGCTACGGAGGATAACGAGGTGGCTACGGGCGACGCCCTTAATGCCCACTATATCGTCGTCTCGAAGGAGACGATGTGCCTTAAGCTCTACGACAACACCGACCGCCTTGTCTGCCGCTTTCCCGTGGCGCTGGGCTCTACGCCAGGCAATAAGCGTGAGGAGGGCGATATGCGTACTCCCGAGGGCGAGTTCTTCATCGAGCAGATACAGCCCGCCAGCGGCTGGGTGCACGATAGGGGCGACGGCAATGGCTATATCCGTGGTTACTACGGCTCGTGGTTCCTGCGCCTCAACACGCCGCCACATCACGGCATCGGCATCCACGGCACCAACGACCCCGCTACGGTGGGTCAGCGTGTCACCGAGGGTGGTATCCGCCTCAGGAATAGCGACTTGGATAGCCTTCAGACGCTGGTGCGTGTCGGTATGGTCGTGCGTATCGAGCCTGCGGACTACGACCTCAAGGCCGACGGCATCGCGGTAAATAGCGGTGGTAAGGCTAAGGCTGTAATGACTGATGAGGTTGTGGAGATATTGGCTGACAATGAGGGTGTTGCAGAGATGGCTGAGACTGAAAAGCCACAGCTTGCCGAGGCGAAACCAGCACCTAAGCAGCCCGCCACACCTAAGGATGGCGAGGTATGGCATACGGTTAAGGATGGCGAGCTTGTGGGCCGCATCGCACGCAGTTACGGCGTCACTATGACCGACATCAAACGCCTCAACCCCGACCTCAACCCCGACCGCATCTCCATCGGCCAACGCATCCGCATCTCCGACGGCACAACTCCTGTCAAGACCCCAGTACCACAAAGCGACGAGAGTGTTTCAACTACCGCAACGGGGCAGGGTGCAGATGCAACTGTTGCACCTCAAACATCTACCACAACAGCGACACCGAGCGCAAGCCCTAACGAGGGCGAGGTATGGCATACTATTGCTGATGGTGAGCTTGTTGGTCGCATTGCGATAAAGTACGGCACAACCTCAAAGCGTATCGCTGAGCTTAACCCCGACATCAACATCGACCGTGTCTCTATCGGTCAGCGTATCAGGGTTAAGTAGTCTGCAACTCGCAGATTATCAATGGCATATCGCGCAGCGAGTGGGCGATTAATTGGTTCAATACGGCATATCGTGTAGTCGAACGCGTGGTAGTTTGTAGCACGCGACATATCACGGGATCGTGCGACATATCACGGGCATCGCGCGGCATATCACGGGTATCGCGCGGCATATCACGGGTATCGTGCGGCATATCACGGGTATCGCGCGACATATTACGGGCATCGCGCGACATATCACAGGTATAAGAATGATGCTCCACACCAAAAACAAGAATGGCTGCCTTTTCGGGCAGCCATTACTACTATATGCGACCTATCCGTACGACTCACGCCGTACCGTTGGCCTACAAGATGCGCTTGAGGGCGGCGATATTGCGGGCATTGTCCGCCGCCTTGCCCTCAGGGGTGTAGGCGTTGGCGATAGCCTCGGCAAAGTACTTCTCAACCTTGTTGCGCACAACCTTCATAGTGCTGTTGACCAGGCCGTTCTGCTCGGTAAAGGCCTCGTCGGCAAAGGCCACAACCGCTGGTACCCATCTGTCGGGGAACTCGTTGGCATACTCGCCGCCGGTGCGGTACTTAGCCACCTCGCCACTGAGGATTGCCGCAGCGCGCTTGTAGCGCTCCTCGCCCGCAACGCCCTCCTTGTCGAGCTGGCGGTTGAGGTTCTCCTTCGACGCCACAACAAGGGCGATGGTATAAGGACTCTGGTTGTTGTAGACGATAATCTGGTCGATGAATGGCGACTTATCTACTATCGCCTCCTCCATACCCTCGGGGCTGTACTTCTCGCCGTCGCTCGAGATAAGCAGGCTCTTGAAGCGACCCAAGACATAGAGGAAGTCGTCCTTCGACATATAACCCATATCGCCCGTATGGAGCCAACCATTACGCACCGTATCTGCCGATGACTCAGGGTTTTTCCAATATCCCGCCATCACATTCTCACCACGGATGACAATCTCACCCTTCTCGCCCACAGGCAGCTCCTTGCCCTCGTCGTCGAGAATCTTAATCTCGAGAGGCTGCACCAGACGACCCGATGAGCCGAAGCGGTGGTTGCGCTTCGATGGTGCGTTTGTCGAGATTACGGGAGTAGCCTCCGAGAGACCGTAGCCCTGGAACATAGGGATGCCAATGGCGTAAAAGAAGCGCTGCAACTCGCTATCGAGCAGCGCACCGCCACCGATAAAGAACTTCAGCTCGCCACCAAACGCCTCACGCACCTTCGAGTATAGAATCTTGTCGAAGAGTGCCACGGCAGGCTTAAGCAGTGCGCGCCAGCCCTGACCCTTGGTGTAGCCGTCGGCCTGGTAGGCGTACGAGGTCTTGAGTGCGAGGTTGAAGAGGCGCTCCGTGGTCTTGCCCTTCTTGCGAATCGAGGTCTCGATATTCTTGCGGAAGTTCTTGGCCAAGGCGGGCACCGAGAGCAGGAAGTGAGGCTTCACCTCCTTAATATTAATAGGTATGTTCTTGAGCGTCTCCATAGGCGTGCGACCTACCTCGGTGGTAGCCACCGCAGCACCGCTGGCAATCATAATGTAGAAGCCCACAACGTGAGCGAAGCAGTGATCGAGAGGCAGGATGATGAGCGTACGCCAGTGGTGAGGGATGGAGATACGCGTTAGCGACTGCTCGACATTTGCCGTATAGTTACGATGCGTGAGCACCACACCCTTAGGGTCTGCCGTTGTGCCCGAGGTGTAGGTGATGGTGGCAATGTCGTTGTTCTCCAATGACTTGCCAATGGCAAGGAACGACTCATAATTCTCCTTGAGGTACTCCTTACCCATAGCGGCCAATGCCTCGAGGCTCATCTCACCCTCCTTGAGACCACCCTCTACCTCGCCCCATACGACGATGTGCTTCAGGTCGCTAAGCTCCGCAATGATGTTGCGCACCTTCTTGAGCTGGTACTTCGATACGAAGATGAGCTTCGAGTCGGAGTGGCGGAGGCGGAATGTGAGGTCGTTGGCCTCCTCGAGCTTAATCGACAGTGGCACGCTTATGGCGCCAGCGTAGAGCAGTGCCAGCTCCGAGATAATCCAGTTGTTGCAGCCCTCGGCAAGTATCGACACGCGATCACCACGCTCAATGCCCAATGCCGTAAGGCCAGCACCGATGTTGAGTGCCTGCTGCTTGGTCTCGTTGTATGTCGTAGGCTCGAACTTGCCGTTATGCTTCTCGAGGAGGAACTCCTTGCTGCCGTACTTGGCAACGGTCTCCTCGAAGAGGTCTATAATTGTTCGCTTCATAATGCTAAGATTTTAATCATTTATCGCTAATGGGCTATGCTTAGTCGTCTAATAACTAAGCAAAGATAGGAATAAAAATCCGATATAGCAGCATAATATATCTAAAAAAACCGAGCAGCCACCACAATGACTGCTCGGATTAGAGTATTTATCTCCCGTCGTGGTTATGCCCACTTAACAAGCGCGAAGTCCATACGGTGCTCGAGCTTATCGTTCGATGGGAAGATACGGAGTGCTACATCGAACATACCGGTGTGCTCAGGAGCGTAGTCCAAAGCGAGGGTTACGGTCTGCTCGTCCGATGCGATAACCTCGAGGCGGCGTGTCTCGACAACATTTGCTGCCTGACCTGCCTCGATCTGTGTAGCCACCACGAGCTCAGCGCCGAGGTCCTCCTTGCTGAGGCCTGCGAGGTTGAGCGTAACCTCGAAGTGGTACTTCTTACCTACATACATAGCCTCCGACTCGATCTCAGCGCGCTTAACATCGACGATAGCGACATTGTCCCACGCTGCCGATACCTTACGCTTCCACGCTGCAATCTGGCGAGCCATAAGGTAGTTGTTCTCGAGCATAAGACCCTTACGCTCAGCGAGCTTGTTGTAGAAGCGCTCCTCGTAGTCGATGAGCATACGGTTAGTTGTGAAGTTCGATGCGATGTCGGCAACGCACTTCTTAACCGAGTTAACCCAGCGGTGAGGCACGCCATCCTCCGAGCGGTCGTAGTAGAGAGGCACGATCTGCTCCTCGATGGTGTTGTAGATCATCTCTGCGTCGAGCTCATCCTGGAAGCGCTGGTCGGCATAGGTACGCTCCATAGGAAGCATCCAGCCTGCGCCCTCCTTGTAGCCCTCAACCCACCAGCCGTCGAGTACTGAGAACTGCATTACGCCGTTC
>JAGBTP010000010.1 GCA_017631255.1 Alistipes sp.
CTCATCCTCATCCTCATCCTCGTCATCGTCCCCGTCCTCGTCATCCTCATAGGAGTTGTCGTCGTCGTCATCCTCATCATCCTCATTCTCCTCCTCGTCGTCGTTGTCCTTAAATTCATATTCGGCGGTCCAGTCAACGCCAATCTCGAAGTCGGCTATGTCGTAGTGCTCTAGGATGAACTTAATCTCATCTTCCGTTAGTTGGTAGAAGGTAAGGCACCACTCCTTGTACCTCTCCTCCATCGTCTCTGTGAGGTGCTCGTCCTTGCCGATGCGGAGCTTGAGCTCCTCGATATATTGGTCGGTCGTTGTATAGAATTTATCTATCGAGACCTCCTTTTTCTTGAGTTTTGCGATTATACCCGTCACGCTCTTCACCGGAATAGAGGGGCAGAGGAAGAGGCGTGCCGCAACATCTGCGGTGTTGAAACGCTCGTCGCCATCGAAGTAAATGCCAAAATTAAAATGACCCATAGGTGTGTAAATTAAAGTGTTAGTGTTTGCATCATCTGTGTAGCGCTTGAAGTGTGGCGGTGGCCACGGCGCATTGTATCCCCATCTCACAACAAATAGAGAACGATGCGTTGCAAAATCTAACACCCTGCAATTATATTTATTTTTTGCCCCATAGTATCATAATACAAGAAGGGGCGGAAATCAACTTTCCACCCCCTCGGAATATACTTATATATTGGCGTTCTGCGTAGCTTAGAGCTCTACGACTGAAAGACCTGCGGCATAGTAGCTGTCGATCTTGACCTTGCCCTCGGTGTCGAGGATGACCATAACCACGATGTCGCCACCCCACGATGCGTCGTAGGCCTGCAATGCCTCGTATTTAGGATCCCACGAGCTGCCGCTGTCGATGTAGCTAACGGCAAAGTCCTCGATGGCGGTCTTGTACGAGCCGATAATCTTACCCTCCTCAGCGTACTCGATGAGCGAACTCTTGACCTGAGCCTCAATCTCGTCAATCATACCGTTGAAGCGGATAAACCACACCTGGTCGACATTGCTGCTGTAATTGCTTGCGGTGAGCTTAGCGCTTACGCGATCCTCGTCCGTGCCGATAACCTGTACCGAGAGCGTGGCATCACCCGTACCGTTGTAGCTGAGCGAGCCCTCGTTTACAACCTCCTCGATAGTGGTGTAGTACTCGGTGTCGAGACCTGCAAGCAGCGTCACGCATTCCATCTGTCCCGCACGACCCTCGGCATCTACTGCCGAAGCGTAGAGGTAGTAGTTGGCAGCAGGGTGGTATATGTTTACCACGCAGGTAGCCACGCCGTCGACAATCTCATACTCCTCACGGTAGTTCTGGTAGGTGTCGGCATCCATAATATACTCCAAGTTGTTGGCATAGGCCGAGTGGTCCGATGCTGGAGCGGCATAGAGGCGCACCTTGGTGGCGTTGGCGTCGGTGGTGAGCTTAACGGTGAGGGTCTCGTGCGATGTCTGCGCCTCAATCTCCGCAGCGGTAATCTTAGCTACGCCTGTGAGCGATGGGCGGAGGGTCTTGAACGAGGTGAAGGCCACCTGACCCACCTTGCCATCCTTGATAGCGATAGCGTATGCCACATACTCGGTGTCGGGAGCAAAGAGGTTGCTCAGCGTATAGGTAAACGCCTCGGTGTATATCGCAGGAACGCCCTTAACGGCACTTGCGATGTAGGCCTTAATCTCATCGTCGCTCTTGCCCTCGAAGTCAAATGGATTCTCGCTGTCGGCTTTCGAGAGCGCAGGGTCGATGTAGCCGGTAAGCACCTTGCAGCCCTCAGCTGCCGTTACGGTAGCCTTTGCCGAGGTGAGCTCTACCTCCGATACCTCCACGCTGATAGCAACATCGCCGTTAATCTCCACCTCTGGGATAACAACCTCCTTAGTGGTTACGGTGTAGTTACCCTTGGCATCCTCACCATATACGGCGATGGTGTACGAAGTCTTAGGAAGGAGGATGATGCCGGCATTCTCGTCGCTATTGACGAGTGAGTTGCGCACGAGATCCTGCTCGCTGAATGTGCGGCTCTCGCTTGCTGAGTTGAAGATTGCAAATGGGTAGCTTGGGTCGGGATTGAGCGATGCCTGTGCCTGCTCGATGAAGATGTTGCGGTCGTATGCCGATGTGTGAGCCGCACCCGCAACATAGCGCACGCAGTGCTCCCTCTTTGTCACAACGGCGTCGATGGTGTAGGCCGTCAGGTTCTCGATGGTGATATCTGCAACGGGCGAGATGACGCAGAAATCCACAATCTTCTTATCGCCCTCGAGGATAGCGTTCTGAGCGCAGAAGGTAAACTGATACTCCTTGTCGTACTCCACAGCATAGCTTACGGTGCGAGGCTCATTGTCCATATAGTATGTCCACGCACTGGGTGAGTCGGGTGCTGTATCGCCGTATGGACCCCAGTACCAGTGATTTGTATCCTCCGAAGGGGTAACATCGAAGCTAACGGTCATAGATGCTTCGTCGAAGTGGGGCTTCGATACGGTGATGGTAGGTATGGCGGGTGTGAAGTAGGCCCTTACCACAACCACCTCGCTCACGATGCCGCCACACTGGGCGTATGCGTGTATTGCTGCTGTCTTGCCCCACTCGTATGGGAACGAGATAGATGCCTCGGTGTTGCCCTCCACGGCTGTCCACTCCATTGTCGATGCCTCCTCCTCAGAGTATGCAACGCCCCAATACCATACGGTAGTGGTCTTCGATGGGTAGATTGTGGTCTCGAGCTCCATTGTCTCCTCGTTGAGTGTAACCTCACCAATGGTGATTGCTACCTCGCCGTCGGGCATAGCGCAGAACTTCTTGGTTGCCACCTCGCTCTGGCCAGCCTTATTCTCAGCGTAGGCCGATATGGTGTACTCGACGCCATACGCAACGCTAACCTTAATCTCCTTAGCTGCGGCGCCCTCCACCTTGTTGTACGAGGGTGCTTCGTCGTCGGTGATAAGGCCACCCTCCACCATCCAATACCACGCTGTGGCATCGGTCGATGGGGCTATCATCACGCTCATCTCCATATTCTTGGCATCGAACTTAGGCTCTAAGATGCCGATTGTGGGCCTCTGTGCGGGTGTTGTCGCAGGCTCCTTGTCGCAGCTCCAGCCGAGGAGCGCTACGGCGGTGGCAACGAGTGCCACTGCAAAAATCTTTACTCTGTTCATATCTGTGTCCGTTAATTAGTTAGTCAATTTCCTGTGTCGCAGTTTAATAGAGCTCTGGCATCGTGTCGATGAGCCTAAACTCCATAGACTGCACCTCGTCACGCGATAGCCACTGCATCTCTTCACCCTCGCTGTGGAGCGTTACGCGGTATGCGTAGTTCCAGTCGCCTACGCCGTGGTCGTATGTGCCCGTAAGGGTGTACGAGCCGTCCCTCTCCTCGGTGATGGTGAAGGTGCCCGTCGTGTCGGTGGCGTACATCGAGCCGATGTTATCCCACATCGTGTATCGACGCGTGCTGCGGTCAAACTCGATGTATAGGTATGTCGCCTCGTCGAGGGCTGAGCCCTGCCAATGTGTTAGCTGCCAGCAGCCGTCGAGCGCAGCATAGGTGACCGCAATCTTTGGCTCACTGAGGGCATCGGTACTCTCCTTGCTACATCCCGTAAGTGAGAGTGTGGCGGCACAAAGTAGTGTAAATGTAAGTTGTAAGAGTCTCATATCTATCTCTTTATTGTTATCTTTATCATTCGCTCCGAGGGGCGTGCTGTGCCGCAACCCTCGATAATTACGATGGTCTCAACCTCCGCAATGTCATTGTTCTTTGGCGCATAGCTAATCACTATGTCGCCCTCCTCTCCCGCTTGCAAAACCTCAGGCTCGGTGCGTAGGGTAAGACCTTCGAGTGTCGTGTGGGCACTGAGGCGCATCGCCCTGTTGCTCGTATTTGCTATCGCAATACGCTCCGTCGTTGCTCCGTCGTTGAAAAGTACGCTGCTACGACTTAGGCGCAGCTGTCCCATCGTTACGGGTAGGTGCGACCACTCATCCGTACTTACAACTCTGCCCTCGACCACAAGGCGCAGTGTAGGGCGGAGGGTGTCGAGCGCACTATATATAAATATAGGAATAGAGAAACTGCCGCTACGCTCCGCAGGGTTGAACTCAGCACGCAGCGTAGCACTTGTCCCCGCCTCGATGCGCTCTATCGTCGTTGCAAGGCGTAGGCAGCTGCACGAACTACGCATCTGCATTATCTCTATCGCCTCATCTGTGCAGTTTCGTAGGGTGAAGATGGCATTTACGCGCTCCTGGTCGCCTATCTCGCCAAACGAAAAGGTTTCGGGTGTGGCCAAAAGGCTACCGCGTGCGGTGGTCGATAGTGGGGGATTGACGAGCGAGTCGAGGGCGGCGCGCGATAGTGTATGGTGCTCCTGTGCCTCCGCCTCCGTTGCTACTATGAGTAGCACCGCGATAAGGTATCGTAACCACCTCTGCATAGCTATAACCAGCCGTTGTCCTCCACTCTCTCGCGTACGGTGATGGTAGCCTTGTGCGTTGCGCCCTCCTTCGTGGTAACCTCAAGCACGGTCTGGCCTTCGCACTTGGCGGTGATTATTAGGGTGTTGCCACTAAGCTCTGCCGTAGCGATTACGCCATTGACGATAGTTGCATTTGTAGCCTCCGAGCTAAGGTAGTCGCCCAAGTTCAGCTCCTTGGTGGCCCCCACTGCAAGGCAGATGTTAGGCAGACGCATATCCCTGCCGCTGCCATCTATGGCCTTGAGGAGCGCTGTGGCGTCGACCAAGCGACCCATCTTACCGCGATACTCCGTAAGGTTCATCTTCACGGGAGTAGCACCTGCCGAGGTGTGGCGCATATAGAATAGCTTTTCGCCTACGAAGTAGTCGTCGATATCCTCTGCTGTGGTGTAGAGCAGCTCACGGAACTCTTCGGAAGTGAAGTGGCGGTGCTGCTGCTTGGCGTACGAGAGTCCGAGTGCCGCTACGCCCGACACGTGGGGGCAGGCCATCGAGGTGCCCTCGTAGTAGCCGTAGCCCGCAACGCCATTCATAACGAGTGTCGAGAAGATGGCGCCCTGCTCCTTGAGTGTGCCATTAGCATCGTAGGCATCGTCGCTCTGGCCTGGCGTGCCGTAGTACTCGAGGTCGCCACCAGGGGCTGAGAGGAGTACCTCGCTGCCGTAGTTGGAGTAGGATGCGGGGGTGTAGTCAGCGGCGATGGCGGCCACCGATATGCACTTAGAGTATGCCGCAGGGAATGATGACTGCGCCGCATACTCGTTGCCCGAGGCGAAGATGGCAAGGCCGCCGTCGATGACACCATTGGGCGAGCCAGCGCAGTTGATGAAGTAGTCGAGGGCCTCCTTCTCCAGAGGGTAGAGCGCTGCCCACTCCTCCTCGGTTGCTGGGCCAGGGGTGTAGCCCATAATGAGGTTGGCCTTGGCGGAGTTGTAGCCCCACGAGCACTGAAGGATTACGGCGCCGTTGTCAGCAGCGTACTTGATAGCGCGCGCCTCCATAGCGAGTGTCGAGGCGTTCATACCGTCGAAGAGTTGCAGGGTCATAATCTTAACACCCTTGTTGCCCTTGCCGCCGCCAGCAATGCCAGAGCAGCCGATGCCGTTGTCGTTTACCGCAGCGATGGTGCCCGCAACATGGGTACCGTGACCCGTGCTGCCGTTCGATGTCCACGAGGTGACGCCTGTGTTACGCACGAAGTTGTAGCCATAGCGGTCGTCGACATAGCCATTGCCGTCAGCATCGACGCCAGCGTGTAGCTGCTCCTCGGCGTTAATCCAGATGTTGTCCGCAAGGTCGGGGTGGCTCCACATAACCGCCTCGTCCATAACTGCAACGACGATATCCTCGTCGCCCGTACACATATCCCACGCACCAGCGCAGCCCGCATCAGCACCCGCAATCACCGCCGCCCAGGGCTGTGTGATGGGGGCAGTGCCGTCGTTGATGTAGCACCATTGGCGGTAGCTCTCAGGGTCATTAAATGGCATAGTGGCTGAGTGCGTAGTGGTAGTAGTAGCCTCGTCGCAACTGATGAAACGCACCTCGGCGTCAGGATTGTAGGCACGATAGATATGGCGGTTGCACTGCAACTTGTCGACCTCGCCAAGGCGCGATAGGCGCTCCATAGCAGAGGTTATGTCCTGAGCCTCGTCGAAGCGTACGATGTACCACAGGTGTAGTCCCGCCTGGCGTGTGCGCTCCTCGTGACGGCTATCTACGGGGAACAGTCGCTCGAAGGAGTAGGCGTCGAGAATGTCGAGCACCTCGTCCGTTGAGGGTATGCCTGAGCGTGTGGCAGCACCTGAAGTACGCGTCATCGTAGCCTCGAGGATTGGCTCCATATCGGGGTGGAACTTGATGATTACCTCACCCGCAGCGGCATCTTCGGGGATGACGGCGGTAGTGGGGTTCTCAATGTTGGTAGCTATGCCGTCGACATTGTCGGTGGTGCAGGCCGTAGCGAGTGCCAAAGCCATTATGGCGATATAATATGTTAATCTATTCATAGCCGTTACTCCATTTCATCGTTATACTCATATCGTCCTCGGTAGAGCGGGTAGGCCTCGAAGTAGTACTCCGTCGATGCCGGAACATTGTCAAAGCCCACGGCTGTGCCGTGTGAGTCCGTCGCTGACTCCATCTGCTGGTAGATGAGCACCGTAGGACTCCACTCCATAAGACGAGGGTGGTAGAGCAACCAGTCGGGTAGGTCGCCCGTCATAAAGTTAAGGTTTATCTTCAGCGACCGCATATTGGGCAGGATGCGTGGTAGCTTATTCTCCACAGCCCATTTAATCGTATCGCCGTACATCTTCGTATCCTCGGTGGTGTAGGCCCTGATGCCCTCCTCGCCCGCTGTGAAGTTAGGGAGACGACCCTCGATGTAGTTGTACGACAAGGCCAGCTCCTCGAGCTCCTCCCAGAGGAAGAGGCGCTTAACAACATCGCTCGACGCCATATCTATATGAATACCAATGCCCTCGTTTAGCGTAGCGATGCTGCGAAGGTCCGACACAGCAGCACGACGATTGCTCGCAAGGTCGAGCACGCGCAGATGGGGGAAGTTATCGCTATTTATCACCGCAGGAATCTCGACAAAGTTGTTCGAGTTGAGGTCGAGTGTCTCGAGCGTGTCGCCCAAATTGGCAAAGTTGTCGGGCAGCGACACAAGACCAAAGGCTGCGATACGCAAGTCCTTGAGGTAGTCGAGCGTAGCAATCTCCTCGCAGAGGTCGATACTCTTGAGCATAGTGTTCACATTACCAAAGAGCGAGAGCGTCTCGAGGTATTTCAGATGCTTAACCTCCACCGGCACACCATCTTCGGTGCTAAAGTAGCTAAGGTCAAGGTCACGCACACGACCTACGGCCTCAGGCGCAGGGAGTGACCTGTCGGTTGCCTCCCATAGGCGTACCGACTCCCAGGCGTTCATAGGCTCGGTGGTAGATATGGCGTTGTCGCTCCAGCACTCGAGCTTGGCGTGTATCGTGACAATAGCGAGTGAGTCGCCCGCACGGTTATCCTCGATGAGAGGTGCTGCGGCCTGACGCACCGCAAGTGAGGTGTTGGTGGCCACCTCTGCGCCATCCTTGGCACGGAAGTGGAGCGTAGCCACGCGCTGCTCAGGGTCGGTGTTCATCTTCCACTCCACGCGCAGGCGTGTGGTGCGAGGGCGTGCTCCACGATCGAGCGTGACGGCGTAGTTGTCAACATCGAGCCACGCCTCGTCGCCCGCATACTCGGCCACAACATCGAACTCGACATTGGTCTCGACATCGAACTCAAACCAGCGGTCGGTGCGTGATGCCGAGGCGGCGATATCGCGCTCGGTAACCTCTGGCGTAATCTGTCGTGCAAAGCCCTGCTGTGCGATGGTGACATTTTGAAGTATCTCGCCCGCTGACGAGAAGCGAATGTTGGTCTCACGAGGGTCGTTCACAAGCGTAGAGTCTACCCTGATAGTGCACTTCACCTCGCCACGACCATTGGCGGGCGACACCATAACCCAAGGGGCGTCGGCCACCACGGTCCACTCCTTTGATGAGCGGATGGAGATGTTGTAGTTGCCTCCCGCAGCCCCCGCCTCGATTGTCGAGATGTCGCTCTCGAAGGTGGGGAGCAGCGTCTTGTCCGTCGTGCAGCTCGTAAGTGCGGCGATGGCCGTCGTAGCTGCCATTATGATAGTGTTAAAAAGTCTCATACCGAAGCCGTTAGTCAAGGTTTAGGGCATCGCAACCACGAATGTCCTGTGTTGAGTCGTAGATAAGTTCGTAGTAGCCCATCTCGATGTAGGGGCATACGCTCGATAGGTCAATCGAGATGTTGGGGTTGTCCTTAATCTCGAAGAGGAGGATGTATGGCGAGATGGTGTCGTCAATCTTGCGAAGGTCGTTCGAGCCGATGTAGAACGCCGAAAGACCAGGGTGGGTGTACAAGCCCGTAGGCCACTCGCGCAGGGTGCGGTTACCCTCGTCGTCGCGCTGCTGGCGTATGCTCATCACCGTCAGGCGGTCCACCGATAGCGGTGCGTAGGGGAACTCGCTGAAGGCGTTGCTCGAGAGGTCGATACCGTAGAGGAACGGTATGTTCGAGATGCTAAAGTCGTGGTAGGGTAGCTCCGTGAGGCGGTTGAAGCTCAGGTCTATGGTTCTGAGTGACTCGCTGTTAGCTCCTACAAGGGCACCCTCCTCGATGTGGCGTATGCCGTTCGAACTGAGCATCAGCGTCTCGATAGATGAGCCTGAGCCGATGATGCGCTTAGGCAGCTCCTCGAAGCGGTTGTCCGCAAGGTTGAGCGTCGAGGTGTTGATGCCTCGCCACGCCTCGCCATTCTCGAGTGACGATATTCTGTTCGACGAGAAGTTTGCCGTTAGCATACCATATATCGAGCGGGCGGTGAAGAGGTCTGGTAGCTCGGTGAGCAGGTTGCCAGCGCACGAAATCTCCTCCAGCTGGCTCAGACCGCAGAAGTAACCATCTTCGGCGGCATAGATGCGCGTAATCTGGTTGTTGTCGAAGAGGAGTGTTGTGGGCGAGATCTCCTTGCCGAAGGGGTGTACCGTCTCGAGGCGGTTGTTGGTGCAGTCGAGGAGGCCAATCTTCGACATTCGCTTCATATAGTCGTGCGACGGCGTCTCTCGCAGATTGTTGAAGCCGAGGTATAGAATCTGGATGTCGTCGCCCGAAGCACCGTCGATGAGCGCCTCCCAGTCGGCCTTGAGCTGCTCGCCAGAGATGCTGAAGTTAACGGCCACATTGAGCGACTGGATGTTAGGTAGCTCGGTGATAAGTTCGCGTGGTAGGGCTACGAGCTGCGAGCAGTTGTAAATCTCGACATCCGTAAGGTTTGTAAAGTTCGACCACGACCACTCCTCTCGTTCAGCGTAGTACTTCGACTCAGGGGCGATGTCGACGAAGAAACCGTCGGTGGTGATGGGCGAGTTGGCGATGAAGAGCTGCTCGAGTTTCGTAAGACGCATCACCGCACGCGAGATACCCGTAATGCCGTTTGTGAGGTTGCCAAAGGCCACATCCTTGCGCTCAGGACGGCCAGGTGTGCCCATATTCTTGGTCATACCCTTGCTCTCTGCTATGCCGAGGCTATGCTTAAGCTCAGCACTAAGGCCCTCCCTTGCATCGCACTCCAGCACACGGTGGTAGTAGTCCTTAGCCTCGATGCGGGTGGCGTCGTAGCCTCCGATAAGCTCGTTGTGGTTACCAAGGTAGAGGAGCTTGAGGTCGGTGAGCTGACCTATCGCTTCGGGTACTATGCCTCGCGCGCCAAAGCCCGAAATGTTGAGGGTCTCGACCCTGCCCGCAGCATTGAGCGTGATGCCTGGCTGGTCGCCCCACATATCCTTGTCCTTGTTGAAGTTCCAGTTGGCACCTGCGCCATACTCGTCGCCATAGAACGACCAATTAGGGCCGTCGAGGGCGAGCCATATCTCCTTAAGTGCCTCATAATCCTTGATATGCTCGGCTGTGGTGTCGAGCTTGATAGGTACTACGACACCCTGCTTAATCTCGCAGTCGCCAAGGGTGAAGGTTGCGCCCAGAGACTCGATGTTGACATCGCGCTCAAGACTATACTTACCCTTAGTGTCGGAGTATGTCGTGTAGCGAGTGATGGTGTAGTCGCCCGCCTCGAGCCAGTGTACACCGCTGCACACCATAAACGAGGTGAGGCCGTTGCTGTCGTATAGCTCCTTGTCCATCGCACCCTCGACAAAGGCCTCGTAGTAGGTGGTGGTGAGCCCCTTGAAGGTGAATGTCTCCTTGGTGGTCTTGTGCTTGACGCTGATGTCGACTGACCTGATGCTACTAAACGGATACTCAGCACCCGCCTCGCTGCGTGTAGAGAGTAGCTTGGCAAGGAAGAACGACACCTTACCCCTCTTGACCACATCTACGCCCACATCCTTGACCGTGAGGCCGCCCTTGACGATGGTAAACGCACCAGCGCCCTCGCCGATGTATAGCTCCTGGTCGAGGTTGTCGTAGAGGTAGTAGCCGATGATGTTGTAGCTACCCGTAAGCAGGCGCAGCTTCTCGCTCGACACGCCCCACTCGGCACTCTCCCTGTCGTAGTAGGAGAGCAGCAGTGTCTGCGTGATAGTGGAGCCATCGTGCTGCATAATGACGGTAATCTTATGGGCATCGGCGAGCCACTCGAGCCTGTCGGTAGCTCGTGTTGCGCTCGTGCCCTCGATTAAGGTGCTACGCTGGAGGCGCAGCTGCACATAGCCGTAGTCTGCCTCGAGGCTTTCGGCCTCACGCTGGCAACTGCTCGCAACGATGGCGGCGAGCACTACGAGCCATATGTGTCGAAGTATGTTTTTCATCACTCTTAGTTTTTCGGGTGTATGGCAATGTTACTCGGCAGGAGGCGTTACAACGAGCAATTTGCGAGGCTCGTCGTTAACCTTGAAGATGATGTGCACATCCTCGTCGAACGACGCGTTAGGGCCCCAGAGGTGGAGCGACATCTCCTCGTCCTTGTTCTCGCCTAAGTAGTACTCTCCCTCGCTAATCTTAAGCTTGTCGCCCTTGTACCACACCTCAGCAGTGGCATTACCCGCCTCGCAGTTGAGCGTTGTCCACTCGGTGATGTTGGGCTTGATGATGATGCCAGGGTGCTTACCCCCGACAGAGTTTACGAATGGGCAGCTATACGCCTCGCTGACGCCGTACTGCTCCATAATAGAGTTGTTTTTGTACTCCGAGGCTGGAATCTCGAGCGTTGTCATCGAGTGGTAGATGTACATACCGTACTCAGGGTCCTGCTCAGCAAAGTCGCGCTGCGTGAAGTCGATGAGCACATACTTCTCGTAGTCGGGGTTGAGGGTCTCGATGCTTATGCCTGTGGTGCTGTCGTCGGTGACGAAGACCCAATCCTTGATGTTGTAGCGAATCTTATTGTACACCTGAGCGTCGAAGCACAAGACCATACCGTAGCGTGTGCCCTCAGCGTCGTCGATGCTGAGCGTCGTAGGCTCGCCCGCAGCAGGGTACTGGTTGAAGTACATCCAGCTGTAATTCTCCTTGCACTCGTATGTTGGCAAGCCTCGCTCAATCTTGCACTCTACATATACGATGTGGTAGACATCGTTCTGGGCGATAATCTCGAACTCGAGCGACTCGTTGAAGGTCGTTGTGGTGCCGCTCATCTCATCTGTCTGGCGGAACTCCTTGCCGTCGAGCGATACCTCCCAGCCCCAATTCTTATTGGTAGGACCTACAAAGCGAATCTGGTCGCTACCCATACCTGCATAGATGATAGGGAACTCGAACACTTTGTTGCCCTCCTCGTTTGCGAACTTGATGGTGTAGCCGTCCTTGTCGGTGATGGCGTACTTCTCGCGCTCGTTGTTGGTTACGATGCGAGCGAAGGCCTCTGTCGACTCGCCAGGCACGCCTGTGATGCCCGATACGGGGGTGATGGTCTCGTTATCCTCGAGCTGCTGGCCAATCTCCACCCATTCAGGCCACTCGGTAGCGTGGAAGCGGAAGTTGGCCTCGACACGGAATGGAATCCAGTCGATGTAACCAATCTTGACGCCATTCTGTGGGGTGTCGGTGACATCGTTGATGCGCATATAGAGCTCGTTGGCACCACGCTCTACTCTCACGATTACAGCCTCCATACCACCCGAATAGATGGTGATGTCGGCGATAGTTGGCTGGTTCTTGATGTTCTCGTCGGTGATGTTGAGCGTGATGGTGTGCGAACCTGCGTTGCCCGCCATCTCGAGGAGCTCACCACCCGAGGTTACGAACTTACACCAAGGCTGGTTTGACGAGAGTCGCCAGTTGGCGCCGATGGTGAACGAGAATGTCTGCTGCGTGCCTGCGTTGCAGATGATGTTAATCATATTGGGCAACTCAGGGATGCTCGCCTCCTTGCTGCAAGAGCCAAGGCTGCAAAGTGTCACAATCGCTGCAAGGAGCGTTGTCAGTGCGGTGTGAAGTATATGTCTCATAGTTTTATAGTTTTTTCGTTGTTTTCATCTATTATGTTGTAGAGAGTTGTAACCCTGTCGGTTAAAAGCCTTCGCGCATTATGCGCTCCGCTTCGTCGTCGGATATCCACTCGAAGATGTTGACATAGGTGCCGACGGTGCCCACATTGGCAACATACATCGTCACATACTGCAACACATACCTCTCGCACGAGCTGTAATAGTTCGAGTAGCCAGCTGGCGTGGTCATAAGCAGCTTGCCGTCGCCATAGATGGTGCCAAAGGCCTCGCCCGTAGAGCCGATTACCTGCTCCTCCATCTCGATGGCGGGGTTGAGTCTATCCTCGGTGAGGAACTTAAGGCGCACATCGTAGCCGTCGTAGTACATATCCTCAACTATAATGGTGTTCTCTGCCTGGGCATCCTTTCGTGTGCGCACCAGACGCGCATCGGCGTTCATATACTGCATTGTCCAGGTTGAGGTTATCTTGGCATAGCCCGTGAAGGCGTCCAAATCTACGGGGCAGCACTTATGTAGTATGACGCTGGCCTCGGTGCCATAGTCATTCCATACATCCTCCTCGTCGAGGACAAGGCGCAGGGCGATGCCAAGCGAGTCGGCTACCGAGATGTTGTCGGCAATACCTCGTATGCGTAGCGAGGTGGTGAGCTTGCCCGCAGGTATGGTCAGGGTGTTCGACTCCACTTCGTAGTGGCGGCGTGCGATGGCGTTGCTCTTGTCGGCAAGTACCTCGACGCCTATCTGACGGTCGTGGCCGCAGCTGCGCGTCGCTGTGATGGGGATGTCGAACCACTCCTCGTTGTCTATGACGCCAAGGTCGTAACTCTCAGCAGAGAAGAGTATGTAGTTAGGACCATCGTAGGTCGTTCTCTCCCTCTTGCACGCGGTGGTGAGGGTTATCATCGCAACCACAAGGGTTATTAGTGTGAAATGCTTGATATACATAGATTTGTTATTTGTTGCTGTCGTTAGGCTGAATGTTTGCACCAGGGGATTCGAGCTCGTGTTGAGGTATTGGCCACACGAAGAGTGGGTCGTCAGCCTCTACCTTGAGCGACGAGCCATTCTCGAGCGACTCGCTCTGTGGCGTGCGCTCAAAGCCCTTGTGCCAGCGCTTGAGGTCCATAAGGCGGAAACCCTCCATATATAGCTCCTTGATGCGCTCCTCCTCGATTATGGTCATCGCATTTGCTGCCGTTAGCGACACACCACCACCGTAGGATAGGTAGCGTGCCTCGCGTAGCGTAGCGATATCCTCGCCCGCAAGGGCGTAGTTGCCACGACCCTCGGCATAGGCCTCGGCACGAATGAGGTACTGCTCGGCAAGGCGCAGCGGCTTAGGCATCGAGGTGTGGAGTATCTGGCTGTTGTAGAAGTTCATATTGCCGAAATACTTAACCAGAAGTGGCCAGCTAAGACCGTGGCTGTGACCCGTGGTGTAGGTGTAGAAGTAGTTGTCGTAGCGCAGGTCGTAGCCGTCGTAGAGGCCAAGTGCCCACGCAGCTGGGACATAGTCGGGCTTCATCGTGCGGTAGTCGTAGTTGAAGAATACCTGACCGAGGGCGCCGCCATAGGAGTTGATTGTAAAGCCTACCTTCCAGATAATCTCGGTGGCGTCGTCGTACTGCCACATATAGCTGAAGTAGCTCATACCTGAGCTTATCTCCGACGATGCCGACGAGAGGAGGTAGTAGCCGCTGTCGATGACCCTCGATGAGTAGTCAATGGCCGCCTCCCAATCACGCATATAGAGTGCCACGCGTGCCCTGAGGGCGTAGGCGGTGTACTCGTTGAAGTAGATGGCGTTGTAGATGTTGCCCGCAATAGCCGTCTCGTCGATATCCATCAACTTAGCCGCCATATCGAGGTCGTCGATAACGCGCTGGTAGGATTTAGCGAGCGAGGAGCGCGTCATAGGTTCGTCGGTGTTGTACTTGGTTACAAGCACCACGCCAAGCTCCTCTTCTGCCTGCTCGGCACTCTCGTAGCTCTTGCAGTAGAGGCGAATAAGTTCCGAGTAGGCGAGGGCACGAGCAAAGTATGCCTCGCCACATATCTGCTCGAACTGAGCTATCTCCTCGTCGCTTGAGAGTGTGAGCTCCACGCGTGGGGCGTACTCGAGGAGGAAGTTGGCACGCGAGATGACATTGTATAGCGAGGCGTAGACTGCCGTAATCTCGCTATTTGTCGAGAGTATATCCCAGCGCCAGATGTTGCCGTAGATGTTGGTGTAGCCATTTACGGCATAGGCCAGGTCACACTGAATATCGGGCAGCAGCGTGAGGTAGCCGCTATATAGCGCGCCACTCTTGAAGGCGTCATAAACTCCAATGGCTGCTTGGTCGAGCTCCTCGAGGGTGTTGATAGCCTTGTGGGCAGGGATAGCACCATCGGGATACTTATCGAGGCACGAGGTGGTGCTAAGTGCCGCTACGGTGGCGGCAACGAGTAGTATGGTGTTAAACAATCTCATATCGCGTCGGTATTAGAATGTGAGGTCGATGCCCACTGAGTACTGCTTCGACATTGGGTACTGAGCCTTGTAGACATTGCTCGATGACTCAGGGTCGATGCCCGAAAATGGGGTGATGGTAAAGAGGTTCTGCGCCTGAAGATATACCCTGACAGCGGTGAAGAAGTGGCTCTTCTTAAGTAGCGATGCGGGTAGCGAATAGCTGAGCATCAGGTTTTTGAGGCGTAGGAACGAGGCGTTCTCCAAGAAGCGAGAGTCCATCTGTGGTGTCACGCCATAGCGTGGTATGTCTGTGACATCGCCCGCCTCCTTCCAGCGGTCATAGAGCAGGCGGCGTGACTGGTTGTACGACGAGTAGAGGCCGTTGCTCTCCTCGAAGAAGCGGTCGTTGTTGAACATCCACCTATCTGCCACCCACGCAAACTGCGCCGATAGCGAGAGGCCCTTCCACGATAGTGTGGTGCCGAAACCGCCCTGCCAGGGGGCGATGTAGCTCTTGCCAATCATCACCTTGTCGCTCTCGTTGAACTCGGTGGTCACTTCGCCCTCCTTAGTGAGCCACAGCGCATCGCCATTGGCGGGGTTGACGCCAGCGTAGCGGTTGATGTAGAACTCGCCCACGCGGTGGCCAACGACGAGCTTGGTGCTGGTGGTTGAGAGTTCGTACTCGTCGAGACCGTTGTATAGCTCGGTAATCTTATTGCTGTTGTACGACACATTTGCCGATATGTTCCATACGAAGTCCCTGCTGCGGATGATGTCGGCATTGAGTTGCAGCTCGACGCCTCGGTTTACCATAGCACCGATGTTGTCCCAGCGGAAGCCCTCGCCCTTGTCGGCATAGGATACGGGTACGGACATAAGCATATCGGTGGTGAGCTTGTTGTAGAACTCAAGGTCGACATTGAGTCTATTCCAGAAGCCGAGGTGGAGGGCTATGTTCGTTGTCCAGAGCTTCTCCCAGCCGAGGTTCTCGTTGCCGCTCTGTGCGGGGTAGATACCCATATTGTCGTTGTAGTTGGCATCGCCACCCACCAGCGCAAGGTGGTCATAATTGGGGATTGACGAGTTGCCCGATGTGCCTGTACTTACGGCAAGCTGCGCCGTAGTTAGCCAGTCGACCATCTCGAGGAACGATTCACGCTTAGCGTTCCACATAAGACCCACCGACCAGAAGGCTGCCCAGCGACCACCACGACCAAAGCGCGATGAGGCGTCGGTACGCACCGAGAAGTCGGCATAGTAGCGGTCGTTGTAGCTATACTCGGCACGACCGAAGAAGGATAGGTAGCTATACGCGTCGGTGACATCGCTCCAGGTTGTTGCGCGTGAGCCCGACGAGAGGGTGGTGAGGTAGTCGTTATTCTGTCCCTGCGTGATTAGCTGGAAGCCCTCATATTGGTAGTCGACGCCCTCCTGACCCACCATAAAGTTGAGCGAGTGGCCACCGTCGAGGGTGGTGCGGTAGTTTATGGTGTTGGTGATAGTGAGGTTGAGGGTGTTGTACGCGGCGCGTCCCGCAGCACCAAGGCCATTGTTTGGCGCATAGCTTGGCATCGACTGCATAAAGGCTGTCGAGTTGGTGAAGTCGGCACCAAACTGCGAGCGTATGGTGAGGTTGTCGATAGGCGTAATTTCGGCAAAGAGGGTGGTGAGAACCTTATATTTCTTGTTCTGCTGCCTGTTGTTTTCCATCCACTCGAGAGGGTTCTGTCCTGTACCCTTCCACGAGCCGTCGCTCTCCGAGGCTATCGAGCCATCCTCACGATATGGATCCCAGTAGGGTAGCATAAAGCGGCTGGCAGAGATAGGGGTGTAAAGCGAGTACTCGCCATCTTCGGCCTGCTCCACCTGCTCGAATACCGCCATCGTGTTAGTGCCTATACGCAACCATTTCGAGGCACGCACATCGGCATTGGCACGAATACTATAACGCCTAAATGTCGAGCCTATGGCGATGCCGTCCTGGTCGAAGAACGAGCCCGAAACATAGTAGTTCATCTTGTCCGTAGCACGGCTCACCGAGATGTCGTAGTTCTGGAGCAGGGCGCGATCGTTGAATACCGCGTCGAGCCAGTTGACATTCGTCTGGCTCAGTAGGTCGTAGTCCTGTCCTGCGTCGAGGCCAATCTCCTTCTCGAAGGCGATGCGCTCAGGGGTGTCCATAAGTGCCCAGTTGCTGTGCGCCAGCTGCGAGAGACCGAGCTGTGTGCGGAAGGTGACCTTGGCATTATCCATCGTTGTACCTCGCTTAGTGGTGATTACCACAACGCCGTTAGCGGCACGCGCACCATAGATAGATGACGACGAGGCATCCTTGAGCACCGATACCGACTCGATGTCGGAGGGCGATATGGCGTTGAAGTCCGAGCTCGAGATAGGCACGCCGTCGAGGATGAAGAGGGGTGCAGTGCCCGAATTTATGGAGTTGGTACCACGAATCTGGAATGTCGCAGCCTTTGATGGCTCTCCCGAATTTGAGAGGACCATAAGACCTGGACTCTGACCCTGCAACGCCTGGTCGAAGCCCGCCGTAGGCACACTCTCGAGCTTCTCGCTCTTGACCGTCGACACGGAGCCTGCGATGGTACCCTTCTTGCGTGTGCCGTATGCCACCACCACAACCTCGTCGACCCTCTGCGAGTCGCTCTCCAGTACCACATCGTGTGTTACGGCAGCCGCACCTTCGGGTACGAGCCACTCGTGCTCCGCAAAGCCGATATACTGAAAGCGCAGCTTGGTACCAGCTCTCACGGATATGGTGTAGGTGCCGTCGATGCCCGTTGTGACGCCTGAGTTGGGGCCTGAGATTACGCTAACGCCGATAAGGGGGAGGGTGTCCTCGGCAGATGTCACTGTGCCGCTAACCTTGATAAGTTCCTGAGCCGACAGCGAAGTGGCTGATAGGAGTAGCAGCGCGATGGTTAGAAGATTGGATAGTATGCGTTTCATTAAACGATGATATTTCTATAATATAATCGAGCGCAAATATATGTAAAAATCTCGGGATTATCAATAGCTCGTAGTAGATGTTTATCTACTTACGATGCTTTTGAGAAAATTATTGGCATAATTATGCGAAGGAGGGTGGTTTAATGTGGTCTTTTATTGACGAAAAGCGGTGGCTGCGGTGACGGAAAATAGGCCAAATTATGTCGTTCTTCTATTTGGCTCATATTGTGGTCTTAGACGAAATTTAGGTATTTGTACTAACATTTAGCGGGGCGAAAACACATACCTTTGTGCCGAGAAATTAGTTGTTAACTATGGGAAAATATTTCGATATGCTCACCGAAGATGTGCGTCTCAGGGAGGGCCTTAAGGCCTGTATGAACTGCGGCGTATGTACGGCGGTGTGCCCTGCGGCGGAGTTCTACGACTACGACCCAAGGCAGATTGTGGCGATAGTGCAGAGGCGTGACGATAGGGAGATTGAGCAGCTCCTGCGCAGCGAGACGATATGGTATTGCGGCGAGTGTATGTCGTGCCGCCCCCGCTGTCCTCGAGGCAACACGCCTGGCTATGTTATTCAGGCGCTGAGAACTCTCTCGCAGCGACTTGGCTACTTTGTAGAGAGCGAGAAGGGTAGGCAGCAGTTGGCCCTAAAGCGCCTCATTGGTGACAATATCCTGCGTACGGGTTACTGCCTCACACCACGCAACATACTTCCTGAATTGCACCCCGAACAGGGTGCTGTATGGGAGTGGATATATGAGAATGATGAGTCGATATATGGTAGGTTTTCAGAGTGTTATGGCAAGGAGGGCGCAGGTGCACTGCGTAAAATAGACGATGAGTCGCTTGCCGAAATTAGTCGTATCTTCGAGGTGTCGGGCGGCAAGGCCTTCTACGATACCATCGAGCAGCACTCCGAACGCAAGGCGCGCGAGATGGGCTACGACGGCGCTACGGAGGAGTATATGATGCACACCTACACATACAATTCCGAGAACCACTATTAAGCGAGCAAAAAGTTATGAGAAGAGCATCTTGGCAGGAGTATCAGAAGGAGATTGCCGACAACAAATATTACTATGCGCGTAGCTGCATACGCCAAAACTTCTTTCCAGGAAGCGAGCGCGCGTTTCTCGACATCCTGACGAACGACCTCGGCGTCGACATATTCGACGACCCACTGCACACCTCGTGTACGGGTATCGGCTACCACTCCGATGTGGTGCCGCTGGAGACGATTATGACCGTCGTGGCAAGGCAGTTTAGCCTTATGGCAGAGGCTGGTTATGAGAATTTTATATCGTCGTGCATAACCTCCTTTGGCATCTACAACGAGGTGCTTGCCACTTGGGAGGAGTTCCCCGAAACGGAGGAGCGTACGCGCCGCTACCTCAGGGAGGCGACGGGGCGAGAGCTCGTCAAGCCACGCTCCATTGCCCACACCTCGGATATTATGTTTCACCATCGCCACTCCATTGCGCGCAGGGCCAAGCGCCGTCTTGTGAATCTCTATACGGGTGAGTCGCTGAGGGTGGTGGAGCATATCGGCTGTCACTACGCTAAGATATTCCCTAAGTCGGGCATCGGCGGCTCGGAGTTTCCCTATGTCCTGGCGGGTATGATTGAGGCGTGGGGTGGCGATGTTGTCGACTACCCTGAGCGTCGCCACTGCTGCGGCTTCGGCTTTAGGAACTACCTCGTGCAGGCAAATCGCGGCTCGTCGATAGCCAACTCGCATAAGAAGCTCGAGAGTATGGCGCCATACAAGCCCGACTTTATCGTGGCAAACTGCCCTGGCTGCGCTATGTTCCTCGATAAGTGGCAGTACGCCATCTCGGAGATGGACGGCACGACATATGGTGCAAATGGTCGAGGTATTCCGGTGTTGACATACGAGGAGATGGCGGGCTTGGTGCTGGGCTACGACCCCTGGGAGCTCGGTATGCAGTTCCATCAGGTCGATGTCGAGCCGCTGCTCGATAAGCTCGGTGTGGAGTATAATCCCGATGCCAAGTATTTGGGACGCGATGGTAAGTTGATAGGTCGCCCTCGTGCGGTGGCGGTGAATGGCTGTGGTGTGGAGTTAGGTTTGAGAAGATAAAGGTGTGATTTTATGGCATATAGAGTAGTAATAGTTGGTGGTGGTGCTGCGGGTATGCAGACCGCCCTGGAGCTTAAGTCGCGTGGCATCGAGCCCGTAATTGTAGAGCGCGATATTGAGCTGGGTGGCAAGGTGCGAGGCTGGCATAAACTCTTTCCGACCTTTGTTCCTGCAAGCGATGTGTTATTCCCGCTGGCTCAGCGTGTTAAGGCGGCGCGCGTGCGTTGCTTCTATGGTCAGGAGGTGACCGATATTGCCTCGGATGGCGTCACGCTCCGTTCGGGTGAGCGCATCCCTGCCGATGCTGTGGTGATGGCTACGGGATTCACGCTCTTCGATGCTCACCGAAAGCAGGAGTATGGTTACGGCCTCTACGACAATGTCATCACCTCGGTGGACCTCGAGCGTATGATGAATGGCGGTGGCGTCACGCTTGCCGACGGCACGAAGCCGCAGCGCATAGCGATACTACACTGCGTGGGTTCGCGTGACGAGAAGGTGGGGCAGCGACACTGCTCAAAGGTGTGTTGTATAACGGGAGTGAAGCAGGCTATAGAGCTCAGGGAGATGTTCCCCGATGCAGATATTTTTAACTTCTATATGGACATCCGAATGTTCGGCCCTGGCTATGAGGAGCTATACCGTGAGGCGCAGGAGAAGTACAATATCCACTTCGTGCGAGGCCGCATCTCGGAGGCTGCTGAGACCATCGACAAGCGCATACAGATAAAGGCCGAGGATACGCTCACGGGTCGTCCGCTGCGTATGACCATAGATATGTTGGTGCTACTCGTTGGTATGAGTGCCAACTACGAAAATGAGGGCATTGCTCAGCGTGCGGGGCTGGAGCTGGCGCCAAACGGCTACTTCAAGACGGTGGATAACTTCCTCGGTGCGGTGAGTAGCAACCGTCGTGGTATCTTCTATGCTGGTGCGGTTACGGGTGCTAAGAGCCTTGCCGACACGCTTGCCGAGGCGTCGCTAACAGCTTCTGCCGTAGATGATTATCTGAAAGAGGTGTTTAATAAGTAATAGTTCGAGTTTATGGCAATTCTAAACTTCGGCTACGCCATCAGCCGCCCTCGTGCCATTGATGTGGACAACAACGACCTGCGCAAGAGTAACGATATCATTGCCGAAATGCCCGAGTTGCAGGCCTGCATCGGCTGCGGCTCCTGTACGGCATCCTGTACGGCGGCAGCCATCACCGATTTTAACTTTCGTAAGCTCCATACGGCGGTGCGTCGTGGTGAGTATAAGGGTGTCTACGACGAGCTGAGTAAGTGTATGCTCTGCGGCAAGTGTCGCTTGGTATGCCCTCGAGGTATCAACACGCGAGGCTTGGTGATGCTCATTAAGCGTAAACTCGGTGACTTCTAACCGAGTGCCATCAATCGAAACGAAATATTGTAGCGTATGACATTCTTTGCTCCCTTTACCATACCCTTCATCGCAGGTGCCCTCTTTATGTTCGCCGCCATCTTCCTCAAGTGGCTCTGGTGGACGGTGAAGCTGCCGAAGGTGGATAGACGACTGATACTGCACAACTTCTTCACGCGCAACACCCTCGTTGCGGTGTGGGAGGTGGTGCGTGAGTCGCTGCTCCATATCCGAATCTTTCGCGTCAACCCGCTGCTCGGTTATATGCATATGTCGCTGGCCTTTGGTTGGTTTCTGCTCATCGTGGTGGGGTGGATCGAGACCTCGGTCTACCTCGGCTGGGAGATGATACCAATTCAGGGACATATCTTCTTCAAATACTTCACACAGGTAAACAATATCGACGCGCATAGCGCTCTGCTTGAGAACCTTATGGACGGCTTGCTGCTGCTGGTGCTGTCGGGTGTTGCGCTGGCGTGGTTTAAGCGTATGGCATCGAGGGCTATGGGTATGCGACGAGCTACGAAGCACGCACTATACGATAGGATAGCCCTTTCGGCACTCTGGTTTGTATTTCCTGCACGCCTTGTGGCTGAGAGTCTTACGGCGGCGATATATGGCGGTGGCGGCTTCCTGACGGGTAGCCTCGGCAGCTGGCTCGGTGGCGTGGTGCCGACGGAGATGCTTGCCCTAATTTACGAGCCATCGTGGTGGTTCTACTCCTCGGTGCTCGGACTCTTCTTCGTGGCGCTGCCCTTCTCGCGCTATATGCATATCTTTACCGAGATACCGCTTATCTTCCTGCGTCGCTGGCAGTTGCGTCCCACATTGGAGCGTAAGTCGTACGATAACTTCGAGGTGGAGGCTTGCTCGCGCTGCGGTATATGTATCGACCCCTGTCAGCTTCAGGCCGACCTCGGTATACACGACACGCAGTCGGTCTACTACCTGCGCGATAGGCGATATAATATGCTCTCGCTCAAGGTGGCGAACAACTGCTTGATGTGTGGTAGGTGTGAGGCGGTGTGCCCCGTAGGCATTAACCTCACGACGCTACGCATCAACTCGCGTGCTATGCGTCGCAATATCCCGCACGAGGGTAGGTATGGCTACTTGACAAATATCGACCGCTCCTCGGGAGTGGGTAAGGTGGGTTATTTTGCGGGTTGTATGACCTCGTTGCTGCCCGCCGTACAACGCTCTATGATGCAGATATTCAACGCTGTGGGCGAGGATGTGTGGTATGCCGATAAGGATGGTGGTGTATGCTGCGGCCGCCCGCTGATGCTCTCTGGCGAGACCGATGCTGCGCGTAAGATGGTGGCGTATAACACCGACCTCTTCCGCCGCTATGAGATTACGACGCTTGTGACCTCGTGTCCTATATGCCTCCGCTCATTTAGGGATAACTACCGCCTCGACGGCATCGAGGTGCTGCACCATAGCGAGTATATCGAGCGACTTATCACCGAGGGTAGACTGCGCGTTGCGGCAGGCGCTGAGGTGTATAGCTACCACGACCCCTGCGAGCTGGGACGCGGACTTAAGATTTATGATTCGCCACGCCGTGTGATCGAGGCTGTGGGCACGCTGCGTGAGGCTGAGCATAATCGTCGTGATGCCTTGTGCTGCGGTGGCTCGCTGGCAAATACGGTCATCGACGACGGCAAGCAGCAGCGCATTGCCCGCCGTATGACTGCCGAACTCGAGGCTACGGGCTGCGACACCATCGTCACCTCGTGCCCCCTCTGCCAGAAGAGCATCGCCCGCACCGCCACCCGCCCAACGCTCGACATCGCCGAGGTCATCGCCCAGCGTATCGTCTCGTAGGGTTTGATGGTTGTGCATCGTGGATTGAGCGTCGTTATTTCGAAAGATATGTGGTCTCAGCTTGCGCTTTTAGGAAGTTGAGACCATTTTTTTGAATGCCCCCCCCGCTACCATAAAAAAAAGAGGGCAAATCTAATGATTTGTCCTCTATGGTAGGACACCACATCGAAATTTCTAACCGATCTATCAGAAAGATTGAAATGGTTGTTCTGTTTGTTAAGTGGATAGGAGTGGAATTATAAAAAGATAGGGCATCGCCGAAGCAATGCCCTATAAGAGAGTTTATTTACTCAAAGTTGTAGCCTACTATTTGGTCTGCATAATCGCTCCAACCAGCAGCTGTTTTGTAAGCATCAATAGACTCTGTTGGAACATAAATAACAAAATTGGAATCTATCATATAAAATGCCATCCAATTAAAATCTGGAGGGGTTACGGCCTTACAATAAAATTCAGACAAAGCATCACACTCAACAAAAGCCTGCAAGCCTATTGAACTAATATTATTCGAAACAGTTACACGGGTTAGATTTGCACAATGTGAGAATGCCGCTGTATCTATGGTCACTACTGAGTCAGGGATATTTATTGAAGTCAAACCCGAACAAAATGCAAATGAAGCACCTCCAATAACTGTTACGCTATTAGGAATCACCACATCTGTCAAGTTATTGCAAGAATGGAATGCATAATAACCTATTTCGGTAATTTCACCATCAAAGATAATAGTTCCCACGCCAGTCGTTTTATCCCAGTTATTCGACACGATGTTAGCACCGAAAACATCTGTTCTATAAGGTTCGACCTTGCTTGTTGCCGTATAGTAAATCGTTTTATTAGGATCAAGTTTCTCATCAAATGGAAACTCTTCCTCAATATAGCCACCAAAATTTGGATTAATTACGACCTCAACATTATTACCCTCTGTAAGAATACTACCAGCAATTGTTGTTAGATGATTTCGCTTAACAGCGATATCTGTTGTAAATGAGTTGGTCTTGATATGTCCAGACTTGTCAGCATTTTCATACACACTAAGATTGAATTTGACGACATCGTTCTGGTCAGCAGAGGCAAAGAGGTAATCTGTAAAAAGCACCTTATTAGCTGCAGTATTATCACCATAGGCTATAATTGCATATGCTTCTGTTGGAGACATCTGATGAACCTTTATATTATTCTGGTCTGCTTCAAATGGTGTACAAGTTAATGCATTAAAGCCAGCACGATATGGAGTAGTATACTCTACAATAGCATGGGTAGGATTAATGCCAAGATTTGCAAGAGCCTCCATATCGGTAGTTACAACACGCAACTTAGCAAAAGGTCGGGTAAGCACGACATTGATAGTCGAAGCACCGCTATACTTTTCGCCAGCAGCCTTGGTACTATAGATGCCAGTAAAAGCATCACGAGTCTCATCCATAGCAACCCAACTATCTTCATTGATTGTGATATTACGAAGATCTGTCTTGCCATTAGCATCCTTAGTAATATAGTGGTTATCTGTATTAGTCTCACCATTTATTACAAAGTCAGCCCAAACAACAAATGTGTAGTCACGACCAGGAACAAGACGAACAGGGAATGACACCGTAGTACCATCAGAATACTCAATGAGAGTCTCATCAGATGGACGACCATTCTCATCGAAAATCTGAAGAATGTAACGCATTGTGTAGTTATCATTCTCTACACCAAGTACATTGTTATTGAAAATACCCTGGGCACTATTCGTCTCCGATGCACGAGTCTCTGAGTCTGGAATAGTAACACATATTGACACCATCTGCTCATCGTTGATGTTTACAGCCATAACATCATCGTGCTTACAAGACGACAGCGATGCTAAGATGCCAAGCAAAGTGACTGTTAGTAAAAATAGTTTTCTCATAGTAATATTAGTTTAAATTGTTTGTGTCAAACTACTATTACCATACAACTCCAATATGGTGGGTATATAAACGAAGAAAGTGTGGAGTTGATTCTCGTTTACCTATGTGAAGGTTGTGGAAAGACCTATGCAGTAATAAACGATACAATACCCCACACTCGGATAGTATGAGGTATATGCACGCAAAAAACATACAGCCACATAGCTATACACGAAGTGAGTGCCGTTCGTTGCCCTACTGCTTTGAAAACTTCCACATTTTCACATAAGGACAAAAGCGAAAAACACTTTCATTAAATATGTCCGCCAAAGGTTATACCCTATTGGCGATACAAATATAACAAATTTTTTGCAAAACAACGAAAAGCACTCTTAAATGGGGTATTGCATCTAATAAAAGTTATAAAAATTTCTAACCGATTTCTCCGCTACTTTGAGGCAACCATTCATATTGCGAAGCAATGCAAGGCAGAGCCTTGCCACAAGCCTCCCTTATCAGCGTTGCGATTAAGGTGAGAGCATAGTAAACTCGTTTGTTATGCCGAACCGAAGCAACGAAAAGAAACGAAGTGCACTTAAAGGGAGGTTTGGAGGGATTGTAGATATGACTGAGGACACAAGTCCTCCCCCCGCT
Organism: Alistipes sp.; assembly: GCA_017631255.1. Classification (GTDB taxonomy): domain Bacteria; phylum Bacteroidota; class Bacteroidia; order Bacteroidales; family Rikenellaceae; genus Alistipes. Next base: position 25,736 of record JAGBTP010000010.1, read on the forward strand.
ACCATAAAAAAAGAGGGCAAATCTAATGATTTGTCCTCTATGGTAGCGGGGGGAGGACTCGAACCTCCGGCCTCCGGGTTATGAGCCCGACGAGCTGCCAACTGCTCTACCCCGCGATGTATCGTTAAATGGTCGTGCGACCGATTTCCCTTATTTGCGACTGCAAAGATAGTACAAAAATATCGTTTCTGCAAATATTTATTAAAAATATTTAGTTTCTTTTGTCGGCTGCAATTTCTAATTCATTGATAATTATTGTGTTAACATCGAAAACTTTTTTCGTTATTTGAGCGTGAGTGGAACCTAAATATGGCAAAAATCGGCAAGATGAGGTCGGTGCGATGGGTTGCAGTTAAGTGACTTTATGCGTTGCAAAATGTTAAAATTACCCCGTCAAACTTGAACAAATGAATAGAGGTGGTGCGGGGTGGATTGTGTGCGGCGAGTGGCGGAATGTGGTTGGAGGTTTGAAGAGAAGGTGCGGATTCAAAATTAAAATAATTTTGAGTGGTCAAATATTGTCGATAAAATGTGCGACGCAAATGGTGAAAAATCGGAAAAGTTTGTTAGCTTTGTATGGCACAACTTTTACACAAAGTGTAAACCTACTCTCGACGTTTGTGTGTAATTAATTCGTTTTGAGTACTATTACGGGGCTGTGGTGGTAGTCTTGTCGCGCGTGCGTGGCACACTCTATTTGCCTGTGCAGCGTTTTATTTCGGTGGCGAGTAGCTGCTGTATGGGCGTCGTTCGGGTGCGAAACGGGTATCGAAAACGGGCTGTCGAGGTGGTTGAAGGAGAAACAAACAAAAACTTTTTATATGAAAAAACTATTAGCTATTTTGATGGCGGCCTGCATCGCAGTAGGCTGTTCTTATGATGACTCTGCTCTGGTGAACAGGGTTACGAACCTCGAGGATCGTGTTGCGCAGCTCGAGAAGATGTGTAAGGATATGAACTCCAACATCGCTGCTATGCAGACAATCTTGGAGGCGTTGCAGCGCAATGACTACATCACGAGTGTTGTGGCAATCGAGAATGAGAATGGGGTAGTGGGCTACGAGATTCACTTTGTCTACTCGGACCCTATCTGCATCTACCACGGTCAGGACGGCGCAGATGGCGCAGATGGCAAGGATGGTGCTGATGGCAAGGATGGCTATACGCCTGTTATCGGCGTGCGTCAGGATGCCGATGGTCTCTACTACTGGACTCTGGATGGCGAGTGGCTCTTGGACGAGGCTGGTAATAAGATTAGGGCCGTTGGTATTGACGGTCAGGACGGTCAGGACGGTCAGGATGGTCAGGACGGCAAGGATGGTGAAGATGGCAAGGATGGTGAAGACGGCAAGGATGGTCAGGATGGCGCAGATGGTAAGGATGGCGTCGACGGCATTACTCCGCAGCTTAAGATAGAGAACGAGTTTTGGTATATATCGTACGACAATGGCCTGAGCTGGGTGCTCCTTGGTAAGGCTACGGGCGACGATGGCGCTAATGGTGCAGATGGTGCAGACGGTGCAGATGGTGCCGATGGCGACTCGTTCTTCCAGGGTGTCGACACCTCGAATGATGAGTATGTGCTCTTTACACTTGCCGATGGTACGGTGATTAAGGTTCCTACCTGGTACGCTTTCGAGGAGCTCAAGAAGCAGTGCGAGGAGATGAATAACAATATTTCGGCGATGCAAATCATCCTCGAGGCGTTGCAGAACAACGATTATGTGACTTCTGTTCAGCAGGTTGTTGAGGCTGGTGAGGTTATTGGCTATACTATCTATTTCTCTAAGTCTGACCCTGTTACAATCTATCACGGTAAGGATGGTGCAGATGGTAAGGATGGTTACACGCCTATCGTCGGCGTGCGTCAGGATGCCGATGGTCTCTACTACTGGACTCTCGACGGTGAGTGGCTCTTGGATGAGGCTAGCAATAAGATTAAGGCCGTTGGTATCGACGGTCAGGATGGTCAGGACGGTCAGGATGGCGCAGATGGTCAGGATGGTGAAGATGGTGCTAATGGCAAGGATGGCGTCGACGGCATTACTCCGCAGCTCAAGATCGAGAACGAGTATTGGTTTATCTCATATGATAACGGTGCTACCTGGACCAAGCTCGACAAGGCTACGGGTGACGATGGTAAGGACGGTGCTACGGGAGCACCAGGCGTTGACGGCGAGGATGGCGATGCCTTCTTCGAGAGCGTCGACACCTCGGATAAGAATTATGTTGTGCTTACTTTGATTGATGGCACAGTGATTAAGCTTCCAACTTGGTTTGCCTTCGAGGAGCTTCAGAAGCTCTGCAACGAGATGAATACCAATATCGCGTCGTTGCAGGATATCGTCGAG
>JAGBTP010000011.1 GCA_017631255.1 Alistipes sp.
ACCTATCGGCAAAAGACACCGACATCAAGCGAGCAAATGAGGAGTTGGAGCACCTTATTGCCAACCGCAACGATTTTATAAAGTCAACACGCCTCACCCTCGAAGAGAACTATCCCCACTTCTTTGCTTACCTCAAAGACAAAGGTCTCGAAGAGTTTGAGATTGACTTCTGCTGTCTGTATGCTATCGGCTTAAAGGGCAAGGAGATTAAGGCATACACCAACCTTACACGCCACTACAAGGATAGCAGCGAGGTACGCCAGAAACTCGGACTCTCGGAGAGCGACACCAATCTATCTAATTTCTTGCAGAAATTGATTAAAAGTGAGGGGGGGGGAAACTTTTCATACGACCACATAAACAACAGAGAATAAAATAATTTTCATACACTTAATATTCAACGAGTTACAGACGCAAGTTTGTAGCTCGTTTATTTTGCAGAAAACTTTTCATAGGGTAATTTTGTGTAAAACAAGTAGCAAACTGAAAAATATTATTCATTAAAACGATGAGTAATTAATATATGTCTTACTAACAAATTTCGTATTATGAAAAAGTATGCTAAATTGTTGTTGATGCTTGCGGTAGCAGGCGTGACAATGTCTTGTGAGAAAGAGGTTGCTCCTAACAAGCCTGAGAATGAGACACCCTCAGATGTACAGCCAAATGTGAGCACTGTAAATAGTGAAATTGTAGGATTGTGGGTGCTTGAGGGCGAAATCAATAATCAGCTCGGCGATTTCGTATATGAGTCTACATTCCGTTTTTGGGAGGATGGTACTGGCTATCGTACAACTGATGAGTATGAGGTATCTTCTGGTCGCCATATGTCAATGACCCGTTGTGGTTTAACATATGAGTGTAAAGGTGATATATTACGCATTACTTATACTGGCGAGGAGGCGGAAGAAGTAAAGTATAGCGTGGAGTCAAATACGGTTATTTTCTATGTCGACGAAGCAGAGGGTGATACGATTGTGTACCATAAGAAACCAGATGCAGACCGCCGCTTTATAGGTGACTGGAGCACAATGCGCGCAGAGGGCGACTATTACTACGATGACCACATCAAGTTTGTGACACCAACGGATTGCTTTATGTATCACAATAAATATGATAATCCAACGGCAGCACCAATCGAGGGCCCTTCGCACCCTGTTTGGTATAAGTACACCTTCGATGATGATGTTGTATATATCTCAAGTGCAGAAAATATGAATGCGACGCCTACTAAGAAGTATTATCGCTTTGCAGGTGGCAAACTCTACCTGAGCAACTCAAAGGATGGTATTGAGACTTGCTACAGCACAATAAAGAAGTAAAAGATAACTTCTTATACCTATATATAATGGCGACTACTTTGGTAGTCGCCATTATATATATCAAAAAAAATTATTTTTCGTCGCACAAAAAACAGTCACCATAATGGCGCTGCATATGAAGATAGTTTTATGTATGTGGGAATGCATAGAATCGGAGTTGGTGCATTTTTGGTGCAACTTTTTGGACACAAAAAAAAGTCTACAAGGTTGAAAATCAACTCCTTGTAGACTATTCATTGCGGAGGGCACTGGATTCGAACCAGCGGATACCTTACGATATCGGCAGTTTAGCAAACTGCTGGTTTAAGCCACTCACCCAACCCTCCTTAAACCACTCTTAATTAAAAGAGCGGTGCAAATATACGACTTATTTTGTAATCTGCAAAATTTTAGCAAACAATTTAGTCCAAAAACTACGCACACAGGGCAAAAGCTGCCACTCGCACCTATTTACATCAATCCTCGGAACATCTCCCAGAGCACCACACCCGCCGATACCGACACATTGAGCGAGTGCTTTGTGCCCACCTGCGGAATCTCGATGGCACCATCGACAACATCCACCACGCTCTGGTCGACGCCCTCCACCTCGTTACCGAAGACAAGGGCATACTTCACGCCACGCTCAGGGGTCATCGAGCCAAGCATCGTAGCGCCCTCAACCTGCTCTACGGCAATGATGCGGTAGCCCTCCGAACGCAGTTTCTCTACACACTCGAGGGTCGTTGGGTGGTAGCTCCACGCCACGCTTAGCTCAGCGCCGAGTGCCGTCTTATGAATCTCACGATTTGGGGGCGTAGAGGTGATGCCACAGAGGGCGATATGTTCAACGCCAAAGGCGTCGGCAGTGCGAAATAGCGAGCCTACATTCTGTGCCGAGCGCACATTGTCCATAACCACCACCACGGGCATCTTAGGGCTCTCGCTATACTCCTCGAGCGTTGGGCGACCGAGTTCGCTATTGAGCAACTTTCTCATATATTTTAAGTTTTTTTAGTATTCCTTGGCAAAAGTAATAAAATATAAAATATTTTCAGTAAATTTGCACCAAATGTTTTCATTTCGGTAAACAATGCGTCGATTTATAGCACACATACTTCTCGTTTTCGCGCTCCTCATAGGTGTTGGAGGGAGCCTCTCTGCGCAGGAGCTAAGGCTTGGTGCCGACTTCACAACGCTCTTCGACAACACAGAGTATGCCTCGATGGAGGGTATGAGTTCGGGCACGCTCTTTGGTGCGCGCCTAACGCCGTCGGTGGGCATCGGATGGAGTGAACATAACGAGGTGATGGTGGGCGTCGACCTATATCAGGACTTCGGACACGCGAAGTTCCTCTCAGATGCCAAGCTACAACTATACTACTCCTACCAAGCGCCACGCGTGAAGCTATATGCGGGTCTCTTCCCTCGCAGTGCTATGCGTGGCTTGAGTACGCCACTATTTTTTGACCCTGCCTACTGCTACTACAACAATAGCATTGGCGGCGTACTGGCACGCTACGAGGAGGCGCAGTCGGGCTCGTATGTCGAGTTTGCGATGGACTATACGGGTATGCGCAGTTTCGACACGCGTGAGGCCTTTGCGATAATGTCGTCGGGCGAGCACCATATCCCGATGAGGGGCAGCAAGTTCCTCTATGGCTACGACCTCTATGTAGGTCACTATGCCAAGGACTACAACCCCGATACGATTGATGGCGTGGTGGACAACATCCTGCTTACGCCACACATTGGCTTCGACAGCAACAACACCGTAATACTCGGCAAGCACCCCTTCAACTTTGAGCTTGAGCTAAGCTATGTGCAGTCGTTGCAGCGTGACCGCATCAACGAGAATAGCTGGGAGTACCCCTTTGGTGGTGAACTTTATATCGGTCTTGAGTGGGCGGGCATTGAGCTCTCGAACCGCTTGTATGTAGGTCGCGGCTCGCTACTGAGCTACTACAACCGCTACGGTAGCGATGTATATCACGGTGTAGCGCTATACAATACCCACAAGGGCATCTACGACGCTATTGCACTATCGTACGACCGTTGGTTCTTTAATCGAACCGTGGGCATCAAGGCGGGCATCACGATGGAGTACGACGGTGCGATCTGGGGTACACGACAGTGGTTGCAGGTGAGCGCACGCCTCAACTACGGCATTAGCCTAAAGCGCAACCGAGTGATTGAATAGATTGAATAATAAGCAATTAACACATATATAATTATGACACAGGAGACAACAGAGGTAAAGGAGAAGTCGCTGAACTTCGTAGAGGAGATCATCGAGGAGGCAAGAGCCAAGGGTAAAACGCGCGTTCAGACCCGTTTCCCACCTGAGCCTAACGGCTATCTACATATCGGTCACGCCAAGGCTATCTGCCTTGATTTCGGCGTAGCGGCACGCTATGGCGGCGTATGTAACCTTCGTTTCGACGACACCAACCCTACAAAGGAGGATATGGAGTATGTTGACGCGATTAAGGAGGATATCAAGTGGCTCGGCTTCGAGTGGGGTGCTGAGTACTACGCTTCGGACTACTTCCAGCAGTTATGGGACTTCGCCATCCGCCTCATCAAGGAGGGTAAGGCATATATCGACGAGCAGACATCCGAGGAGATTGCTGCGCAGAAGGGTACACCTACACAGGCCGGTATCGACAGCCCATACCGTAACCGTCCTATCGAGGAGAGCCTCGAGTTGTTCCAGAAGATGAACGCTGGCGAGATTGAGGAGGGTAAGATGGTGCTTCGTGCTAAGATTGATATGGCCAGCTCGAATATGCACTTCCGCGACCCTATCATCTATCGCGTCGTGAACCACCCACACCACCGTACGGGTGACACCTGGAAGGCATACCCTATGTACGATTTTGCACACGGACAGAGCGACTACTTTGAGGGCGTAACACACTCGTTGTGTACCCTCGAGTTCGTGCCTCACCGCCCACTGTACGACCTCTTCGTCGATTGGGTGAAGGAGGGCGTTGACACATCGGAGGAGCGTCCTCGTCAGTATGAGTTCAACAAGCTCAACCTCAACTACACGCTTATGAGTAAGCGCAACCTGCTCATCCTCGTTAAGGAGGGCTTGGTAAATGGTTGGGACGACCCTCGTATGCCTACACTCTGCGGCTTCCGCCGTCGTGGTTACTCGCCAGAGTCTATCCGCAGCTTTGTGGATAAGATTGGCTACACCACCTACGACGCACTCAACGATATGGCACTACTCGAGAGCGCCGTACGCGATGACCTTAATAAGCGCGCTACGCGTGTAAGTGCTGTGCTCAACCCCGTTAAGCTCGTCATCACCAACTACCCTGAGGGTCAGGTTGAGGCTATGGAGGCTATCAATAACCCTGAGGATCCAGAGTCAGGCACACACACCATTGAGTTCAGCCGCGAGCTCTGGATGGAGCGTGACGACTTTATGGAGGAGGCATCGAAGAAGTTTGAGCGTATGACCCCAGGCAAGGAGGTACGACTCAAGAACGCCTATATCGTAAAGTGTACAGGCTGCGAGAAGGACGAGAATGGCAATGTGACCACCGTATATGCTGAGTACGATCCTGAGACAAGATCGGGTATGCCAGGCAGCGACCGCAAGATTAAGGGTAAGACCTTGCATTGGGTTAGCTGCGGCCACTGCATCAAGGCCGAGGTACGCCTCTACGACCGTCTCTGGAAGGTGGAGAACCCACGCGACGAGATGGCCGCTATCCGCAAGGAGCGAGGCTGCGAGGCATTGGAGGCTATGCAGGAGATGATCAACGAGAACTCACTCCAGGTACTCACCGAGTGCTATGTTGAGAAGTATCTCGCTGATGCTAAGCCTTACGACTACTTGCAGTTCCAGCGCATTGGCTACTTCAATGTCGACAAGAGCTCAACACCTGAGCACCTCGTGTTCAACCGCACGGTGACACTCAAGGATACTTGGGCAAAGAAGAACAAATAGTAGGTCTGCCTATAACACAGCAGACATCGCCTACAACGAAAATGGGCTATCCAAACGGATAGCCCATTTTATTATTATGTAGGTAGCGCGCGAAGTAGCGGCCACTGTCGAACACACAAGTCTTGCCTACTTTACCCTATTATGGTGGTGGCGACGCTTGGCGTAGCGCTGCGCTGTGCGGTACTTATCTATCTTGCGCCAAATACCCCAAATTAGTAGCAGCGAGAAGAAGAGTATAATTCCCACGAGCATACCTGTCGAAAGGTTATCGCCCTTGACGCGTGACCACATCTCAAGCATCTTATCGGTACGGTCGCCCGAATCGTGCATAACGCCCGAACGCTCGATAATACTGCGATCAGGATACAACACCGCATCGACCATAACACACTCCGAACCCTCAAGAGGCTCACCATTTTCGTCGATAAAGAGGTAGCTAAGGTCACACTCCTCCATCTCACCTGTAGACAGCTCCTCGAGGGCATCGAACACCTCCTCGGTAGCCACAACGCTCACATATCCCGTTGCCGACATATTGCGAATGGCGTTCTCTGGCTTACACATAAAGTCGATGAAGTAGCGCGCAGCGCGTGTATTGCGGGCATACTTAGGAATCACCCAGCCGTCGAACCACACCACACTACCCTCCTTAGGCACGGCGTAGCCAAGCTCCACATCTACCGATGTAGCCTCGTCGATAGCCCACACAGCATCGCCGCTCCACATAAGGTTGATCCACGCCTTCTCCTGCGTCATCATCTCCTTACCGAAGTCGGCCTCCCAGCCCGCCACAAGCTCCTTCATACGCTTAAGGTAGCTCTCAACCAGAGCGATAGACTCGTCCGACGAGTCGTACATAAGCTCACGAATGGTGTCGAGCGATAGGTACTCATCCTCGCCCAAGAGTCCCGCCTCACGCTGCTCGAGCGTCTTGGCGTAGATGAGCATCGTAGAGTAGACATCACGGAAGGCATCCTTTACGAATATCTTATCCTGAAGGCGTTGAGAGAACATCAAGCTCCACGAGAGCGCCTCCTCCTCCGTAACATACCTTTTATTATATAGGATGCCCGTAGTGCCCCACATATAACCCACCGAATAGTCGTTAGGGTCAACGCCCTCGGCAGCCGTAAGCAATGAGAACTGCTCCTTAATATATGGCGATACAGCACCGAAGTAGTCGATATCCTTCTCCTTAATTTCGGCCTTGAACTCCTCGGTTAGGATAGGTAAGAGCAACTCCTTGCGCAACATTCGCTCGATGATATACTCCGAAGGGCACACAACATCGAAGTCGGCGTGACCATTCTCAATCTTTGCGAGCATAACCTCGTTGATGTCGAAGGTCTGGTAGACAACCTCCACCTCCTCGCCCGTCTGCTCAGCGTACCACTCCTCGAACTCGACGAGTAGCTCCTCGTCGATATAGTCACCCCAGTTATAGACCTTAAGGCGACCCAAACGCTCGTCATCGCCCGAACAGCCCACGCATAGGAGCGCAACGGCAACGAGAGAGGCCATATACTTAGCCAATGTAGTAGTTATTTTCATAGAAGCGGGTACTATTTCGTAAGTTTAAGCTGCTCACGCGCCTCCTCAGCACGCTGGCTCTGGCGATGTGAGCGGTAGTTAACGACGATAAGCAGTATGAGCACCACCACGAGGATGATGGTCGACAGAGCGCGCAGCTCAGGCGTAAGACCTCCCTTGCGGGCATCGGCATAGATATATGTCGAGAGGGTCTCGAGGCCATCCGTACCATTTGTGAAGATGGTAACAGCAAAGTCGTCAATCGAGAGTGTGAAGGCGAGGATAAAGCCCGAAATCATACCTGGACGAATCTCCGGAATGATGACATGGCGCATAGCCTGCATAGGCGTAGCACCGAGGTCGAGCGCCGCCTCGTAGATATTCGGATTCATCTGCATAAGGCGTGGCATAACGCTCAGTACGACATAAGGCGTACAGAAGGTTATATGCGCCAGAATCACCGTAAGGTAGCCCTGCGTGATGCCCAACGATATGAAGAGCAGGAAGAGCGAGATACCGGTAATGATATCGGGGTTGAGAATCGGAATATTATTCACGAAGTTAACCACCCTACGCTTGCGGTAGCGCAGGTCGTGGATGCCGATAGCGGCCACGGTACCGAGCAGCGTCGACACCGTAGCAGCCACAAAGGCGATGATAAATGTATTCTTTATGGCATCGACAAGTGAGTTATTCACGCCGCCCGAAAATAGCGAGGCGTACAACTCAGTCGAGAAGCCCGTCCAGTTGCCCAGCACCTTCGACTCGGTAAACGAGAATATGGCGATGATGACAATAGGCGCATAGAGCATCACCAAGAGCAGGGCGAGGTAGAGGTATGAGAGTGTTCTTTTCATATTATATCAATCCCTCATTAGCGCCATCCTCGGAGCTATCCGAGAAGAGCGATGTTATACCTATGATTATGAGCATTATGAGCGACAGTGCCGCACCATAGTGCCACATACCGTTGTTGATATTCTCCTGAATGGTGGTACCGAAGAGCTTGATGTTGTTCATCGTGAGCAACTCGGCGATGGCGAAAGTCGAGATTGTCGGCATAAAGACCATCATAATACCGCTCACAATACCTGGCATTGAGAGCGGGAACACCACGCGCGCGAATACCTGTCGTGGCGTAGCACCAAGGTCCTCAGCCGCCTCGATAAGCGACGAATCCATCTTCTGCAAGGTGTTGTAAATCGGGTAGATCATAAACGGCAAGAAGTTATACACCATACCGAATATCAGTGCGCCCTCACCCAGCGGCAGGCGCAAGAAGTCGAAGAGCGCCACCGTAGCCAGCGTGCGCACAAGCACATTGATCCACATCGGCAGGATGAAGAGCATAACCACCAGCGAGGCTGTCGAGGGCTTAAGGCGCGTAAGAATGTAGGCCGCAGGGTAGCCCAAGATAAGACATATAATGGTGGTAATCAGCGCTATGCCGATAGAGTAGATAAAGGTATTTGCCGCCTCGGCCTGATTGACAAACCTACGGAAGTTCTCGAGCGAGAAGCCGCCGTCGTTGCCCTGAAAGGCGTAGACCATAATGAGCACGAGAGGCATAACCACAAAGACGGCCATAAAGAGCACATATGGCAGACTCCAAGTACGCCTACGCGAGAAAAACTTAGTAATATTATCGAGCATTGTCCTCTACGATTTATCGTGCGGCTACTCCGCAGCGGTTATACGAAGTGCTGATGGCGAGATGCGGATACCCACCTCGTCGTGGTCCTCCCACACATCGTGCGTGTCGACATATATCGACTCACCCTCGTCGGTACTTACGGTAAGGTGGTAGCGGTCACCCTTATAGAGGATGAAGCGGATAGTACCCCACGACACACCATCATCTGGGTCGTCAGTAAGTTCTACGGCTGAGAATGGGAAGTTGACAATCACCTCCTTGCCTGGCTCGATACCCTCGCACGCCTCGCACTCGAAGGTCTCGCCCAGCATCGACACATGGGTAGCATCAACGAGCGTACCTCGAACGCTATTCTCGGTGCGCTCCTTAGCCATAACATGGATATCGGCAGGCTTAATCATCATACCCACCTCGCTACCCACCTCGAAGGCGTTGTAGTCCTGAATCATAATCTCGTAGCCGTCAGGCGTATCGACAAACATCTCGTAGTGTACGCCCTTGAAGGTACACGAGCGCACCTTGCCGTGGAACATCGCTGCCTCGGCATTGCGGATGATATACACATCCTCTGGGCGGATAACCACATCTACAGGCGTATTCTCGCCAAAGCCCTCGTCGACGCACTCGAACTCCTTGTCCATAAACCTCACAAGGCGGTCACGCACCATCGTCGCATTGAGGATATTGCTCTCACCGATGAAGTCCGCAACAAAGGTATTACGAGGCTCGTTGTAGATATCCGTAGGCGAGCCAATCTGCTGAATCTCACCCTCGTTCATCACCACGATGGTATCCGAGAGTGTGAGTGCCTCCTCCTGGTCGTGCGTAACATACACGAAGGTGATGCCAAGGTTGCGGTGCATCTCCTTGAGCTCCATCTGCATATCCTTACGCATCTTGAGGTCGAGCGCTGCCAGAGGCTCGTCGAGGAGGAGCACCTCAGGGCGGTTGACGATAGCACGAGCGATGGCCACACGCTGCTGCTGGCCACCCGAAAGCGACTGCACATCGCGATGCTCATAGTCGGTCATACCCACCATCCTAAGCGCACGCTTAACACGCTCGGTAATCTCCTTCTTCTCCACCTTGCGGAGCTTGAGGCCGAAGGCGATGTTATCGAAGACATTATAGTTTGGAAAGAGGGCGTAGCGCTGGAACACCGTATTCACAGGGCGGAGGTGCGGAGCCACACCCGTCATCTCGTTGCCAGCGATATAAATCTCGCCACTTGTTGCCGAGTTGAAACCTGCGATTATTCGTAGGAGCGTGGTCTTACCACAACCCGATGGACCGAGGATTGTGAGGAACTCGCCCTTGCGCACATTGAGGCTGACGCCAGCCAACACCACCTTATCGGGGAATGTCTTGGTGATGTTACGAATCTCGATGATGTTGTTACTCTTTGCCATTAGGCATCTATCAAAAAATGTTAGTAGTACACTGTTACTTAATCGTTACCAAACGACCACCCTATACGAGTAGACCATTTGCAAGGCAAATGTAACATAATTTAATGATATATCCAAAAAAAGGGCGCCCAAAATGGTGGGCACCCTGCGAAAGAGTATCGCTGCACTAAACAAAGGCCAGACGCAGCAAGCTGTCTCGCGTGCGGCGGGGCAGCTCGCGCTCGACGATACCCGTAAGCACATCGGCGGCATCGTCGTGACGATTGGCCCTAAATATACGGCGATAGGTAACCAGATGGTTATAAAACTCTGGCCACTGTCGCTCCCACCCCTCGGGCATACGCACCATATGGAGCACCGTCGCCGAATTGGACAGGATACGCGCCTCCTTGTTGTCCGACTGATGGAACCACTCGATGCGTAGCGAGGGACACAAGCGCTTCAAGGCACGCGCAAAGCCACGACCACCATTGTTACTCTCCACCACAGCCTCGCGCGTATCGCTTGAAAGGAGCATCTGGGCCACCATCTTCTCACTAACCTCCATAGGCTCACGCGTATAGACCACATCCGTAACATATATAACGCCATCGGTATCGACCTTATACGCCACCGAGCAGAGGTAGTCATCACCCATATCGGCGGTATCGGTATAGCTACTCTGCTTCACGATATCACGAGGCAACGAATCGTATGTCCTAAAGCCGTCGCTATACAACAATCCTTCACGCGCCGTAGGCCTACCCTGATACATCGCCTCGAAGCGTGCAGGGTCGAGCCTACGCTTGACCAAGAGAAGCTCCGCACTCTGCTGCTCAGGCCATAGGGCCTCACCCTCCTCGCGTGGGTCGAGCTCCGTAGGTGGCGACGACTTAATAGCCTCGAAATTAAGCACTAACCACTCATCTGCCGCCACACCGTCGATATCCGCCATCGAGGTCATAATGCGATATGGCTCACTTCGGCAGAGCGTGCCGATAAGGTCCTCTTCGTGCCAACGCGTAAAGACGATGAGCTCACGCGAGGCATTGTGCATACGCGTCCTCACCACCGAGGTGTACCACTCCCAGCAGTTCTCACGAATGATGGGCGACTGCGCCTCGAGGGCATCCTTATAGAGGTCGTCGAGGATAAAGCAGTCGACACGGTTACCCGTGAGCGAACCCTCACGACCTACGCTTATAAGTTCACCCGCATGGTCGATAATCTCCACCTCGTCGGAGGTGCGTATCCACCCCGCAGGCTTCGTGCCCTGCTTGATAGTCGTTGCGGGAAACATTGCCGCATACTCCTTCGACTCGAGGATACGCTGCACGCGACGGTTGAACTTCGAGGCCAGCGTACCCGAATATGAGGCAATGGCGATGCGCATATCGGGGTCAATACCAAGCATATAGGCTGGCAGTAGCGTCGTAGCACCTACACTCTTACCGTGCTGCGGCGGCATCGAGACGATGAGCTTACGGATATCGCCACGGGCATAGGCCTCCAAAATGGTATAGTAGGTACGGTGAAAGGGCGTCAACTCAAGAAAGGGATATACCTCCGCAGCAAACTCAAGGAATGAGGGCGCAACCTCACCTTCAGCATTACCCTTGGTGGCAGGTGGCAACGCCACCCTATCCTCCGCAGCGCTCGCCATAGCCTCGGCACACACATCGCCGCTAATATTGTGCAAGTTATCACTACGCTGCATAGTAAATCATATCGTCAAATGAGAAATCATTATCCACCCTATCGCCACCAATCAGTGTGGTCATCGTCGAGCATAGCGGCTCTATCTTTAGACGGTCGCCATACTGCTCATCACCAGAGGTCGCACTGCCCACCGTAAGCACGCAGCGAAGCCTACACTCCACCTCTCCGAGGAAGGTGGTAATTGTGCCGCTGAAGCTCCCGCAACGCGACACGCGTCGAACTATTGTTTCAAAAATTTGCCTGTAATCGCTCTCCGTAAAATTAAAAAATGTGTTCATAAGTTCAATTTTTGCAAAGTAAATTTGGTGTTGTCAAACAAATTGCTTAACTTTGCACTACAAATATATATTAAACCACTTGACTTGTCAATATTTTAGTACAATTTTTTACTATATAATTTTCTTATATGGAGACCATAGGACAGCGATTAAGGGTTATGCGCAAGCAACTCAACTTGACACAAGAGCAATTAGCTCAGCGACTTGGCATAGGTAAAGCTGCGCTCTCGATGATCGAAACCAGCAAGGCAGGACTCTCAACGAGAAACAAGAATATCTTAGTTCAAGATTTTAATGTTAACCCCGATTGGCTCGAGACGGGCGAGGGTAAGATGTTCAGCGTAGAGCCCGACTTCACCCCATTCACCCTCCGCACCGACAAGTCGCTGCCATTGCAGAGCGTGCCACTCTACTCGATTGAGGGTACTGCGGGCCTTGTCCCACTTTTTGCCGAAAACTCAGAGGTTAAGCCCGTGAATCACATCCACATCCCCAACCTACCAAAGTGCGACGGTGCGATATATGTCGTGGGTGACTCGATGTATCCGCTACTCAAGAGTGGTGACATCGTGCTCTACAAACAGCTATCAGATGTGCGCGATGTATTCTGGGGCGATATGTACCTCCTCTCGATAGACATCGACGGCGAGGAGTACATCACCGTAAAATATGTTCAGAAGGCCGATCAGGAGGGCTTCATCCGCCTTGTGAGCCAGAACCCACACCACGCCGACAAGGATGTGGCCATCGAGCGTGTGAGAGCCATAGCCCTCATCAAGGCATCGGTGCGTATGCACACCTTAGGATAGTGATTATCATGATATTATGAACAATTATTAACACGACTAAACTTTATAATATGAAGAAAATACTACTTACTTTTGCAGCATTTTTTATGGTAGTGCAGAGCACAATGGCACTATCGCCTATGGCCGAAAACGCTATGGCAGCGCAGACGGCAACTATGGCAGCGAACAACACCCAGGAGAAGTACAAATGGGAGTTCTGGTGGAGTGCTGGCGTAGACCTCGCAACGAACTATATGTGGCGTGGCTTCGACCAGTCGTACCGTGGTGGTAATGGTAATATGGTCGACCCATCGTTCCAGCCAGGCATCTCGTTCGGCTACGGTAAGTTCTACATCGAGCTCTGGGGCAACGCATCGCTTCTGAGCGACTACAAGGAGTTCGATATGTTCCTCGGCTTCGAGCACAAGAACCTCACCATCACCCTCTACGATGTATTCTGTGGCGTGGGTAGCGAGTTCAACACCAAGTTCTTCGACGGCGACAAGCACAGCCTCACCGCTACCATCGACTACACATTCTTTGACCGCCTCAACATCCACTGGGCTACCACCTTCATCCACTCGGCCGACTTCATCACCAAGGGCAAGCGTGCGGGCAAGCGCGCCTTCTCGTCATACTTCGAGGTGGCTTACACTCAGCCTTTTGGCAACCTTATGGATATGACCTTGCGCGCCGGAGCTTCACCTTGGACAGGTCCATTCTGGTGTCCTTCACGCGTGGGTGATGAGTTCGATTGGGATAACCCAGCCGAGGGCTTCAATGTGACTAATCTTTCGGTTACACTCTCACACGAGTTCGAGCGTGGCGACCTCTGCTTCCCTGTTGAGCTTAGCTACATCTACAACCCGACATCGAAGTATCACTACGCCGTTTTCAAGGCTGGTTTCAACTTTTAACGCATAGCCGTTAGGCGCTTTGCGGGGCTGTCCACACACGCTGGACGGCCCCGTTTTCATTGGCCTAAAGAGTAAAATATTATCATTTTCTGCCAAACGACGAAAATATATGGTTGGACTTGCTCATTTAGGATAATTATTTATATATTTGTAACGGGAAATTTTGTTTTATACAAACCCACGGTGTGCTAACTCGTGATTTTATGAGAGACAAACAACAATAATTTTTACACAATGAAAAAGCTTTTTTACCTTTTTATGGCTCTGCCAATGCTCATCGTAGCGTGCAACAAGGAGAAAAACCCTGCTCCAACACCTGAGCCAGAGATTAACGAGGCATCGCTCACCCTTACATCAGCGAGCGAGATGTCATTCGACGCAGAGGGCGGCGAGGGCACAATCACCTTCGAGTACATCGCTAAGAATTGGGATGGCGTAAACAACCCATCGGTAACACCTACCGAGGAGCTTACCATCGAGTGCGAGGCTGCGTGGATTGAGGCACCAAGCAGCGTCAACATCTACGCTCCAGCTATCAACTTCACCGTAGCTGAGAACGAGACTGAGGAGTCACGCGAGGCTGTTATCAAGGCTACGATCGACGAGCTCTCGTTCGAGGTTATCGTTAAGCAGACAGCTACCGAGGCTGGCGAGGAGCCTACACCAGGCGATGAGTTTGTCGAGGGCTGGGCTATCAACGGCACAATGAACAACTGGGCAAAGAAGGATGCTACCGCTATGACCGAAGAGGGTGACTTCTTCGTGGTTAAGGGCTTCGAGCTCGCTGTGGAGGACAACTTCAACTTCATCTACAACGGCAGCGAGATGAACCGTGGTGGTAACGGTAAGGCTGCCGACCCGAACTTCGTCTACGAGGCTAAGTCTTGGGGCAGCAACATCAGTGTTAGCGTGGCTGGTACCTACGACATCTACCTCAGCGCCGACTTGGAGCACTACTACATTATGACCGAGGGCACAAACCCTGCCGATGCAGAGCAGCCACTCAAGCCAGGCGAGAAGCGCTGGTCACTTTACGGCGACATCAAGGGTTACGAGAATCAGGATATCGCCCTCCCATCAGATACCAGGTATTTCGCTGTTAAGGGCGTGGAGTTCTCAGGCGATATGTCATTTGTCATCCGTTGCAACAATGGCGATGGCGGCGTTTATGGCGCTACATCTACCGATGTTCAGGGCGTAGAGACAGCTATCGCAGTTGTTCTCGATGGCGAGGAGATTAAGGTTGCAGCCGAGGAGGGTAAGAAGTACGACATCTACTTCAGCTACAACAGTACAGGAGCTTCGAGCCTCTGGGTTATGCCTGAGGGTCAGTACCCTGTGGTTTGGAAGCTCGTATCGGGCGGCTTTATGCAAAGCTACCAGAACTTCGTCTGCTACTTCATCACGCAGGATATTGAGCTTGTGGTAGACTTCTCAGCTGGCGTTGCTATCGAGAACAATGTCATCCCTGAGGGTACATACTATGTTCTGGATACTGAGAACACAGGCTTCTGCTTCGATCTCCCATACTGCCAGGCTAAGGTGCGTGGCTTCGAGACTATGCTTATGGATGGTACTATGACCGTAGCGCATAAGGAGGGCCTCTACGATATCTCCATCGATATGCGCACCCCACAGTTAGACATCATCAAGATGCACTGGTGCGGTGAGTTTGATTACGATCCATTCTTCACCAATATGGGTGGCTCGCCAATCAACAACCCTGCAAACTAAGCAACACATAATTTAGGATAATGAAAAGGCTATACACACTATTTGCTCTTGTGGCCCTGCTCCTTGCCTCGTGTACGGAGCAGAAGGCCATAGAGCCTATCGAGCAGACCCCGCCGCCACGACTCTCGGTAGATATTACGGGTATCATCACAATGGAGGCCGCAGGTGGTGATGTATCAATTCCCTACACCATCACCGATCCTCAGGAGGATATGACGGTGGAGGCTGCGTCGGAGCAGGACTGGATAGGCAACATCTCCGTAGGCGAGAGCGTGACATTTAGCGTCGACACCAACCACACCGCAGAGCAGCGCGTGGGCACCGTGGTAATAAGCTACGGCGCTGAGAGTATCACCATTGCCATTCAGCAGGAGGGAAACACCGGCAGCAATAGCGAGAGCTTCGTAATCACCTCGGAGCGCAAGGTATCGTATAGCTCGAAGGGTGGTGAGGGCGTTATCACCTACACCATTGAGGATGGCTATAACACATCACTTCCAGCCGTAACATCGAACAAGGAGTGGCTTACCATTGGCAATATTTCGTCTACTGAGGCTGCGTTCACCGTGGCACGCAACACAACCACCGAGAAGCGTAACGCCAAGATTACCATCTCGTACCTGGGCACCGTGCTCACCGTATTTGTTGATCAGGAGGCGGCAAGCACCGACCTTACGCTCAGCGTCGACAAGGCCTGCGTCAAGAGCGGCGAGGCGGTAACCTTCACCGTAATCTACGAGGATGAGGATGTCACCGACAAGGCGACAATCTACGCCAACTACACCAACGAGGTGGTGAGCAACCCTTTCACCCCTACGGAGAGCGGCGATCACTCGTTCTATGCCAAGTACAACGGCGCCAAGTCAAAGCTATGCTCTATCGCCGTAGTTCCTGCCTACGCCCCTGAGTTTCCTGAGGACAGCGCACCTGAGAGTTTCGACTTCAACCAGCGTATGCTCCTCGTTGACCATACGGGTGTTGGCTGCGGCTACTGCCCATATATGAAGGAGGCCATCAAGTCGGCAGAGGAGAGTGCAAACTATAAGGATAAGTTCAATGTAGTCTACTCATACTCTTTTAGCTCGAGCGAGGTGTGCTACTCGTCGACCGCAAAGACCCTATTCTACTACTATCAGAATGTCTGCCAGACAAACACTACGGGTATGTACCTCACCGGCTACCCAAGCCTCACATCGAACTACAACCACAACACCGCTGCCAACTACAATATGGTTACCAATCAGATCGACGCACTCTGGGAGGAGAACCCTACGGCATCTATCGCCCTTGCTGCAAAGCTCGAGGGAGACAAGATTGTGGTTAGCGCATCGGTAAAGTCATCCGTAAGCCAGGACATCAAACTCTCGCTCTGGATGCTCGAGGACGACATCTACGCTTCGCAGTCCAACGCCACAGCATCGTGGATGCACAACCACCACAGCGTGCTGCGCGATGCCCCTACGGGAGTAACTAAGAGCGATATTTCGGGTATCAACTTCGGCTATGTCGAGGCCGGTACTACGCTCAGCCGTGTGCTGGAGTTCGATCTCTTCCTCGCTAGCTCGTGGGTGCGAAACAATATGAAGGTAATTGCCATCATATCGGCACCAAGCCAGAAGTACGACAACAAATACGAGGTGGTAACCACCGCTATGTGCGACTTTGGCGCTTCGGTAGGCTTCGACTACAAGAAATAGTAACAAGTATAACCTTATAAGCTACACTTAACTAAAATGAACAGACTATTTACATTTATTGCTCTTGCCGCAATAGCATTGGTATCGTGCGAGAGCAAGGAGGTTCAGGGTGGTGGCTCGAACATCAACCCTAACCAGAAGATTAAGCTTACATCGGCATCTGTTATGTCATTCGGCACAGAAGGTGGCGAGGGCACAATCACCTACACCTTTGAGGATGTGACAGCCGAGGCAGCTTCACGCGCAGCAAGCGCTATTGCCGAGGCAGCGACAGCGGTAGATTGGATCAACAACCTCACCAGCAACGAGGACCACACCGTTACCTTCACCGTGGCACCAAACAGCGACAGCGATGACCGTAGCGCTACCATCAAGGTTAGCTACGGCGAGTCGAGCTTTATGGTTATGGTTGAGCAGGAGGGTCTCGAGCAGGCAGATGTTAACTTCTCAGCTAAACACCTTAATGGCACTTACTGGGGTAAGTTCCCTACTACTAAGGGCTTCAACTACCTCATAATCCTCGGCGACCAGCGTTCAATACACTACCTCGAAAAGGCATCGGGTGCAACAGAGTATCGCTTCAATATCTACTCTAATGTATCCTCAGCCTTCAACACTACTCACCGCGTGCCAGTAGGTACATACCGCATCGACCATACAAGCTCGGGCAACCCTGGCACTATCGATGCACACAAGGATCAGAGCTACTACCTCTCAGCAACAGATGATGATTTGCCATACCAGGATGCAACCCTCGTAGTTACCGAGGATAGCATCATCGCCAACATCACATTCTTCGACGGCGAGACTCACCGCGTGGAGTACTACGGCACAAATGAATATGAGGACTATATCAATGGTACATATGCCGATATTTACCCTGTTAGCCAGTACACTGAGGACATCACCTTCGATGTTAAGAATGGCCGCATCAACCTCTACTACCGTGGTGACCACCTCGGCACAGGCTGCGATGTATGGATGGCAGAGATGGTAGCACAGACTAACCCTTACAACGGTGAGTACCTCATTTTTGACCTTCTCATCCCTAAGGGTTTGGGCGGTACATCGAACTTAGACTCTATCGTGGGCAACTACAAGTTACACGACGAGAACACCACCTCTTACGAGTACACCATCCCTGTTGGCCGCCTTCGTGACGACTGCCTCCAGATGCACGCGTGGTACCTCTGGTGCATCCAGAGCCAGGTCGATATGTCGCAGGCAGCACCTATGACATCAGGTACAGTTGATGTTACTAAGAACGCAGAACAGAACTACACCTTCACAATCGACAGCACTGACGACAACGGCAATCGTATCATTGGTACTTTCCAGGGTACTCTTCTCAATGTCTACGACCAGTGCTACGAGTAGTGCTACAATCGGCGCTATAAGTAGTGCTACAATCGGCGCTACGAGCAGTGGCTAAGTAGAACGGCGTCACCACGACGCACAACGCTTTAGGGCTACCCTTTCGGGCAGCCCTAAGTTTTTTTATATGGTTGAGCACTACGGTCAATTAAAACATCACATCATCCCGATCCCACATACTACCCGATCCCACATACTATCACATCACCCCACTCCCACATACGCACACGACAATACCACGCATACGAAATAGGGGTATGCGCAGCGATAGAATTTGAGATATTTAACTACGGGGGGGGGTAGGTGGGTTGTGTGCTAAGGGGGAAGGGGCAATCGGTCTATTCAAGAGCGATGCCTAATGCACCAACCGCAAATGGGGCGGCCTCAACGGACCGCATTGCTAGCGACCACAGCGGATCGTAAGAGAGTAACGATAGCGACATCAGTATGTCGTAACGAGAGAACGGTAGCGACCTTGACGGGGTTTATCAAAAACAACCTCAACGGGTCACATCAAAAGTAACGAGAGCGACCAGCGTGCCGCATCGGGAACCACGAGAGCAACCTCAGCAGGTCGCAACACGAGCACCTAGCGCTACATATGCTTGAGCGATGGAAACAACTCGTGGAGGTGGCTCATAAGCGATGTCATATCGAAGCCCTCACGCAGGATCACAAGGATGGTGTTATCGCCAGCCACGGTGCCCAACACCTCAGGAATTGAGCGGCTGTCGATAGACACTGTGATAGCGCTCGCATAGCCAGGCTTTGTGGTGATGACGCACATATTACCCGAAAAGGCGATATCGGTGATGTTGTCGGTAATGTTCTGCGACACCACGATCTCACTGCTATGCGTTGCGTTAGGCAACATATAAACATAGCCCTTCTCCTTGTGCGGCACCTTGGCCACATGCATAAACTTAAGGTCGCGCGACAGCGTCGACTGCGTAACCTTGAGGCCACACTCCTCGAGGCGCGCAATGAGCTCCTCCTGCGAAGATATATACTCGGAGCGTATAATCTTGCGGATTATCGATAGACGATGAGTTTTTGAATTCATCTTAATTTCTTTATTTGTTGTACTTTTCACTTTAACGCAAACAGTTTCCAGATTATTGCAAAATAGATACACAAATATAGCAATTTTAGCCCATCGAAACAAGCAAAAAGGCAAAAAAATATGCCTATTTTACTTTTTGCTATGCAGAATATTGTCCAACTAAAATGTTTTTGTATATTTGCGCGTTACATATTCATATAAGGAGAATACTTGTAACGACTACAACTTAGAACTTTAACTTTATATTTCTATGTCTATGAGAAAGATTTTTTCTTTTTTGAGTGTTGCGCTTATAGCGCTTTTCGCACTCGGTTGCCAGAAGGAGAGTGGCAATATTAGCAACTCTGTTCTCACCTTCGAGTTCCAGAACGCCAAGACCACCGCTACCACTGCTGAGGTTCAGGTAATCCCTTCGGATGCTGATACTCGCTACATCGCTTGCATCGTTAAGGCGTTGGAGGTTAAGGATTTGGCCGATGGCGACCTTATCAACAAGTTCCTCGACACCGAGGGCATCACCATCACCAAGGGTGCGCAGTACCTCTCGGCTAAGGACCTCCAGCCAGACACTGAGTACACAGCTATCGCATTCTCTATCCTTGGCAACTCTAAGGTAGCACGCCACACTCTCAAGACCGAGGCGACACAGGAGCCTGTGCCATCGTCACAGTTTGAGGTTAACATCGAGGTTAGCGACATCACCGCAACATCTGCCGTAGCGACTGCAAAGCCTAACACATCGGCTAACCGCTACTACTTCCGTGTCATCACCAAGATGGAGCTCGACGCCTTCGGCATCTACGATAACGACTACCAGATCTTCGAGTACATCATCGAGAACCCAAGCAGCGGTGAGTACATCACATCGGGCGATACCACCATCAACTGCCGCCTCAACGCTGATATGGAATACCTCGCCGTAGCGTTCAACTTCGAGAACTGGGAGGCTGTACACAACCAGGAGGAGGAGATCAAGCTCTTCCGCCACGCATTCTCAACCCCTGAGGCTGAGCCAGTTGACCCTAACTCACTCTTCACATACTCTAACCTCGTCACCACACACACTGGTTTCCAGGTAGATGTTGTTCCTACTCAGGGTGAGGAGTCATTCTGGGGCTACTATGTCTGGACCAAGAAGTCTTACGACGAGACTTTGGCTACTGAGGCAAAGGCTAACATCGTTATGCGTAGCTACTTCGGCCTCAACAACATCGGCGTAGAGCAGGGTTACGACTTCGGTACCTTCATTCAGGAGTACCTCGGTCAGACAGGCTCGTCAACCGTTGTTAACTACTTGCCATTGAACAACAACACTGAGTATGTATTGGTACTCTTCTATATGGATCCTGAGGTTTCGGACCCAACAACCGTGTACGACTACAACTATGTGGCTGTTCCATTCAAGACCAACGAGCCTACAGCTGACGCTGCTGCATCGCTCGGCGTATCAGAGCCTGTTGTCGTTGCTAACGGTTTCAAGTACGATGTCCAGTTCCTCGTTAAGACCGACGAGAACGCTGTTGACCTCTTGGTAGGTGCTCAGCTTTGGGCTAACTACGACTTCGCTAAGTACTGGGATCCTAACGACTGGTCACAGATTCAGGCATTCTTTATGTTCCGTAAGTCTGTATCGGCTGAGACATTGGCGGCTGCAAAGACCGATGAGGGTGCTACTGTATCATTCACCGGTATGGATAAGGACGACTATGTATTCTTCTTCGAGGTACTCAACGAGGAGAATACCCCTACTCAGTTCGCAGTTCGCGTACAGCCTGAGATGTTCCAGTAATCGTTAAACACGATAGACTATGAAGAGATTACTCAATTTATTTGCTATCCTCTCACTTGCGGTAGGTTTTACCGCGTGTGAGAAGGAGGGCACTTCGCAGGATACTCCTAAGGAGTACAAGGTTACTATTAGCGCTAACAAGAGCGAGATTTTGGCCGACGGCACCGACAGCGTAAGCTTCGAGGTTATGGTCAACGATGTCGTTACCACTGAGGGCGTGCAGATTATCTGCGCCAACGACAACTCAGTGCTCACAGGCACTACCTTCACCACAACTACCGCTGGTGAGTATAGCTTCAAGGCTGTTTACAAGAATACCGCATCGGAGCCTTGCAAGGTTACGGCTACGAGCACCGAGGAGCCTAAGAAGAGCGTCGTTCTTAGCGCCGACAAGAGCGAGATCGTTGCTAACAACGAGGATGTGGTTACCTTCACCGTTACCGTAGATGGCCAGGATAAGACCTCGGAGGCTGTCATCACCGTTATCAACTATGGCGTAGCCTTGGAGGGCAACACCTTCGTTACTGATGTAGCAGGTGAGTTCGTATTCGAGGCTTCGTATGGCGAGGATAAGTCGGCACAGATTGTCATTACAGCAACCGCTGTTGAGCAGCCTGTGCAGCAGAGCCTCACCCTCACCGCATCGAAGATGCGCATCAAGGCTGACGGCACTGAGAGCGTTACCTTCACCGCTAAGTATGGCGAGGAGGATGTCACTGCTACCTGTCAGATTCAGACTACCGATGGCACTGTTATCGAGGGAGGCGTGTTTACCACCACCTCTACCGGTACCTACAACTTCTACGCGCTCTACAACAATGTTCGCTCTAACACCGTGAGCGTCGATGCCTACGATCCTAACTTCACATCGGCATACGAGATTGGCCAGGTCTACGACATCTTCGACACTAAGGGTGTTTGCTATGCTATCAAGACCGACAATCAGGACAATATGTGGGCATACTTCTTCTCTATGGACGAGGCCGATTTGCAGTGGTCTACAGAGTATGTATGGTGCAACTGCAACAGCGATAAGGGTGCTTGGAATACCTACGACCCATTCGATCCTCGCTACTCACACGCTGATGGCGGTGTTCGTGATATCAACAACTATCCAGCATTTAAGTGGTGTATGGATCACGGTGACGAGTGGTTTATGCCATCATCTACCGAGTTGCAGTGGATGTGGGATGCCGTATCGGGCGGTACTCACACCTTCGACTGTGAGACAATGGCTGCATACAACAAGCTCATCACCGACAATGGCGGTATGCCATTCTGTGAGACCTACTATTGGTCGTCAAACGAGACCTCTGAGGATCTGATTGAGGTTATCGCCTTCATAGACAAAAGCGTAGTATGTCTCGAGCCTTACAAGGACTACATCTACACCGTGCGAGCTGCTTGCCGAATCCAGCTCAACTAATAGGTGATAAGCCACACTATCGAATCGGGGTGCTTCATAGCACTCCGATTTTTTTATATACTGAGCGCACCACAACAAACTACCGCATAAGATGTAGTATGTAGCCACTTTTTTTTATATCTTTGCGGTATGAAGAAGGGAGAATTTTCATTTATTGGCGACATCGCAACAATGTTTGCCTCGCTACCCCATTCGGGATTTGAGCCTATTGGCGACGACTGCACCGTGTTCGATATGGGCGACGATGCGCTGGTTATAAGCACAGATATGCTCGTGGAGGATGTCCACTTCCTGCGCAACATATCCTCTGCCGCAGAGGTGGGCTGCAAGAGCCTTATGGTCAACATCAGCGATGTATCAGCTATGGGCGCTAAGCCCGTAGCCACGCTGTTGAGCCTATCGCTACCCGAATCGGCACAGGGCGAGTGGGCCGAAGCCTTTATGCGTGAGTACTACGCCCAGAGCGAGAAGTATGGCATCGCACTCGTTGGTGGCGACACCACCGCCTCACGCGATAGGATTACCATCAATGTGGTGGCGATAGGACGCGCCGCCAAGTGTAACATCAAGCGCCGCTCAGCAGCTAAGGTTGGCGACTTGGTATGCGTTACGGGCAAGCTGGGCATATCGTCCAAGGGCCTCGTAGATAATATGTTTGGCGACACCCACACCGCCGCAGCTAAGGCACACCGTCGTGCTCAGGCACGCGTTACGGAGGGCGAGTGGCTGGGCACGCGAGGCGAGGTGCACGCAATGATGGATATTTCGGATGGCATCGCCTCGGATATTAAGCATATTATGGAGCAGTCTGCCGTTGGTGCGACGATAGAGCTTAGTGCTGTGCCTACCGACTACGACATCCGCTACGCCGTTACGGGCGGCGAGGACTACGAGCTGCTGCTCACCGTCGACAAGGATAGCTTCGACACTCTTGCTCACGACCTTATGGCTGCCACCGGCACACCTCTCACCGCTATCGGCCACATCACCGAGGGTAGCACACTCATTTGGCTCGACCAGGGCACCCCAACAGAACTATCATTCGAAGGCTTTACACACTTCTAAAAAAGCGGATTATGAAAATCTACACCGCCAAGAACATCAAGCCCTGCAAGGAGACCAGGGTAGACGCAGACATTCCAGTCTTTGGAATGCCCACAAAAACCAAGTTCGTGACAAAGTTGATGATTGACGACATTGTCGCTAACCCTATCTTCAACACCCTCCTCCTGCTATTCATCATTTTTGGAGCCGTCGTCTCCCTATCCTCGGGCACGCCTCGCTCCATTATCATAGCGCTTACGGCCGTACTTATACTTAAGTTCAGGGCAGCACTTACATATGTTACCCTCTACGACTCGTTTCACGGCAACAAATTCTTTAACACACTGACCGACAGAGGCATCAACACAATGTTGGAAAGCGGCAACAAGCTAAGGTATGTTCGTATGGAGACCAACCCTTGGGAAAATATCGACAAGGTGATATGTTACAGCGACCTTGTTTCGCTCCGCATAAAGCGCAAACATCGCAATCAGTCGGCCTTCCACACTGCATACTTGTGGTCTGACGATGTACCACTGCTTATGCAGCAGATTCAGCACCTCTGGTATAATGCCCTCTACGAGGAGAAGCCTCCTCTACGCCTCTACTCGCCCAAGGAGTATGACGAGGTGACGAACATCATAACAGAGAAGTACGGCAAGTACGAGAGTGTGCTACACGAAATTATACCTTCGGACATCCATATCGACATCGCCAAGATTCCGCCACAAGGCGACAACGACCACTACACGCTCTGCACCATCGGTGCAGGCGACTATAATATGCATATCGGTGGCGACTCGTCGAACAAAACATTCATAGAATATCGCGCACAATTCCCCGAGCAGCTCGAGTATATGATTATCCTACCTTCGGACTGGCCTCTCGACGAGGAGTCGCTCAAGAAGGAGGAGAACTATTGGCCTATACGCCTCCTCAAGCAGATGGCCCGATTCCCACTCATCACCAACGACTGGGTCTGCGAGGGTCACACCGCCGAATTTGAAGAGGATACGCGCTTCACACCACTGCTACCCTACTCGTGCGTGACATTCTCACCGCCATCGTCCAACATCTCCGACGGTGTCAACATCGCCAACCTCAGTACGGGCAAGAGCTTAGGCTTCGTTCAGATTGTGCCAATCACGCGCGAGGAGCTCAACTTGATTCGCTCCGAGGATAGGATGTGGGAGTTTTTCGAGCGCATTAGCCACGACGCTGAGAATGTAGATTCTAAGTTGGTTTGCGACAGATTACGCCCCAAAAAGTAGGGAAAATTAAATTTGCGCCACCTACTAAATAGGCATAATCACCCACTAAATGAAAATGGCTACCCGCTAAGTGCGAGTAGCCATTTCTATATCATTTCGCCTCACCAGAGCTGCACGGCAGGGCCATAATATTATGCCACTGTCGCCTACCAGATAAAGGGCAGCATCTTATACCTAACACACGCCTTATACTCTTTATATCCAGCGAGTTGCTCCTCCAATAAGCATTCCTCGTCGGCAATGCGGCGCGCGATAAGCGGGAGGTATAGGAGCATTACGGCAAACGATAGTGGTGAGGCCAACACCAGCGGCATAGTGAGAAAGAGGAGCGTAGTAGCAAGGTACATCGGGTGGCGCACAACAGCATAGAGCCCCGTAAGCACAACCTCTTGCCCCTCCTGCACCTCAATCGTGCGCGAGAGGTAGCTATTCTCACGCATCACCTCGGCATATAACAAGTAGCTCATCAGAAACACACCCACAGCCAGCCATACCACCCACGCTGGTAGCAGCAGCCACGCGAAGCGGTAGTTGAGGCCCGCAACGACGAAGCTCGCTACGAAGAGCAGGCCGCTAAGTCTTACAACGAGACTCTGCTCAGCCCTACCCTCCTTAGCCTGAAGGCGGCGTTCGAGCAGCGCAGGATTCTTCGCATATAGCACCACGCCCACCACGAGCATCGGCACAAAGAGCGAGGAGATAAGCAGCCACCCCTGCCAATAGCACATCGTGCCCGCAGGCAAAAAGAGCAGCAATGCAACAGCAACAACGCCGACAATATACTTTGTCAGTGCACGAAGTAACAGATTGGTTTTCATAGTATTATTTACTTTATCCCCCTCGCAAGCATACCCCTCAACAACTCGACACCCTCGTTAAGTGCCTTAAGTCGAAGAAGCCACGCAGCGGCGAGATATGTCGCACCACCCACACCCACGGCTACAAGTAGACGCAGTGCCTCGTGTAGCGCAGCAAGCTCCGTATTTAGATAGCGAAGCAGCATAAACATAGCGCTCGCAAGCAGCAGATGCGGTACAATAGCCCCAACAATAGCGCCTACCTTGATGGTCAAGTAGCGCATTGCGACAGCGGTATTTAGCAGAAACTCGACAAGAGCCATCGCCGTCATACCCCACGCCACCGTCTCTACACCACGCGGAATGGTATATGTAAGAATTAGTGTCATAATCACTCGTTTCACCACCTCAAGCCATAGAATCACGCGCCCGTCACTCTTGGTTTTCAGGATGTTATACGACACCATAGCGATAGGATAGCAGAGGCCCGAAAGTGCCAAAATCTCGAAGTAAGGGACCGTAGGCATCCACCTCTCACCGAGCAGCAAGCGGAACATATCAGGCGCTACTGCCACAAGTCCCAGCATTGCGGGGAAGAGCACGAACGAGAGCATACGCACGATGCGCAAATAGCCCTGCGAGAGACGCTCACCATCGCCCGCCATAGCCGATAATGCGGGGTAGGTAACACCCTGCACCGCCTGTACCGAGGAGGTTACGGGTAGGTCCTTAAGTTTCTGTGCCTGAGAGTAGTAGCCAAGTGATGCGGTAGAGTACATCTTACCGATAAAGAGCTGCGCCACATTATTATACATCGACGCAATGAGGTCCGTAGCCAGCAGACGGAGACTGAAAGGTGCCATACTGCGTAGCGATGCCATCGATGCACGCTCAGCACTACGCCACCTGCGGATATACCAGAAGACAGCTGCCTTGATGCCCATCATCAGCAGTCGCTGCGCCACCAGACTCCATATGCCACAGCCGAGGAGCGCCATAGCGACAACCACGGCACCACTGATGAGCGAGGAGAAGAATACGATTTTCGAAAGAAGCGCGAAGCGGAACTCGCGCGTGAACATTACTGTCTGCACGACGCAGAGGGCGTTGATAGGTAGCACCAAGAACAACACAGGTGCAACGGTGGCGATAGCCTCAGCATCATACATCGAGGCGATAGGGCGCGCCAGTGCCGTAAGCACCACATATAGCAGCAGCGACATCACCACATTGAAGCGCAGCACCGAGCGGTAGTCGCCATCCGTCACGCTTGCCTTGCGAATTAGCGTCTGCGAAAAGCCACTGTCGACGATGGTAAGCGCCACCGAGGTAAAAAAGGTGAGGATGGCCATAACGCCGAAGTCCTCAGGCATAAGAGCACGCGCCACGATGATGCTGACGGCCATCTGTATGACCATCGTAAGGAGCTTCTCCATAAAGCTCCACGCCACACCCGAGGCGACCTTATGCTCCATAGCCGTAGCCATAGTCTAACCCACAAAATACTCCACTGCGAGGCGGTACGACTCGAGGCCGAAGCCCATAATCGTGCCCTTAGCCGCTGGGGCGAGCATAGATGTATGGCGGAACTCCTCCCTCGCAAGGATTGACGAGATGTGCACCTCCACAACGGGCGTTGCGATGGCCGACATAGCGTCACGAATAACGACAGAGGTGTGGGTATAGCCACCAGCATTAAGGATGATGCCATCGTAGCGACCCTCAGCCCTCTGAAGCGCATCGACAAGTTCACCCTCGATATTCGACTGATAGTAGTCGATAGTATGCGCAGCATATCGTAGGCGAAGAGCCTCGAGGAAATCCTCGAAGCTCTCTCGACCATAGATATCTACTTCGCGACGCCCCAGCATATTGAGGTTCGCGCCGTTGATAATCAGAATTTTCATCAGAATAAACTTTCAATGGTTTATCCCACCGAGCACCCATACCTAATATATAATAGCACACCAGGCAGGGGACGAAGTACTGCTATTAGTACTCCTTAGCTACGGTCTCGCCACGAAGCACGCGAAGTGCATTCTCAGCCAACGACTCAAGCTCGTTCTCGCCAGGGTAAATCTTGATAGGAGCAAGGAACTTACAGTAGTCGATGATTACATCGTTCACGCAGTCGTTCCAAGCGATACCACCGGTGAGGAGGATAGCATCAACCTTACCCTTAAGCACCACTGCCATCTCGCCAATCCACTTAGCAACAGAGTATGACATAGTGTCGAGCATAAAGCGTGCCTCAGCATCACCCGAAGCAGCGCGTACCTCGTTGAGCTCCTGAACATTGTTGCAGTTCACATGGTCAACAAGGCCACCCTTACCTGCCAAGAGCTTCTTGATCTCAGCCTTCTCATACTTACCTGAGAAGCAGAGGTCTACGAGGTCACCTGCTGGCAAAGTACCTGCGCGCTCTGGTGCGATAGGACCATCGCCATCGAGAGCGTTGTTGGTATCGATAACACGACCCTGGCAGTGTGCCGATACAGAGATACCGCCACCCATATGCACAACTACGAGGTTCAACTCCTCATAAGGACGACCCACCTCCTTAGCATAGCGGCGAGCGATAGCCTTCTGGTTGAGAGCGTGGAAGATAGAGCGGCGTGGCAACTCCTTAATACCACTCACACGAGCCATATCCTGCAACTCGTCAACAACAACAGGGTCAGCGATGTAAGCCTCAACACCTGCTACATCAGCGATGCGGCGTGCGATGAGTGCACCGAGGTTGCTGGCGTGCTGGCGCTTTGGAGCCTTAAGGTCGGCGATCATAGCCTCACCTACACGGTAAACACCGCCCTCAATAGGGCGCATAAGACCACCACGACCGATAACTGCGTCGAGCTCCTCGATCTTGATGCCGTCAGCCTGAAGCGCGTTGAGGATGATCTCCAAGCGCCACTCGAGCTGGTCTGCAACAGAGTCGAAGCGAGCAATCTCCTCAGCCGAGTGGCTGAGCTTAAGGGTCTGCACCTGCTCCATATCGTGGAACAACGCCACCTTAGTAGATGTTGAACCAGGATTGATGGTTAGAATTTTGTATGCCATAATTGTTATTCTCTTACGGAGTTAAACTATTTTGCTGACAAGCAAGCCAAAGCAATAGAGTAGAGCTTAGTCTTAGTTGAGTCACCGCGTGATGTGAGTACGCAAGGAGCAGTAGGACCAGCTACCATAGCTGCGAGCTCAGCGCCACCGAACTTCGAGCAAGCCTTGAAGAATACATTACCAGACTCGAGGTTAGGGAACAACATACAGTCAGCGTCACCTGCAACAGGACCTGTAAGCTTCTTAATCTTAACGCTCTCCTCGTCGATAGCAACATCGAGTGCCAAAGGACCCTGGAACAATGCGTTACCGAGCTCACCAGCCTGACCGAGGTCAGAGAGCTCCTTAGCCTCTACCGAGCTAACAACCTTTGGAAGGAGCTGCTCGCTTGGTGCGAGAAGCGCAACCTTAGGACACTCGATACCGAGGTTGTTTGCAGTAGCGATGAGGTACTTTGCAATCTGCTTCTTCTGCTCGAGAGATGGGCAAGGAAGAACCGCTACATCGCTGACAACGAGGAGCTTATGGTATGCAGGCACCTCAAGAACAGTAACATGGCTAAGTACTGTGCCAGCTGGCAACAAACCCCACTCCTTGTTCAAGATACCACGCATATACTTATCAGTAGGCACAACACCCTTCATAAGTACATCGTACTCACCGTTGTGAACAGCCTTAACAGCGATCTCAACAGCCTTAACATCCTCAGACTCAGGGATAATGGTATACTGGTTGATATCTACGCCCTCAGCCTCGCAAGACTTCTTAATCTCCTCAGGATCACCTACGAGGGTAACCTCTGCAAGACCTGCCTTGATAGCCATATCGGTAGCACCGATAGAGTGAGTATCCTGACCATAAGCCACAATCATCTTCTTCTTACCACGAGCAACGGCCGCAGCAACGAGCTCATCCAAATGCTTAATCATAATAGTTTTAGGTTTTATTTGATTATATTTTAATATTTCTTTTAAGTAACAATACTAACCTTAGGCGCACGCAACTCAACAACGGAGTTCTTTTATTCTGCCCCCACGCACCCCTATAAAAGAGGATTGATGATTAACCGAGCTTCTCGCCCCACCCAAGTCCCCCTTATCGAAGGGGGATTCAGTGGATCTTGCAAATATCTCGCTCTCTCAGGGAGAGATTTAGGGGATCGTAGGTATCTTAATACTTACAGGGCAAAGTATTATTTACTCTTGCGTCGCAAGCTACGCCCAAGCCAGCCCCTTGTTGCTATTTCTTACTTTACGAGGCGGTATGTGTCCTTAGCGATAACAAGCTCCTCGTCGGTGCAAACAACCGCAGCCTTCACGCGTGAACCCTCAGCTGTGATCTCGTAGTCAGTACCACGCTTACCACGGTTGCGAACAGCGTCGAAGTCGAGGCCCATAAACTCCAAGCCCTGGAGTGCGTACTCACGAACCTCAGGAGAGTTCTCGCCAACACCACCGGTGAAGATTACGAGGTCTACGCCACCCATCTCAGCAGCATACTCACCGATAAACTTCTTGATGCGGTTACCGTACATATCGCGAGCGATGATAGCACGCTCGTTGCCCTCGTCGTAAGCAGCGTCGATGTCACGCATATCGCTTGAGATGCCAGTAAGGCCCTGAACACCTGACTTCTTGTTGAGCATAGTGTCGAGCTCAGCAAGTGACATACCCTCCTTCTGTGCGATGTAGGTAGCAGCGCTAACATCCATAGAACCTGCACGAGTACCCATCACAAGACCATCAAGTGGAGAGAAGCCCATAGATGTATCGAACGACTTACCGTTCTTGATAGCGGTTACAGAGGCGCCATTACCGATGTGGCAAGTAACGATTTTGGAGTTCTCGAAGTCGAGGCCGAACATCTCAGCACCTACTCGAGCAACGAACTTATGGCTTGTACCGTGGAAACCATACTTACGAACGCGATACTTCTCGTAGTACTCGTAAGGGATAGCGTACAAGTAGTTGATTGCTGGAATAGTGTGGTGGAACGATGTATCGAACACAGCAACCTGCTTGATACCTGGGAGCACCTTCTCCATTGAGAGAATACCCTCAAGGTTAGCTGGGTTGTGAAGAGGTGCGATAGAGTACAACGACTCGATCTTAGCCTTAACCTCCTCGTCAACGAGGCAGCTATCGGTAAAGAACTCACCACCGTGAGCTACACGGTGACCCGCAGCCTTAAGCTCGTCCAATGACTTAATAACACCGTGCTCAGGGTGAGTAAGAGCGTCGAGAACGAGACGAATACCTGTTGTGTGATCAGGAATTGGGCACTTTACCTCATACTTATCCTTACCCTGAGGCTTGTGTGTAAGATCACCCTCAGCAAGACCGATACGCTCTACAAGACCCTTGGCCAAGAGCGTCTGCGAAGCGTCAACAACATCGAGTACCTGATACTTGATAGATGAGCTACCGCAGTTAAGAACCAAAATTACCATTTGAGAATATAGTTTATAGTTAATAATGTTTCCGAGTTGATACAAAATGCACAACAAAGATAGTAATTTTTGGGCGACTTTCCAACCAAATCTACACTTTTTTTTCGCATCGCACAAAGCCCCCTCCCCACGCCCTTCATTATATAGTCCTACCATATAGTTTGATAGCCTTATAATAATTCGCCATATCGCACAATATTACACTATTTATCACATACGAAGCACCCCGCCACCCTCGCACGCAGCACGCGCCCACGCAAGGTTTCTCACCAAGTGGCTTGCTTTTTCGCAAATGATTTAGTATATTTGCACGAATAATGGCGCAGCCCATACTAAAGTATGCACCGAGCGTCACGATTAGGGCGTGCCCACAAGGCTCAACATCGCTCCTGCGACACGCCCAAAGTATTACCCTAAAACTATTTAACGATGGCTACTGAAAAGACTAATCTTACAGCTCCCGAGGAGCTTGTCGGCATCAATACCGTTGCCGAAGATACTGAGACGACTACCCAGGCTCCACACTCTGCGGCAGAGGATTGCCAGAACGCTGAGACCAACGACGAAAACACCACTCTAACGGAGGAGGAGACCTCCGAGCGTGAGATCGAGAGCATCAGCGACAACATCACCGACCTTGGCGAGGAGGAGCTCATCGCACTCTTTACCGAGGAGCTCGCATCGAAGCCCGTACAGAGACTGCGCCCCGTAGTTGAAGCCATCAAGATAACATTTAATAAGCGCCGTCGTGCTGCTGTTGAGGCTGAGCGCAAGGCCTTCGTCGAGGCTGGCGGCAACGAGGAGGAGTTCTCGCCTGCGGCAAGCAGCACCGAGGAGCGTTTCAAGGCTCTCCTTGCGGAGTACCGCACAGCACGCGACAAGTACATCGCTGAGCAGGAGGCGAGCAAGGAGGAGAACCTGCGTATCAAACTCCAGATTATCGAGGAGCTTAAGGAGCTCATCGGCTCGGACGAGACTATGAACACCACATTCCAGCGTTTCCGTGAGTTGCAGCAGCGTTGGAAGGAGGCGGGCCTCGTGCCACAGCAGAATGTCGAGGACCTCTGGGAGACATACAACCTCTATGTCGAGAACTTCTACAACTTCATCAAGATTAACAAGGAGCTTCGTGACCTCGACCTCAGAAAGAACTACGAGGCAAAGCTAAGCCTCTGCGAGCAGGCCGAGGAACTCACGCTCGAGAATCAGGTTGTCGAGGCGTTCCGCAAGTTGCAGAAGTTGCACGACGAGTGGCGCGAGACAGGTCCTGTGGCTATGGAGTACAAGGAGGCATTGTGGGAGCGCTTCAGGGAGGCATCGAGCCGCATCAACAAGCGCCACCAGGAGCACTTCGAGAGCCTCAAGGCTGAGCAGATGAAGAACCTCGCCCTCAAGGAGGAGCTCTGCCAGAAGGCCGAAGCCCTCGTAGCTCGCCCAACACTCTCACGCAAGGAGTGGGACAGCGCAAGCGAGGAGTTGCTCGAGATTCAGAAAGTGTGGAAGACCATCGGCTTTGCGCCTAAGCGCGACAACAATCGTATATACGAGCGTTTCCGCGCTGCGTGCGACAAGTTCTTCGAGCTCAAGCGTGAGTTCTACGCTGGCCAGAAGAGCGAGTGGGAGCACAACCTCGCCGTTAAGCAGGAACTATGCGCCGCTGCCGAGGCACTCGCACTATCGGAGGAGTGGAAGGATGCCACTAACGAGCTCATCGCCCTCCAGGCACGCTGGAAGCAGGTGGGTCCTGTGGCGCGTCGTCACTCGGATGCTATTTGGAAGCGTTTTCGTGCGGCGTGCGATAAGTTTTTCGAGCGCAAGGCGGCACACTTCTCATCGCAGGATGTGCAGCACGAGGAGAACCTCAAGCTCAAGCAGGCATTGCTCGAGGAGATGCGTACTACCGACATCAAGGCTGGCGGCTTTGAGGCTATCAAGGAGTTCCAGCGCCGCTGGGGTCAGATTGGCTTCGTGCCTATCAAGCAGAAGGAGGCGTTGCAGAAGGAGTACAAAAGCCTTGTGGATGCTATGTTCGCAACACTCCGCTCGTCGGAGCGCGACCGTTCGATGAGCCGCTTCCGTGAGCGCGTGTCGACAATGAAGAGCGGTGCGCAGCTACGCTCTGAGCGCGAGAAGCTCTTTAACAAGGTGCGTCAGCTCGAGCAGGATATCGCACTTCTTGAGAATAACATAGGTTTCTTCTCAAAGTCGAAGAATGCCGAGGCCCTCATCGCCGATGTGCGCGAGAAGATCGAGCGCTCAAAACGCGATATGGCAGAGCTTATCGAGAAGATTAACCTTATCGACGAGCAGGAGGCACACAACTAATCTCCGACGCGCAACGAACCAATAAGCGAGACAACCAATACTGAAGTAGAAACATAAACAAAAGAAGATATAGCTATGAAACTCTCAAAACCTAAGTACATATTCGTAACTGGTGGTGTAGCATCATCACTTGGTAAGGGTATTATCTCAGCATCTATCGCACGCCTCCTCCAGGCACGCGGTTACTCTGTAACGATCCAGAAGCTCGACCCATATATCAATGTCGACCCAGGTACGCTCAACCCATACGAGCACGGTGAGTGTTATGTTACCGAGGATGGTACTGAGACCGACCTCGACCTTGGCCACTACGAGCGTTTTACCTCGATTCAGACCACACGCAACAACAATGTCACAACGGGTAAGATCTACCAGTGCGTCATTGAGAAGGAGCGTAGCGGCGAATTCTTGGGTAAGACCGTGCAGGTTATCCCTCACATCACCGACGAGATTAAGCGTCGTGTGCAGCTCCTTGGTGCCACCAAGAAGTACGATGTAATCATCACCGAGATTGGTGGTACTGTGGGCGATATCGAGTCACTTCCATTCATCGAGTCAGTGCGTCAGTTGCGCTACGAGCTTGGTTTCCAGAACACCGTCCTCGTACACCTCACACTTATCCCATATATGGCTGCTTCGGGCGAGCTTAAGACCAAGCCTACGCAGCACTCTGTAAAGGAGCTCTTATCGTACGGTCTCCAGCCAGATGTTCTCGTTCTCCGCTCGGAGCACGATCTCAGCCAGGAGCTTCGCCGCAAGGTAGCCCTCTTCTGTAATGTTACCCCTGAGGCTGTTGTGCAGTCTATCGATGTGCCTACCATCTACGAGGTGCCATTGCGTATGCACGCCCAGAACCTCGACGGCGTACTCCTCGAGAAGCTCGGCTTGGAGGTAGGCGATGAGCCAAATATGGCAGAGTGGGAGGCATTCGTTGAGCGCATCAAGAATCCAAAGAGCGTCGTGGACATCGCCCTTGTGGGTAAGTACACTGAGCTTCCAGACGCATACAAGTCAATCAGCGAGTCGTTCATCCACGCAGGTGCGGTGAACGAGGTGAAGGTTAAGCTCCACTATGTTAACTCGGAGCGCCTTACCATCGACAATGTTAAGGAGCAGCTTGGCTCAATGTCTGCGGTTATGGTAGCACCAGGCTTCGGTAACCGTGGTATCGAGGGCAAGCTCATCGCTGTGCGCTATGCACGCGAGAACAATGTGCCATTCTTCGGCATCTGCCTCGGTATGCAGTGCGCCGTTATCGAGTTTGCGCGCAATGTCATCGGCTGGCACGATGCTAACTCGAGCGAGATGGCTCAGAGCAAGCACGCTGTTATTGACCTTATGGAGGAGCAGAAGAAGATTACGGCTAAGGGCGGCACAATGCGTCTTGGTGGCTACCCTTGTCACCTCGCAGAGGGCTCATACTGCGCTGAGGCCTACGGCACACAGGATGTCGTTGAGCGTCACCGCCACCGCTATGAGTTCAACAGCGAGTTCCTCGCCGACTTCGAGGCTGCGGGTATGAAGGCCGTAGGTCTCAACCCTGACACCGGCCTTGTGGAGGTTGTCGAGATTCCTTCGCACCGCTGGTTCGTAGGTACACAGTACCACCCAGAGTACCGCTCTACGGCGGCAAATCCTCATCCATTGTTCGTGCGTTTTGTTCAGGAGGCGCTCAAGTATCGCGACGAGGTAGCAAAATAGCGAGATTTGACCTATCTTTGGGCGCAAATCGAGATTGAAGATTGATAATGGGCATAGTTATGAAAATGGCGATGCCCATTTCAAGGGATAATAGGAGTATAACTAATTATTAACTAAAGCCCATCCGTCGAGGGATGGGAGAGAATTGCAAGATGGATAAAAAGACGATTATTGGTATTGTGCTGATGATTGCTGTATTCGTAGGCTTCTCGTTCTACCAGAACTACGAGATGAAGCAGCAGCAGGAGATACTAAACGAGAAGGCTAAGGTGGAGCAGGCTGCTAAGGCACAGCGCCAGGCTGAGGCTGAGGCAGCACGAGCACTCGAGGAGCAGATGTCGGAGGAGGATAAGGCGCAGCGCGACTCGCTTCTTCGCCTCGAAAGAGAGAATGCCGAAATTGCGCGCCACGGCGCAACGCTCTTCGCAGCGCACACAGGCATTTCGCAGCTCGACACCGTGCGTAACGATGTTATGAGCGTGGTGTTCGATAGCCGTGGTGGTAAGATTGTGGATGTTACGCTCAACAACTACACCCGCTACAACGAGACCGAGCGTACCGAGCTTGTTAAGCTCATCGCCCCAGGCACCGCAAAGATGGGCATTGCCCTTCACCGCAACGATAGC
>JAGBTP010000012.1 GCA_017631255.1 Alistipes sp.
CCGCCAACCATATTTACATTCCCTCCAAACCTCCCTTTGAGAAAGGGAGGCTTGCGCCTATAATCATATTTACAGTCCTCATAAATTCCCTTTGAGAAAGGGAGGCTTTTCTTTTGGTGTGGTGGTCATAATCATATAATCGTTCGGCTTTTTTTTGTTGTGCGTGCTGCTCAGCGCGCCGCTACTCGCCGTACAGCCTTGCCACTCCTTGATGCCACTACCACAGCCGAACCCTCGGATTCAGGCTTAAAGAGTCGGCTGAGCCGCCATTCATATTTACATCGGCTGAGCCGCTATTCATATTTACATTCCCTCCAAACCTCCCTTTGAGAAAGGGAGGCTTGCGTATATAATCATATTTACAATCCTCATAAATTCCCTTTGAGATGGAGAACTTTCTTTTGTTGGGGTTGTGATAATCATATAATCGTTCGGCTTTTTTATTGTGCGTGCTGCTCAGCACACCGCTACTCGCCGTACTGCCTTGCCACTCCTTGATGCCACTACCACAGCCGAATCCTCGGATTTAGGCTTAAAGAGTATGCTGAGCCGCCAACCATATTTACATCGGCAGAGCCGCCAATCATATTTATATTCCCTCCAAACCTCCCTTTGAGAAAGGGAGGCTTTTCTTTTGTTGGGGTTGTGATAATCATATAATCGTTCGGCTTTTTTTGTTGTGCGTGCTACTCAACAGAGCATAGCTTTCCTCAGCGCCTTACCTCTTCATCCCGCCTTACAGCCGAACCCTCGGATTTAGGCTCAAAGAGTCGGCTGAGCCGCCAATCATATTTACATTCCCTCCAAACCTCCCTTTGAGAAAGGGAGGCTTGCGCCTCCAGCTTATGCAATTCCTCCCCCTTTGAGAAGTTGACATTTGCGCCTTTAATCATATTTAGCCACCTAAATCTCTTTCCGTGAGAACGAGGCAATTTCAATCCCCTAAATACCCTTTCGTACTGGACCTTGTATGAGGAGATCTGACGAGATTTCCCCTAAAAAATCGCAATAGAGGCAAATTGATGAGC
This sequence comes from Alistipes sp., assembly GCA_017631255.1. GTDB lineage: Bacteria > Bacteroidota > Bacteroidia > Bacteroidales > Rikenellaceae > Alistipes. The sequence continues at coordinate 1,029 of JAGBTP010000012.1, forward strand.
TGTATAATAGCAGACAGGGGGTTGGGCTGCAGCAAGCTATTAATAATATATATAGGTATATGGTGGGAGTATGGCCGCTGAATAGTCGGTACAGTGGTTAGAATTGATTGTTAGCATTACTGTTTTCTAACAAGAGGAGACAATAAAAAGAGATGTCCGCGATATTGCAGACATCTCTTTTTTATTGTAGACCGGTTATATGTATGCTTGTTTTAGCTTATTTTGCGGCCTATCGTTATACCACTAGTAGTACGATTAGTACGACTTAGCGAAGAGTACGCGGAACTTAGATGGCTTGCCTGAGAATACGCAGGTGCCCTCCTCCTCGACAACATCCATAGGGATGCAGCGGATGGTAGCCTTAGTGGCCTCTTTGATAGCCTGCTCGGTCTCTGCGGTACCATCCCAGTGTGCTGAGATGAAGCCACCCTTCTCGTTAAGTACCTGCTGGAATTCCTCCCAGGTATCAACCTTTGTAATCATAGAGTTACGGTAGTTGAGAGCCTTAGTAAAGATATTCTGCTGGATCTCGTCGAGGAGCGCTACGATACGGTCTGCAAGGCCCTCCATAGATACTACCTCCTTGCTAAGGGTGTCGCGGCGTGCAAGCTCGATAGTGCCGTTCTGCAAGTCGCGTGGACCGAGGGCCAAGCGTACTGGTACACCCTTGAGCTCGTACTCAGCAAACTTGAAGCCTGAGCGTACATTATCACGAGCGTCGATCTTAACAGATACGCCCTTTGCGCGCAACTCCTTAGCTATCTCCTCGAAGCGTGCAACGACCTCAAGACGCTGCTCCTCGCCCTTGTAGATAGGCACCATAACGACCTGGATTGGTGCGAGCTTTGGAGGGAGAACAAGGCCGTTGTTGTCAGAGTGTGCCATAATAAGTGCACCCATAAGGCGTGTTGAAACGCCCCAAGATGTTGCCCAAACATACTCCTGCTTGCCCTCCTTGTTGGTGTACTGAACATCGAACGCCTTAGCGAAGTTCTGACCGAGGAAGTGCGAAGTACCGCTCTGCAAAGCCTTACCGTCCTGCATAAGAGCCTCGATGGTGAGGGTGTCGACAGCACCTGCGAAGCGCTCATTAGGTGATTTGTGGCCCACGACAACAGGCACGCCCATCCACTCCTCAGCGAAGGTTTTGTAGACATTGATCATACGCTCTGTCTCCTCGATGGCCTCTTCGGCAGTGGCGTGTGCGGTGTGACCCTCCTGCCACAAGAACTCAGCGGTACGGAGGAAAAGGCGTGTACGCATCTCCCAGCGCACGACATTTGCCCACTGGTTGCAGAGGATTGGCAGGTCGCGGTATGATGTGATCCAATTCTTATAAGTGTTCCAGATGATAGTCTCCGATGTAGGGCGCACGATGAGCTCCTCCTCGAGGCGTGCAGCAGGGTCTACCACGATACCCTTGCCCTCCTCGTCGTTCTTGAGGCGGTAGTGTGTCACAACGGCGCACTCCTTAGCGAAGCCCTCCACATGGCTTGCCTCGCGTGAGAAGAACGACTTAGGGATGAAGAGTGGGAAGTAGGCATTCTCGTGCCCTGTCTCCTTAAACATTCTATCCAACACCTCGTGCATCTTCTCCCAAATGGCGTAGCCATAAGGTTTGATGACCATACAGCCACGCACTGCAGAGTTCTCCGCAAGGCCGGCCTTAATAACCAAATCGTTGTACCACTGCGAGTAGTTCTCGTCGCTCTTGGTCAAATCTTTTAGTTCAACTGCCATAGTAAATATTTTTTAATTTTGAATTATCTTTTTCGGCGCTGTACACTATGTGTACAAATCGCCACAAATATACGAAAAAAAAGTAAAAGGCGAAAGCATAATATTGCTTTTCGCCCTTTACCACCATCTTGACATCCGTCGATTAGATGTCGTTGTTCAGCTGAGGAATATCAATCGAGGTCTCTCTCTCTCCGAGCAGGTGCTCAGAGAAGTAGTCGGCCATTCGCCAGAAGAAATACTCGTTCATATCGCCAAAGCCGTGGCGCTGTCCAGGGAGAAGCAACATATCGAAACGCTTGTTCGCGCGGATAAGTGCATCCACTACACGCAAGGTGCAGCCAGGGTGTACATTCTCGTCGATGTCACCGTGTACGAGCAGGAGGTTACCCTTGAGGCGCTCTGCAAGCTCGTGGTTAGCCGAGATATGGTACTCGAAAATAGTCTCGCCATCACGCTCTACCTCGCTGATACCGTGGTGCTTCTCGCTCCACCAGCGGTTGTAGATGTTGTTGTCGTGGTTACCTGCGCACGATACCGCAACATCGAAGAAGTCGGGGTACATAAGCAACGCTGCGGTAGACATAAAGCCACCACCCGAGTGACCGTGGATACCTACGCGTGAGATGTCGATGTAGCTGTGGCGTGCTGCGAGCTGCTGTGCTGCCACGACCTTATCCTTGAGACCGTAGTCGCGCAAGTTGCCGTAGCCATAGTTGTGGTACCACTTCGAGCGGTCGGGGTGACCACCACGGTTACCAACGGTGATGACGATGAAGCCAAGCTGTGCAAGGCGGTCGGTGCGGATAAGTGGGCGGTACCACGACTGTTCCACAGCCTCGGTCTGAGGACCTGGGTAGACATACTCGATGATAGGATACTTCTTCGATGGGTCGAAGTCGTATGGCTTGTACATCACGCCGTGGAGGTCGGTGATGCCGTCAGCAGCCTTAACCACAAAGGTCTCAGGGTATGTGTAGCCAATCTCGAAGAGAGGCTCGAGGTCAACGGTCTCGAGTGTGAGCACCTTGCGACCCTCTGTTGTGTATAGCTCCGATACAGGGGCTGCATCGACACGCGAGTAGGTCGTTGTGAAGAAGCGACGGTCGTCCGAGAGCGAGAACTCGCCGTTGTAGCCCGCAGGGTCGAGCTGCTTGAGGCCTGTACCGTCGTAGTTCACACGGAAGAGGTGGAGGTAGTATGGGTTCTCCCCCTTGTTGTAGCCCGTAGCGGTGAAGTAAATCACGCGCTTAGCGTCGTCTACACCAAGGACATTTGAGATGTGCCACTCACCCTTAGTAATCTGGTTAACGAGCTCACCATCAGCGGTGTAACGGTATAGATGTGCCCAGCCGGTGCGCTCCGACCACTGGAGTACCTCCTTGCCACCGTTAAGGAGTGTAGGCATCTGCCACTCGATAGATGTATTCATCTCCTCGACCACGACATCCTTAGCTGTTGCCGTTGCAACATCTACCACGCAGAGGTCGGCGCGTTTGATGTCACGGCTCTGGCGGATGACATAGAACTTAGAGTTGTCGCCCTGCCATACCGCGCGTACAGGACGCTGGTAGTACTCGGCATAGGTGTGAGGCTTAGGGCATACGAAGAGCATCTGCTCCTTGTACTTAGGCATCTCCACCACACGACGCTCGAGGGTCTCAGCGTTGAAGATCTCGAGTGAGAAGTCGGGGCTCTGCTCGCCAGGCATCTGGTACTTGTACGAGAAGAGCTCAGGGCGCGCCTTGAGGATGTTGATTACCCAGAAGTCCAGGAGCATCTCGGTGTTGCAGCGCACGGTAGCAAAGTGCTTCGAGTCGGGTGACCACTGAAGGTGTACGCGGTAGCGCTCGTCCTCCTTGATCTGCTCGATGCAGTCCTCGTACCAATGGTATGCCGTTGCTTCGGTAGCATCGGTGGTGATAGGGTGCTCTACGATGGTGCTATCCTTAGGATCCTTCGCCAGCTTCTCTACATCCTCCATCGACATATACCATAGGTTGCTATTCTTTTGATATACAGCAATCTTGCCGTCAGGCGACACATTTGCCCACTCCGGTATGCGTGCCTCACGCTCGTCGATCTGCGAGAGCTCCCTCTTTGCGATGTCCCACGCGAAGTGGAATACGAGAGGCTTACCCTCGCTATCCTTTGGCGAGTAGTCGTTGTTCTCTACCATCACGCTGCGTGGTGCGATGTCGAAGAGTACGATGTTGTCCTCCTTGAGCTTGATATTCGTAATTGGGAGGTGCTGCGCGTCGAATGGGTAGTTTGTCGCGAGTGTAACCTTCTCGGCAAGCTCTGCCATCGACCACATCTCGCTCTTCTTGCCCGTTGCGGGGTCGACGATGTAGTAGTTGATATCGTCTATGTTCTTCCACGCGTACCAGAACTTGTTGCTCTTCTCAAACCAATTAGGGCGCACCGCTGTCTGAGGCACGAGGCGGCTCATCTTGGTGGGCGAGAAACGCTCAGCAAGCTCATAGTTAGGCGTTGCGCTCTGCGGCTCTGCTGCCTGCAAAATGTTTGCTGTGGCAATCAGTGCCACAATAGCAAATAGTTGTTTTAGGGTCTTAATCATTCTATTGTAGTTTTATTGTAGTTTGCACTTGGGCAAATATACGAAAAAAGAGGGAAACTACCATCACCTGCCCGCTCGGTTTGTGTTAAAAGATTGCTGCTCGAGGCACATTGTGCGTTGTCAGCGATGTAAACCCTGTATGAATGGCGGGGGCTATACCTATGTATATAAATAAATAGGGTTGCCCAACCTACAGTTAGACAACCCATAAAGACCTAAGCCTTGATGATTACTCCTCCTGACGGTAGGTGTGCTCAACATAGATAGCGTGCTGCATAGCCTCACGCTTAGCGATTGACGGCTTTGTGAAGTACTGACGACGACGAAGCTCCTTCAAAACGCCAGTGCGCTCATACTTTCTCTTAAACTTCTTAAGGGCGCGCTCGATGTTCTCACCCTCCTGAACCTTCATAATAATCCTAATGCTATTCCTTTTTTTTTATGTTAATACTCTTTTGTGTTGGTCGGGGCTTTTGTTTAGTTTTTATTGGTTTTATTATTGTCTATTGTCTCCCCTTACCGTCACTCCGCAACCTCGCAATGGGTATTGGACTATACTTTTCTGACTGTTTGTCTAATTTGCCTCTTGCGACTCCCGCCACTCGAAGCTGTTTATATTCTATTCCTGAGGCTTTGTACCAAAGTCGAGATAGGGCGCAATGCGTGCTGCCTCCTCTTGGTTAAATATTTTCGAGTCTATCATCTCCTCTATGGTACTCCAACCTCCTTTCAATTCTCTGTGGTTAATAATTCGCCTGAGCATTCGGTTCGATAAATATGGATGAACCTCCAACTCTTTTGGGCGTGCAAAGTTAATATAAATTTTTTCAATTTTACTATTATCGCAGTAAATTTGTGAAGAAAAAAGCTGAAAATTATCACTTGTGACGATGTCGAGCTCCAAAATTTGGCTAATATCGTAGTATCCACCGAGTAAATCACGATAACGAAGGATGTGAACGACACTCTTTGGACCTATGCCAGGCAGTGCAACGAGGGCTGCCGAGTCGGCACTGTTTACATCTATGGACTCGTGTTGCGCACGCGTGTATGACATATCTGTCGTCTCTCTTTCGGGGAAGATGATGTAGGGCTTTAGTGTTGCCGCCATCGTGCTATCTACGGCGTAGCACTCCTCGAACTCCTCTATCGAGCGGTAGCCGCCTATCATCTCGCCATAGCGGATGATGAGCTCTGCCTGCCGTACCGAAAAACCAATGGTGCGGAGGTAGTCGGCCGTAGCTGTGTCGATGCGAAATGGGGTGTACTCGATTGTGCGCTTCGAGCGGTCGTCACGCTCATACTTGCGTGAATAGGTCGTGTCGCTTGTGCGGTAACTCTTGATGCGGTGCTCGTCGCTGATGACGATGTATGGCTCTAAGATGGTGTATATCGAGTCGGTCATACCGTAGCAGAGGGCAATATCCTCCTTTATGCGGTAGACCTTGCCTGCCTCGCGCCAGCGTATGATGCTCACCGCTATGCGTCGTTCCACACCTGCGGCCACTAAGGCGTGATAGTCCGCAGTGTTGGGGTCGAAGGGATGTAATTCAGGAGCGCACATCGAAGTACTATCACTCACTGCTGCCACCACATCCTTCACATCTTCGGCCATCTCTCGCTCGACGACTTCCGTGTCGACACTGCGTGGTCGTGCGATGATGGCCAGCAGTGCCACGATGACAATCAGCGGTATGAGTGCTAATCCGCCTCGTATGTTTTGTCGTAGATGTTCGTCCATTGCCTACCACTGAGCGCTATCGGATAGCCATAGCTTGCGATATCTCTTCGATGGCGACTCGATAAACTCGCCAATGCCATATTCAGCCCACCTCTCGTCAACATAGTGTATCGTTTCGGGTAGCGATGTCACAGCATTAGGGAAACGCGAAGGGTTGTTGCCATAGCCCGGACGCTTCGAGCGTGCATCAATTATTATCGTGCCATTGAATATGCGTATGTCGCGCTTTGGGTCGGTATTTGCCGCCGCCAACCATAGCAGGTCGGCATTGTTCATCGAGCCCACTGCACCACGGTCAAAGAGCACGACATACCTCATATCGCTAAAGCCGTTGCGCGTGATGTACTCCTCGACATCGATCTTCTCACGCCACTCCCTCTCTGCATAGAGGATGAGCACGCCCCATCTCTGGGCAAACTCCGTGTTGAAGAACTCCACGCCGCCCATAGGCTGTGCCGTGCGAGGTACGCTAAATGGTTTGCGTGCCTCGGTTATGTCTATATCCGTAAGGTCGATAGCCAACTTCGAGCCGTAACCCGTTGTCGGTGTCGCGTGGTCCAAGACATCGAGAATACCCTCAGACCATATAAGGTGCTTATCGGCATCCACCCTGCTTAGTAGTTCCATCACCGCCTCTGTTGAGCGTATGTCGCAGCTCTCAGGGGCTATGACCATATACTTGTTGAACATCATCTGTCCCGCACCCCAAAGTCCCTGTGCAACCTTGTTGGCCTGACCGAGGTAGCGCTTCACGATGGATACCAGAGCGATGTTGTGCGCCGTACCCTCGATAGGCATATAGAGGTCACGCACCTCAGGTTGTACGGCAAGGCGTATCGGTGCAAGGAATATGCGCTCTGTGGCCTTGGCAATATAGGCATCCTCCATCGGTGGTACACCAACGATAGTAGCGGGGTAGACCGCATCGCGTCGGGTGGTTATGGCCTCGATGTGGAAGCGAGGGTATAGGTCTGTTAGCGAGTAGAAACCCGTGTGGTCACCAAAGGGCCCCTCCACAGTAAGTGGTTCGGTGGTATCGACATAGCCCTCAAGCACGAAGTCGCAGTCGGCAGGCACCCAGAGGTCGTTTGTAATGCACTTTGTGAGTCTAACGGGCCTCTGGCGTAGCATACCCGCAAGCAGCATCTCGTCCATATTGTCGGGCATAGGCGCCGTTGCTGAGTAGATGTACGCTGGGTCTCCACCTAACGCCACGCTTACGGGCATACGCTTGATGCCCAGACGCTTGTAGGCGTCGTAGTGGCGCGCTCCCGTCTTGTGGCAGTGCCAATGCATACCGGTCGTACACTTGTCGAAGACCTGCATACGATACATACCGAGGTTCGGCGTGCCGCTTTCGGGGTCTACCGTAGCGACCATCGGCAGCGTGATGAAGGCGCCGCCATCGTATGGCCACGAGGTGAGTATCGGCAACTTGTTTAGGTCGACATCCTCGCCCCTTAGCACTATCTCCTGACACTCGCCACGACCCTTGATTCGTTTTGGAAACCACTTTGCCACATCCTTGAGTAGTGGCAGCATTTGTAGCTTCTCCCATAGCGAGCTCTTGGGCGACATAGCGCCCTTGAGGAGGTCATCTATGCGCTTGGTGATATCTTCGAGCTGCTCGACACCAAGAGCCATAGCCATACGCCTATCCGAGCCCATCATATTCATCAACACGGGATAGTCCGTGCCGGTGTTCTCGAAGAGGAGCGCCTTGCCGCCACCCTCGCTCTTCGACACGCGATCGGTAATCTCACATATCTCGTAGCGTGGGTCCACCTTGGTGCTTATGCGCAGGAGTTCTCCCTTGGCCTCTAACTGAGCAATGTACTCTCGAAGTCTCATAGCTGCAAATCGTTTATGGTGCGTTACTTAAGTGCGAGCTTAAGTACTTCGTCGTTGGTGCTTACATAGTGGAACTCAAGACCCTCGAGGTAACTCTCCTTAATCTCCTCGATGTTCTTGCGGTTCTCTTCGGATAGGATGATGGTGGTGATGCCCGCACGCTTAGCCGCCAAGATCTTCTCGCGTATGCCGCCTACGGCTGTAACCCTACCACGGAGCGTGGTCTCGCCAGTCATAGCAATGCGCTCTCTTACCTCACGACCTGTGTATGTCGATACGATAGATGTCACCATCGTGATACCTGCCGAAGGGCCATCCTTAGGCGTTGCACCCTCAGGCACATGGATGTTGAGATCCCACGCCTCGAACATCTTGCGGTCGATACCCAGCTCCTCGTGGTGCGCCATAACCCACTCGTGGGCGATGGTCGCCGACTCCTTCATCACATCGCCGAGGTTACCCGTAAGCGTAAGCTTACCCTTACCTGGCGTGAGTATCGACTCGATGTAGAGGATGTCGCCACCCACCTCGGTCCACGCCAGACCCGTTACTACGCCTCGCATACCTGCAATGTCGTAGCGGTCCTTGCGGAAGAGAGGCTTGCCGAGAATAGGCTCGAGCATATCGATCTCAAGACGAGGTGCTACCTCCTCCTCGAAGGCGATTCTCTTTGCGGTGTTGCGGGCAATCTTTGCGATGGCCTTGTCGAGACCTCGCACGCCCGACTCACGAGTGTAGTCCTCAATAATGCGCACTACGGCCTCGTCGCTGAGGCTTAGCTTGTCCTCAGGGATACCGTGCGCCTCGCGCTGCTTCTCTACGAGGTGCTGCTGTGCGATGTGCACCTTATCCTCGAGGATGTAGCCAGGGATGTTAATCATCTCCATACGGTCACGCAGCGCTGCCGAGATGTTGTCGATGTTGTTCGCCGTAGCGATGAATAGCACCTTCGAGAGGTCGTACTCCGTATCGAGGTAGTTATCGTGGAAGGTGGTATTCTGCTCTGGGTCGAGCACCTCAAGGAGGGCACTCGATGGGTCGCCGTGGTTCGAGCGTGATACCTTGTCGATCTCGTCGAGAATGATCACAGGGTTCGACGCGCCACAACGCTTGATTGTCTCGATGATACGACCTGGCATAGCACCGATGTATGTGCGGCGGTGACCGCGAATCTCCGACTCGTCGTGCAGACCACCGAGCGAGATGCGACCAAACTTACGACCAAGAGCCTCCGCAACTGACTTACCAAGCGAGGTCTTACCAACTCCGGGAGGGCCATAGAGGCAGAGGATAGGAGACTTGAGGTCGCCCTTGAGCTTGATAACGGCGAGGTGCTCGAGCAGACGCTCTTTAACCTCATCGAGGCCGAAGTGGTCCTTGTCGAGCTGCTCCTTTACGGCCTTGAGGTCGAGACGATCCTCGGTCATCTCCTCCCAAGGGAGGTCGAGCATAAGCTGCAAGTAGTTGAGCTGCACGGAGTATTCCGCAACGGCAGGGTTGAGTCTCTCGAGACGCAATACCTCCTTCTCGAAGAGCTCGGCGGTGGCAGTGCTCCAACGCTTACTCTTTGCTGCCTCGCGCAGACGCTCCACATCGGCATCCATACCGTCGCCCAGCTCCTCCTGAATAGCGCGCATCTGCTGCTGCAAGTAGTAGTCCTTCTGCTGCTTGTCAATATCCTGCTTTACGCGGTTCTGAATGTCGTTCTTGAGCTCTGCGAGCTGCTGCTCACGCACCAATATCTCGAGCAGACGGCGTGAGCGTGCCAAGAGACCTGGCGCCTCGAGCAGATGCTGACGGTCGTCGTCCGTAAGCTCCATATTCGAGCAGATGAAGTTGACGATGGCTCTGTTCGAGTCAAGGTTCTTGATGGCAAATGCCGCCTCCTTAGGCATCGAAGGCGATATGTTGATGATGTTGAGTGCCACCTCTTTGATTGAGTCAACAAGTGCCGTAAACTCAACATTCTTTGGGTCGGGCGTGGTGTCCTGAATAGGCGTAACCGTAGCCTTGAAGTATGGCTGTGTCGATAGGTATTCGCCCACCTCAATCTTCTCCAGACCCGAAAGGATTACTGTGAGGTTGCCGTTAGGCATCTCCAAAATCTTGAGAATACGCGCCGAAGTGCCAATCTTGTGCATATCGTTTGGTTGTGGATCCTCCACTGAGCTATCCACCTGAAGCACAGCGCCAAGGAGACCATCACTTGCCTCTACTGCGCGAACAAGGGCGATAGACTTGGCACGACCTACGGTGATAGGTGTCACCGAGCCAGGGAATATCACCGAGCTGCGCAATGTAAGGATGGGTAACACCTCTGGTAGCGAAACATCCTCGATGCTGTCATCGCCGCCTGAGATGATTGGAATCACCTGGTGCTTGCCATCGAAGAGTTCGGGTACGAGGCCCATCTCATCTAAATCTTTCTCTTTCTTACTCATATTTGTCAAAATTTTAATTTTCAATCGTTTGTTTGCCGTTGTGGTGTCTTGCCATTACAGAGTGCGAGGATTGCGTAAATCTATCACTCTTAGGCAGATAATCCTTTATCGTGCCATTTTGCTTTGTGCGAGGGCAAACTATACACCAAACTAACGAACAAAAATAGTTAATATTTTAGTGCGTACACCCCTTCTCAGCAAAATGTTTATAACATTTTATCGACAAAGTTCACCACAAAGTGCCGAAATGTAAAAATGAAGCTCTCTAACAAGGCTACTTTGTCGTTGCGCTTGCCCTCAAAATGGTCATCTGCTGAAAGAAAAGAGGGTGCCAACATACTTGCTGGACACCCTCTTGTGTGAATTCTTGTTATGAGTGATAGTTGCGAGGATTGCCGTTAGATGTACTTGTCGCCACTCTCGAACCTGACATCCTCGATGAAACTCTTGATGTTCTGCTCCTCGCTTTTGGGGCAGATGAGTAGAACATCGGGGGTGTCGACGACGATGTAGTCCTTGAGGCCACTTACCACCGCCATCTTCTCTTTTGGTATGGATATCACTGAGTTACGCGTGTCGTAGACATTTATCTCGTCGCTGCTTAGTGCGTTGGCATACTTATCCTTGCGCGCCAGCTGGTAGACCGAACCCCAGGTGCCGACATCGCTCCAGCCGAAGTCGCCACAGTGAACATAGACATTTTCGGCCTTCTCCATCACGCCGTAGTCGATAGATATGGGGCGGCACGCTGAAAATACACCCTCAATGGCACTATCCTCCTCGTTGGTGCCAATCTTGTCAACAATCGATGCAAACAATGTGGCGTGCTCAGGTAGGTGCTCCTCGATGGCCGCTACGATGTCGCGTACCTTCCAAATGAAGATTCCTGAGTTCCACAAAAATTCACCACACTCCAAAAATGCCTCCGCCATCTCACGACTCGGTTTCTCGCTAAAACACTTGACCTTGCAGATCTCCTCGGAGTTCGACTTTTGGATGTAGCCATAACCCGTCTCAGGGCGTGTTGGTTGTATGCCGATAGTCATCAGAGCGTTGCGGTATGCCACAAACTCAAGTGAGCTCTCCACTACGCGCTCAAACTCCTTCTCGTTGAGAATCAGGTGGTCAGCAGGCGTGACAATCATCTCAGCATCTGGATGACTCTTAAGGAGCGAGTATGCTGCATAGGCGATGCAGGGTGCTGTGTTGCGACCTATTGGCTCGCATAATATCTGGCTGTCGCTAATCTCAGGGAGGTGCTCCATTACGAGTTCACGATAGCGCTTGTTGGTGACAACGATGAAGTTCTCTTTTGGTACAATATTAGTAAATCTGTCGAATGTGTGTCGGATGAACGAGCGACCTGTTCCGAGTATGTCGAGGAACTGCTTTGGTCGGCTCTGGCGACTCATTGGCCAAAAGCGTGTGCCTATGCCGCCAGCCATAATTACACAAAAACGATTGCTTTTCATAGCTTAAATTTTACAAATTTACACAAAGATAAAATTATTTTTGTATCTTTGCAAAATATTTGGCACTTTTAGAAACTAATTTCGTGCCATAAAAATTGTAATAACGATGGATAAAGGGATGAAAATAAGGCTCTTCACTCTGCCTAATATGCTTACGCTGGGCAACCTGCTGTCGGGTGTGATGGCCATCATCGTTACGCTTAGCGACCACAACTATGTGCTGGCCTTCTGGCTCATTGTCCTGGCTGCGGTGTTCGATTTCCTCGATGGCTTTGCTGCGCGTCTGCTCAACCAGCAGTCGCCCCTCGGTGTGCAGCTCGATTCGCTTGCCGACGATGTGACCTTCGGTGTGGCGCCTGCGCTGGTGATGTTCGACCTCTATAATAGCACGACATCGTACTATGGTCTATGCCCAACCCTTATGCACTACCTCGGTTATGTGGTGCTCATAATCGCCGCATTCTCGGTGTTGCGCTTGGCAAAGTTTAATATCGACACGACGCAGAGTACAGAGTTTTGTGGCTTGCCTACGCCAGCTAATGCACTGATGCTCCTGTCGTTAGCAATGCTTTATAGTGGCGGTAGCATAGCTCTCTATCAGGAGTTTGTACTCATCATCTCGGTGGCAATGTCGCTACTGCTCATCAGCCCGATACGAATGTTTGCCCTTAAATTCAAGGGCTTTGGTTGGCGTGGTAATGAGTTGCGTTACATTTTTATTGCGCTTTCGCTTGCGATAATTATTCTCTTTGCGAGATACGCTGTGCTCGCAATCATCGTTCTATATATCGTTGTCTCAACGCTGCGCTGGCTCTTTACTAAGGGTGGCGACGAGGCTGCAACCCCTAATAAGTAAATCTCCCGTTATGAAGAAGCAGTCGATAGTTTTTGTTGTGGGCCTTGTGGTGGCAATGTTGCTGCCGCAAATGTCGTACGCACAGCTTGACGCTGCTGCTCTGGCACGCGCACAGCGTGAGGGTCAGTCTACGGGCCTCTATGGCAACTTTGCTGGTATGGACGGCACCGGTATGGACGGCACCGGAATGGAGGGCGAGGAGGGTGTGCAGGAGGAGACTACCGATACAACCGAGACGCGTAAGAAGCGCGAAAAGAGGGCCCTCGAGTCCTACTACTTTGTCGATACGGTGCGTGCGCTCCGAAATTGGAAGTGGACCGTGGACGAGGACTTCGATAGGGTAAATATTATGCCTCTCGATACAACACTTGCCGATTGGCGCATCGACTACGCCTTCTATCGTGAGGGTGTGGGCGATATGGCTCTTGGTGGCCTGGGTCAGTCGTCGCAGCCGGTAAATTGGTTCGATAGACGACAGGATGCCGACTTTATCTTTGCGCGTAGCTACGACGCCTATACCGCCCGCATCGACAATGTGCCATTCTATAATGGTAAGACGCCGCTCACAAATCTGATGTATCTCGAGTCGGGACAGAAGCGCTACCGTGAGGAGCACTTCGAGATTGTCCACTCGCAGAATATTGCGCCCTCGACATCAGCAAATGTGAACTACAAGGCGCGTAACACGATGGGTAAGTACGACTGGCAGCGTACGAAGAACCACGCCCTCTCGGTGGCATTTGCGCATACGGGTAAGCGCTACTCGGTGCACGCAGCATATATGCACAATATGGTTGATACGCGCGAGAATGGTGGTGTTGTGGGCGAGTGGGCCATTACCGATACCGTCTTCGAGATGCCGTCGGGTGTGCCTATGCGCTTGGCTTCGTCCGAGGCGCATAACCACTATCGCAACAACGCCTTCCTCATTAAGCAGGCCTACGCCATACCGTTGCAGCGCGTTACGGAGTACGATTTTTCGCTTGCCGACCTCTCTGCTATATATATAGGCCACCAGCTCGAGTACAACACCTGGTCGAAGGTATATACCGACATCCGCTCGACATATACCAACCAGCGAGGTGAGTATAACGAGGAGACGGGCAAGTGGGAGCCAACAAGGGATATATCCTACTACGACGATTGGTTCATCAATCCTGAGACCACGCGAGACTCAATCTCGGAGCGCCTGCTCTCGAATAAACTCTATGTTCAGATCCAGCCGTGGGATAGAAACGGTGCGGTGTCGTCTATCGACGGCGGTGTTGGATTTGACCTGCATACCTACTCCTACCTCAAGCTTGAGGACTATGTGAGTGGTAAGATGACGAAGGATAAACGCCTCGATTGGTACATCTACGGTGCTACGGGCGGAAAGATAAAACGCTACGCCGATTGGGGCTTCGATATCAAGTATCACCCCTCTGGCTATCGCAGTGGCGACTTGGCCATTAATGCGGACATTACGCTTAGGGCCTACATTCGTGAACATCCACTGATTCTTCGTGGTAGCTTCAGCCAGGAGCTCCGCTCGCCAGCCTATTGGCAGGAGAATCTATTCTCAAACCACTATGTGTGGTTTAACTCCTTCGATAAGGAGTCTGAAACTCGTTTCGAGGTTAACTTCTCGGTTCCTGACATAGCCCTTGAGATAGGTGCTTGGCAGGGTGTTGTTAGCAATATGATCTACTACGGCAACGATAGCCGTGTGGCGCAACACTCAGGTACTGTTAGCCTTACGAGTTTGTACGCTCGCAAGGATTTCCGCATTGCGGGATTCCATTTCGATCACAGGGCATTGGTGCAAATCACATCTAATGAGACTGTGCTTCCCGTACCAACACTCAGCGCCTTCCTCTCGTACTACTACGAGTTTTGGGTCAAGCGCGATGTGTTGCGAGTGCAGGTCGGCGTGGACGGACGATACAACACATCGTACTACGCTCCGAGCTATAACCCTGCGCTTTCGGCCTTTTTCAACCAGCGCGAGGTCAAGGTGGGTAACTACCCATACCTCGATGTCTTTGTTTCGGCTAAGTGGAAGCGTATGCGTATCTTGTTAAAGTTACAACACCTGAACCAGAACCTCTTTGGCAATGGCGAGTACTTCCAGGTAGCTCGCTATCCGCTCAATCCACGAATGTTCAAGTTCGGTATCTCGTGGTCGTTCTACGACTAAGGTGCGTTTTGCCCGGTATAAGCAGCCCACAAACTGCTATACAATGTTAAAAAAAGTTTCGTTTGTGATTCTCGCCGTGGTTTTGGCCTCGGTATATGAGTCATTTCAGGGTCAGGCACAACCTATCCTCGCTGCTCCTACTGTTGAGGAGGCAGTTGCCGCAGACCAAGCAAGAGACGAGCAGATGGCCGTGACGGTCGAGCTGCCGTGTGTTATCTCGCGTTTCGACAATATTATGCGAATGGTCGGAGCCGAGGAGGGTCAGGATTGGCGACTTATGAGTGCTATTGCATATAGCGAGTCGCGCTTTATTGAGAACCTCAATTCGTGCCGTGGTGCTAAGGGTATTATGCAGATACGCCCCGTTGTAGCGCGCCACTTTAATGTGCCGGTCGAGAGTATCGAGCAGACCGAGACGAACATCCGTCTTGCGGGTATGCTCCTTGCCGAGTTGGAGAGTATGTTGCGCATCCCAGCCTCGACACCTACCACCGACCGCCTAAGTATCATCCTCGCCAGCTATAATGCAGGCATTGGCCATGTGCTCGACGCACGCCGTTTGGCCCGCAGCGAGGGTGCTAACCCCAACTCGTGGAGCGATGTAAGTCGATACCTTCGCCTTATGTCGGACCCTGCCTACTATGAGCAGGATATCGTCCAGAGTGGTAAGTTTACAGGCAGCGGTCAGACGCTAAGCTATGTAAATGAGGTTATGAGCAAGTATGCGCAGTATTGCAAGATCGCAACGCTCGCATAGGCTCAGCTGCTGCTGTAAACTGTTGAGCTAAAGAGGCTGCTCCTCGACGGAGCAGCCTCTGTTTTTTTTTTGCATATGGACTATGGTATGGCTATAATATGCCGTGATATTCAAGAAGTTTCCGCAGTGCACGCCAATCCACGACGGGTCGCCTCACATCGTCAATGAATCGTATCGGGCAGCCGAGTGCCGAGTCGTCGATGTAGTAGTGGGCATATACCTTTGGTGACTCGCTCCATCGCCGTTGTTCTATGTTGAGGTTTACGCCCCAGAGCGGTATGCGCCGCTCCTGGAACCAGCTGATGGCTGCCTCGAGTGTTGCCCCTGAGCGAACGGTGTGGAGTATAAGCCTATGCCCACGTTGCTGCAAGGCACGCAATACCTCCACCGCACCCTCCACTTCGCACCCGATGGCGGGATAGCAGTGCTCGACGCAGGTGCCGTCGAAGTCTATGGCGATAATAAGTGAACGCTCCATAGCTATGCCTTATGCCCAAATTTATGCTTTATGCGCTGCCATAGCGAGAGCTCGTGACGGTCGCCATAGTAGCCATATTCGTAACCATAGCCGTAACCCTGACCCTCGGCAGTTACATCGTTTAGTACGATGCCCATATTGCGGAACTTGTGCTCGCGATATAGCTGCTCGATATCGGGCAACAGTCGGCGGTCGAGGCCTCCCTGGCGGATGACATATATGGTAAGGTCTGCAATACGGTCGAGAATCATCGCATCGGCAATGGTCATCGCCGGCACGCTGTCGATGACAATGTAGTCGTAGTGCTGCCTAAGCTCCGTGATAAGCTCATCGAGCCGTTGCGATAGGAGCATCTCAGTGGGGTTGGGCGGCTGTACTCCAGCATATATTATGTCGAGATTGGGCTCTATGCTGCTGCGAACTATCTCCTTGATAGGCATATCCGCGTTCGATAGGTAGGATGTTATACCCCGTCTGTCGTTGCGGCCACCGAGGCTCTTCGTCAGCGAGCGGCGGCGTAGGTCGCAGTCGATGAGCACCACGCGCTTGTTGGCCGTAGCGAGAGCCATTGCGAGGTTCGACGAGACGAATGTCTTGCCGCTGTGCGGTATCGACGAGGTGAGCATTACGACCTGCATCGCCCTGCCTACCGACATGTATGCAAGATTTGCGCGCAGCATACGAAAGGCCTCAGATACGCCATCACGACTATCCTTGCGCACCACGATGCCGCCACCCTTACCGTTATGCTTGGGTATCTCACCGAGGAATGGCACGCTTAGCACCCTTTCAATATCACGACGCGAGCGCACGGTGCTGTTCGTCACCTCACGAAGGTAGAGTATCGCCAGCGGTAATAAAATGCCCATAATCAGCGCCGTAAGAACTATCGCTGTGCTTCGTGGCCTTATGGGGCTACTACTACCATATGCACGGTCTATTATGCGGGCATTGCTCTCCGCCACCGCACCCATCAGGGCGTTCTCCTCGTGCTTGGCGAGGAGGTAGATGTATAACTCCTCCTTTACCTTCTGACCTCGCACCTTGCTCAGCAACTCCTTCTCCTTCGTCGGCGCGCTCTGCATACGCCCCATTGCTAACCTCTGCTCGCCCTTGAGGCTTGCAATCTGTAGGTTGAGACCCTCGATATGACCCACGAGCGAGGCTATTATCGTCTGCCTTAACGCCGCTATCTGCCTTGCAAGGTCCGAGACTGCTGGACTGCTTGCCGACGACGATGCGATAAGACGCTCGTAGGTGAGTAGGGTGGTGTTGTACCTCTCTATTTGCGTGGCAAGGGGCTGTGCCGCACCACTCATCGCCACCGTTGAGGCTGGTATAAGCGATGTCACGCCCTCGTTGCTGAGCTGGCTGAGGATATACTCCGCCATTGCGAGGCTACCTTCGAGCGATAATGTCTGCTCCTTAAGCCGTTGCAGTTCCTCGATGCTAATTGTGGCATACTCCTCGGGACTTGTGATATTGTTGCGCTCCTTGAAGGTGGCAATGTCGCTATCGGCATCACTCAGCTCCGTGCTCAGTAGCCGCAGGCGCTCGTCGATGAACCGCTCTGTGAGGTGCGATACGGCTTGCTTGTTAGCTATGGCATCGGCGTTGTAGGCCTCTACGATGCCGTTGATTATATCTTCAGCCCGCTGCGCCACAGCATCCTCCACCGTAAGCCTGATGATGGATGTCTGCCTGTCCGCCACCTCACACTTCAGCGCCTCACGATATCGCTCCACAATATCGCTCTCAGGGCTGCGAATAACACTTATCTCACCCTCGCAGTTGTCCACATAGCGTGGTGATGCAAGTGCCACAACAAGACCAATGGGCGTTACAACCGTGTCACCACACCTCGCAATAATCTCCTCCCCTCCGCCTCGGCTAAAGGCACTGAGACGCAGGGTGCTATCGCCAAGGATGGTGTAACAAAACTCTACCTCCTCGTATATGGGTTCCAAAAACTCGATAACGACGGGCACACACCCATACATATCCACCCGCCGTAACCCATCTCTGCTCAGGTAGCGCGTGGCAAGGCCGTAGCGTGCCACTACCTCCTCCATCAGGTGGCGCGACTTGAGGATATGCACTTCGTTGTCTACCGAGCTGTGTCCGATGCCTCCAATTATGTCGTTGAAGGCCGCCATCTCACTTGCCGCACCCTTGCGCGTGTCGTTGACTATGAGTGTTGCCGTGCGCTGATATGTCGGTTGCGCGTAGCTGAGGTATAGCAACGCCGCCCCCAGACATAGGAGCAGCGATATCGGAAACCAATACCAGCGCCGTGCGGCTATGCTCGCTATGTCGCGCAGCGTGGGCGTAACCCCCGCACTTGCCTCTATGCCGTCGTGCCTCTCGTCGTTGTGTGTCATAGGCTTGTAAATGTATGCAAACTATCGGAATATGGTGATTAGCAGCGTAGCTAACGATATGGCTGTTGAGGCTATCGACACCCAGAACGAGCGGTTCTGGTTTATGCGTGCCGTTGCTGCGCGCGACTTATTGGGGCTTACGATGACTATGTCGTTCTGTTCGAGGTAGTAGCAGGGCGATGCGAAACACTCTGCCGAGCGTATGTCGAGCCGCGTGACTATGTTCTTGCCCCCGCACTCTCTCACTACGGCGATGTTGTCACGCGCGCCGTAGATGGTCATATCGCCCGCCAGTGCGAGCGCCTCGAGGATGCTAATCTTATCCTTGCCTATGGCGTAACGCCCTGGCCGCATCACCTCACCCACGACCGATATCGCGTGGTCGCATAGGCGCACATTGACGCTTGGCTCGGTGATGTAACCACCCTCGCGTATCTTGCGCTCTATGAGGTCTGCCAGCTCCTCGCGCGTCAGCCCCACACACTCTATCTTGCCGAGTATGGGCATCGCTATGGTGCCGTCACTACCCACGGTGAGCACTTGGAGCGCGCTTGCTGTCGCCGATGTCGTTGTTGTACCTCCCGCAAGGACGCTGTAAGTTGTCGCAGCGTTGAATGGCGCTGCGAGTTCGGGGTCCTTGCAACTCACTACGATGGTTATGTTGTCGTGCGGCTTGAGCCTTATGATGTACTCGTCTGGCAGCTCCACGGCCGCTCCGTCCTCGGCATCTTGTAGATACACGACGCTCCTCTGCGCGTTGCACGCCCCGCACAACACGGCAATGCCTACTATTACCAACCTTAAATATGCCATCTTGCGATTATCTCTCTGTTTCTACTCGCTACCGCACGGCAAATATCGTGCTACACCTTCCCACCCTTGTGCCGCCTCTGGCCCATCTTCACCCGAATGACATATATACAAAAAGTGAGGGGTCCCCTTTCGGAGGCCCCTCTAACAGCGTCAACTCTATGAAAAAATTGTGAAAGCAAATAGAAAAACCGACGCTGTATGTTTAGTTGAGTAATTACAATTTTAGTGGAGATACTCTGGATCAACAACCTGATACCATTCAACATTCTCAAGATACTGGCCAATAGTCTCCTGTGTCATCAACTCGCCATTGATGGTGATATTGCCCATAAATACCTGATATATCTTGGTTGCTGAATTGATCAACTTCTTGCCCTCAGCAATAGTGAAATTCAAGTTCTCCAAGATCATACTAGGCTGCGATTGATCATAGTTAATGGTAATTACATCGTTCTTAAAATTACCAGAGCAATTCTCGATAACGATAACGCTATAAGGCTCGTTGTCAATTTTTATTGCTGCATCACCATCGAAATAATAGTTGTTGAGCCACAATGCGTTATTCATATAACCAGTTTCAAAGTGGTCGCCCTCATAGCGAGTAGCGGCCTTATTCTCAATCGGTGCATAAGCAACATTCTCAACAGTGTTAGCTACAACATAGTACCAACCACCTGCCGCCTCAACAGACTTGTAACCATCAGCGATTGTAATAGTACCGCCCTCATACTCCTTGAATACAACACCACCATTTTTCTGCTCAAGGTCCTCAATCTTATACTTACCGCCATATACAGTTACAACACCACTACCAGAAGCAAAAATACAGTGGTCGCTGCTGTTATTGTTAACCTGCTCGAAAGTACCATTGTAAATGCTTGTTGAACCGTTAGAAGTAGCAACTGCACCGTGCTTACCCTTAACATCTGCGTAGTTGATAACAGTTGTACCATCGTTGATAATTGCATAAGTGAGCTGGCTGTTTGCGATGAATGTACCACCGTTTACAATTGCCTCACCACCAACGCGAGTGTTCAATGCAGCACCATAAGAGCCCTCTCCAGCCTCAGCATTTGTCTTGAAGGTACCGCCGTTGATAGTAGCCTTACCCTCGTTCCAGATAGCAGAACCACCGTTTGTGTCAATGTTTGTGATAACAACATTGCCATTAACAGTCAAAGTGCCGAAGTTCTCAATACCACGAGCGTTGATAGCACCCTCGCCCTCAAGTGTAAGAGTACCATAGTTGTCGATAGCATAGTGGTGACGACCCTCCTGCTTTAGATTAGTAGTGATGGTCTTACCATTAAGGTCGAGAACAACGGTTTCGCCCTCAGCGATTACAAATGGCTCAGAAAGATTGAGAGTGCGAACTACCAAAACTTCTGCATTATCTTTCGCTGCCTGCTTAACGGCATCCTCGAACTTTGTGAAACCATAATAATAGTCACCATACACTACAGCAAAGTTTTCGATTACAACATCTTCATTTGATGCATTCTTTGTATTATTGAAAGTAATCTCAGAACCATCTGAAGCAACTTTAGCAACCTTGCAGCCGTCAGCAAATCCTCCAATTATCACAACCTCACCACCATTAACTACAACTTTTGAACCTGCTGCATCCTTGTTAACTACGATAGTAGAATAGTTCTCGTCCTCATTATTATCGACAGTGGTAAGCTTAGTATTATTGATTGTTAACTTAGTGTTTTGTCCACCGATATTTACAGTGTTGAGACCAGTCAAGTCACAGTTATTGATTGTGGCCGTTACACCTGCAGCTGAAGAAGCTACATTGAAAGTGTAATTTGTTGCCTTAGCTGTAACATTCTCAATGGTTACATTCTTTGAGTTCTGGATAACATTGATAGCACGCTCGCCTGAAGCAACGATGTTGAGGTTCTTGATAGTTACATTTGCTGCACCACTTACATTGATAGCACGAGTTGCAGTTGATGTAAGGGTATAACCATTACCGTCGATAATAGTATTACCCTTAAGAACAAGAATCTCGCTAAACTCCTCATCCTTTGTGAATACATACTCACCACC